>CALWKO010000018.1 GCA_944381275.1 uncultured Clostridia bacterium | reverse complement strand
GGAGATTTGCCCCGCAAATCTCTTTGCGCGGCGACGGATAAAGCAACGATACCTGATACGTACCTTTCCCCAACCCTGTTAGAACACTTTAAGCGGGTGTTTTCCGCTCATTTTTGCACGATATGTCGTTTGTTGTAGGAGGTACTACAACTGCGCAACATCTCGCACAAAACTGAACGAAATCCACCTCGCTAAAAGCGAGCATTTTACAAGTGATATTTAGCACGAGAAAATAACCACATATCCGCTATAATAGTTGTATATGTAAAATGTGTTCTAACAGGTTTGGGTAAAGGTAACTAATTTTTCCGCATATGAACTAGCGATACCCGACCACGCAGGGCAAGCGCAACTATTTTTGGACATACAGCCGCAAGCGGCGCTCTCCGCCGATTGTGCTATTTATAGCGTAATCGGCTTTCGCGGACAACATTATTATGCTTGCATTCCGTTAAAGCAGTCAACTTACCTTATTAAATAGCAACGCTTACCGTAATTCTTTTCCGCGAAGTAAGTTAAGGTGCCGCAGGCGCATTTACACTTGTTTGGTCTTTTATCGAGAGTATTCTTTCTACCCCATAAGATTGCGAAGAAATATCTTGTGCTTTAATGTTAAAAACAACTGCGAAGATATAAAAAAGTGCAATAAAGCGCGACAAAAGCCAAGCGTTACCATTAGAGAGGCTTGCCCTCTCGTGGAGCCGTGCGTGAGCAAGGCGGAGCTTGCGCAGGTGCGAAGAAACCAACTTACGCTATTATGATAAAAGCCCTTGCGAAGAGATAAAGTAGTGCAATAAAGCGCGCCAAAACCGCGCTTTTGGCAAGCGTCACCTTGAGAGAGGCGACTGCCTCTCAAATCGGAAAGGGTGAATTTTTGCGGCTAAGATTTGTGCGCTACGAGATTAAGTTTGCCGCAAAAAGAGGGGAAACCGCGGCTCAAGCAAGCAATCTTGCGGAGCAACGGAGTGGCTCCGCAACGTGATTAAGCTGCTTCATTGAGTAATATTGCTTGCGAATGGCGGGGTTGCCCCTCAGCAAGCGGAAGAGGAAAAGGTACCTAACGCAGTTAGCGTAGATACCTTTATCCTTTTTCTCTTCCGCTTATCAAATAAAGCGCGGCAAAATCGCACTTTGGCCAAGCGTTACCTTGAGAGAGGCGGCTGCCTCTCGCCCAAGTGCCGACTTGCGGCACGATGGGACGGAAAGGGTGAATTTTTGCGGCTAACGACAAGTGCGCTACGAGATTCAGTGTGCCGCAAAAAGAGGGGAAAACCGTGACGTAGAAAACAATTAGCGGGCGGCAGAGCCACCCGCGGTATAGATTACGTTTTTTCGTAGATGTAAAGTTGTTTTCAATGGAAGGGTTTCCCCTCAGCAAGCGGAAAATGAAAGGGTAACGGCGGTTGTAAACCGCGCTACCCTTCATCCCTTTTATTTTCCGCTTAATAAGGCAACGCAGAAGGGCGGTTATATGCGGCGCCCTCGTGGCTTCAAATTTATTTGGTATAAATAATATTTGAAGCCGATATATCTTCCTGATATTCGGTGCAGGTGATTATAGTCTGGTATTGCGAAGTTTCGCTTAACAGCGTCTTCCTTCTCCCCTCGTCCAGCTCGGAGAGGACGTCGTCAAGTAAGAGCACGGGTTCTTCGCCCATGTTGTCCTTGAAGAGGGAGATTTCCGCGAGCTTGAGCGAGAGCGCCGCGGTGCGCTGCTGCCCCTGCGAGCCGAATTTGCGCACGTCTATGCCGTCCAGCGAGATTTTTATGTCGTCCTTGTGCGGGCCTACGGTGGTGTATTGCAGGGCGCAGTCCTTGTCGTAACTCATAAAGAGCTTTTGAGAAAGGGTGTCCGCTATCTCTTTTTCACTGCCGTCGGGGGCGTCGCTTTCGTATTCGAGGGAGAGGCTCTCCTTGCCGCCGCTGAGCACGGCGTGCTTTTGCGCGGCGAAGTTTTTCAGCTCGCGCGTAAATTCATACCTCGCCTTTATCACGCGCGCGCCCTCTTCCGCAAGCTGAATGTCCCACACATTGAGGGAGTTTTTCAAATTCTCCCCCGGCGGGAGGGTTTTGAGCAGCTTGTTGCGGCGCACGAGCACGGCGTTGTAGCGCGAGAGCGCAAACAGGTATTTTGACGATTGCTGCGAGAGGGACACGTCCATAAAATGCCGCCTCTCCACGGGAGCGTCCTTCACGAGTTTAAGCTCATCGGGGGAGAAAAATACTATTCCTAGGGTGCCTATAAGTTGAACAAGGCGGGTTATGGGGATACCGTCTATCGCAACGCGTTTTTTCTCCTTTCCGTCGATATACATATCCACGGTGTGGGCGCGGAAGCGCGTTTGCAGCTCCAGGTGGATGTACGCGCCCTTCTCTCCCCACTTGATGACGTCCTTGTCGCGGCTCACGCGCGGGGACGTGCCCAAGCCGCACATATAAACGCTCTCCAAAAGGTTGGTTTTGCCCGTGGCGTTGGGGCCGACTATCACGTTGAGACCCTCTTTAAAGGAGAAGGTCTTGTCCGCATAGTTGCGGAAATTATTCAAAGTCACCTTGGTAACGTACATATCACTTCAACGGCTTTAAGCGAGGTTTGTTGCCCTGACGGGGGTATTTTGCGGGCGTGGGGGATATCTTTTTTATCGCGATTATCGCCCGCGCTTCGCCCGTGGGGAGGGTGTAGCGGTATATCTCCTCCGCCTGCCCGCCCAAAATTTTGAGCGCGCCCTTTGCCTCCTCCAGCTCTTCGTCTGCGCCGCTCCCCTTGTAGGCTATCATAACGCCGCCCACCCTAAGAATGGGCAAACAGTATTCTGCAAGGGTGTTGAGGCTCGCCACGGCGCGCGCGGTCACGGCGGTAAAGCTCTCTCGCGGCTTTATGTCCTCCGCCCTTGCGTGCACGGCATAGCAATTTTTTATGTCCAGCTTGGCGCAGGCGGCGTTGATGAAGTTCACCTTTTTTTGAGTGGAATCCACGCCCGTAAAGGAGCAGTCCTGCCTGAGTACGGCGAGTGGGATGAGCGGAAAGCCCGCCCCGCTGCCTATGTCGCACACGGTTGCGCCGCTCTCCAAAAAGCGTTCGCCGACCAAACTGTCGTAAAAGTGCTTGGAGATTATCTCCTCCTCGCCCGTGATGGCGGTGAGGTTGTATTTGGCGTTTTCCTCCTTCAAAAAGGCGGCGAAAGCCTTGAGTTTTTCGTTTTGCGAAGAAAAGGCGATAAGCTGCAACTCGTCCTTCATCCCTCACCCCTCCCGTAAAGGCGCACCATGAGCACGGTTATATCCGCGGGCGAAACGCCGGAGATCCTAGCCGCCTGCCCCAAGTTGAGGGGGCGGATCTTGTCCAATTTTTGCCTGGCTTCCAGCCTCAGCCCGTGCATATTCAGGTAGTCTATGTCGGGCGGGATCGCTTTGCCCTCCATCTTCTTTTCCCTCTCGATGGCGGCTTTTTGTTTTTCCAAATATCCCGCATAGCGGCAGGAGGTGATCAGCTCGCCCAGCACGCGCGGGTCGCAATCGCTCCACTCGGGGAAGAACTCCTTCACCCCGTCCGCTGTCGTGCCCGTGCGCTTGAAGAGCTGCTCGTAGGAATAGTTTCCGCTTCCGCCCTCGCCCAGGCTCTGCAAAAACGCGTCGGAGGAAGCCTTGGGCGGATACTTGCTCAAAAGGGGCGCAAAGGCTTGCGCTTCCGCCCTTTTTTCTTCGAATTTCGCCCAGCGCGCGTCGTCCACAAGTCCTGCTTCCCTGCCCTTGGGGGTGAGGCGCATATCCGCGTTCTCCTGCCTTAAATGCAGGCGGTGTTCCGCGCGCGCGGTCATCATGCGGTAGGGCTCGTTCGTGCCCTTGGTTACAAGGTCGTCTATCAGCACGCCGATATACGCTTCGTCCCGCCTGAGTACGAGAGGGTCTTTCTCCCTCAGCCAAAGGGAGGCGTTTATGCCCGCCATCAAGCCCTGAGCAGCGGCTTCTTCGTAGCCGGAGCTGCCGTTTATCTGCCCCGCCATGTAAAGCCCGTCTATCCCCTTCACCTGCAGGGTGGGGAGCAGGAGGGTGCTGTCGATGCAGTCGTATTCTATCGCGTAGGCGTAGCGCACTATCCGCGCCCTCTCCAAGCCTGTCACCGTGTGATACATCTGCTCCTGCACGTCGAAAGGCAGGGATGAGGACATGCCCTGCGCGTACATTTCGTGCGTGAACGCGCTCTCCGGTTCGATGAAGATCTGGTGCCGTTCTTTGTCCGCAAAGCGCATGACCTTGTCCTCTATCGAGGGGCAGTAACGCGGACCCGTGCTCTTTATCGTGCCGTTATACAGGGGGGAGCGGGCGATGTTCGCCATTATCACGTCCTTGGTGGCTTGCGTGGTGTAGGTGAGGTAGCATTTTGCCGTGTTGTGCACCCTGCCCTCCGTCATAAACGAGAAGGGATACACGTCCTCGCCCTCCTGCGCCTGCATTACGGAATAATCTATCGTCCGCCCGTCAAGGCGCGCGGGAGTGCCCGTCTTAAAGCGGCGCACGTCCAGCCCCAGCGATATGAGGCTTTGCGTAAGATGAGTGGCGTTTGCAAAGCCGGAAGGTCCGCTTTCCTTGCGCCAATCGCCCGTTATTATGTCCGAATTGAGGTATACGCCCGTGGCTACCACGACCGCTTTTGCCTCATACGTATCGCCCAAAGTCGTCCTCACTCCGCAAACGGCGCCGCCGCGCGTGAGTATCTCCGCGGCTTCTGCTTGAAGGATGTCCAAATTCTCCTGCTCCTCCAGCGTGCGCTTCATGGTAAGGTGGTATTTTATCTTGTCCGACTGCGCGCGCAGCGAGTGCACCGCCTCGCCCTTGCCGCGGTTGAGCATACGCATCTGCAAGTAGGTAGCGTCCGCGTTTATGCCCATCTGCCCGCCCAGTGCGTCTATCTCGCGCACGAGGTGCCCCTTGGCGGTGCCGCCTATCGCGGGATTGCAAGCCATATACGCTATGGCGTCGGGAGTGAGCGTCATCATAAGCGTGCGCAAAGAAGTGCGCGCCAAAGCAAGAGCCGCTTCAACGCCCGCATGGCCGCCGCCTATAACTATTGCATCGTAACATTTTTCCATACCGATATATTATACCATTTTATCAAAAAAACGCGCAAGCATATGCGGGCATAAGAAAGCGCAATCGCGGTGCAAACGGCACAAAAGCGCGCAGCCGTTGCAAAAATTGGGTAAAAAAGGTAAAGATTATGCAAGGTATATTGAAATTTTTTATTAAAGAGTGTTAAAATATAGGCGCAATAGATAAGGTTTTTGAAAAACCGCGATAGCATACCAAGATAGGGGGTTTTAGCATGAAAAACAAGAAGATTATCGCGCTTGTCGCCGCCTTGGCGATATGCGTTTTATTGGCGGGAGTGCTCGCCGCGTGCGCCACTGACGGGCAGGACGGCTTGGGCATCAAGTCTATAGAAAAGACGGGCACCTCCGGCTTGACGGATACCTATACCGTCACCTATACCGACGGCAGCACCTTCACCTTTCAAGTGACGAACGGAGCAAACGGCGAAAACGGCGCAGACGGCGCGGACGGAGAGAGCGTTTCCGCGCTGGACATCTATAATCAATACATAGCGTCTTCCGGCGACGATTCCCTCACCTATCAGCAGTTTATAGACGCCTATATGGACGTGGAAGTCGCGCAGGACAACTCCGCGGTGATAGCTTCCGTGCTGCGTTCCGTGGCGTCGGTGAATACGGAGTTTTACGAAACGCGCACTTCCGTCGGCTGGGGCGGCATAACGACCACCAACACCACCGCGCTCTACTCCGGTTCTGCGGTCATCTATAAAATAGACGGCGATTACACCTACTTTATCACCAACTATCACGTGGTATATTCAAGCTACGCAAACGCCGACAACCTCGCCTACTCCGAAAGCGGCGCAAGCAGCCAAAACATCGCGCGCAAGATAGTGATCTACCTCTACGGCAGCGAAAACGACGCGAAGATAACCGAGAGCACGGAAAATAATTACAACACCGTGGATTACGGCAGCTACGCCATAGAGTGCGAATACGCGGGCGGCAGCGAGCAGAACGACATCGCTCTCATCCGCGCAAAAACTTCCGACGTCAAGGCGATCAACCCCGACGTTCAGCCCGTCACCTTTGCCGATGGTTACGACGTGGGCGATACCGCCATCGTGATAGGCAATACGGGCGGCGACGGCATAAGCGTGACCGAAGGCATCGTGAGCGTGCACAGCGAATATATAACCTTGCAGATAAGCCAGCAGATAACGGCGCACCGCTCTATGCGCGTGGACGCTTCCATGTACGGCGGCAACTCGGGCGGCGGCTGCTTCAACGTGTACGGCGAGCTGATAGGCGTGCCTCACGCGGGCAACGGCGAGGAAGAACAGAGCATAAATTATGCCGTTCCCGTGGATACCGTCAAGGCGGTGGCGGACAACATCTACTACTACGCCACCGATTCCGATCCGTCCACTTCCGGGCTCAACGCCATCGCCCTGGGCGTGACCGTAACCGAGGAGAACTCGCGCTATATCTATAACGAAGCAACCGGCAGTGGCGAGATAGTCACGCAAACGGTAATACAGTCGATAACCTCCGGCGGCATCGCCGAACAGCTCGGCTTGCAGACGGGCGACATAATAACCTCTATAACCCTCACCTCCGGCGGCACTTCAACGCAAATATCGATTGACCGCAACTATATGGTGACCTATGCCACCTACGCCGCCAAAGCCGGCGATACCATAGCCGTGTCCTATACCCGCGGCGGCACCCCCAATACCACCGCCGCCCACACCGTGACCGCCGCAGAGATTACGGTTGTGGGGTAAGGGGATATGATTTTTGAGGGACGCAAATTACTTTTTGCATAGCGATAGCGCCCCTTAAAATCGTGATATTTTTCGGAAGATAAAAGTAAGAAAAAAGCGAAAGTTGCGTTACTTCCGAAAAGTGATATTTTTTGGCAGATAAACAATTCTCCGTGAACTGCTTAACGTGTGCCAAAAAGTGGAAATTTGCTCGTCAAATTTCTTTGTGCGACAGCAGATTATGTTGCGATACCTGAAAAGCATTTATTACTTATCCGCTTGAAAACTTTCGATACCTGAAAAGCAAGGCGAGCACAACTATGCCCCTCAAACCGCCAAGGCGACGAGAGGGCGCGTGGAGATTTGCCCCGCAAATCTCTTTGCGCGGCGACGGATAAAGCAACGATACCTGATACGTACCTTTCCCCAACCCTGTTAGAACACTTTAAGCGGGTGTTTTCCGCTCATTTTTGCACGATATGTCGTTTGTTGTAGGAGGTACTACAACTGCGCAACATCTCGCACAAAACTGAACGAAATCCACCTCGCTAAAAGCGAGCATTTTACAAGTGATATTTAGCACGAGAAAATAACCACATATCCGCTATAATAGTTGTATATGTAAAATGTGTTCTAACAGGTTTGGGTAAAGGTAACTAATCTTTCCGCATATGAACTAGCGATACTCGATAAAGCAGGGCAAGCGCAACTATTTTTGGAGATACTGTTGCAAGCAACGCCGGACGCCGATTGTGCTATTTATAGCGTAATCGGCTTTCGCGGACAACATTATTATGCTTGCATTCTTCCCAAACAGTCAACTTTCCTTATTAAATAGCAGCGCTTCCCGTAATTCTTTTCCGCGAAGTAAGTTAAGGTGCCGCAGGCGCATTGAAATATTTATATTTGATAAATACACCGCTTTATAATGCCAAAAGTGGAGATTTGCCTCGCAAATCTCTTTGTGCGACAGCGGATAACGCTACGATACCTGAAAAGCATTTATTACTTATCCGCTTGAAAACTTTTGATACCTTAAAAGCAAGGCGAGCACAACTATGCCTCTCAAACCGCGTAGCGACGAGAGGGCGCGTGGAGATTTGCCCCACAAATCTCTTTGCGCGGCGTAAAATATAACCGCGCTGCAAAATATCCCAAAACGGGACATTATATCGACCACGGATTATGCATACGCTATATACCGCTTTTACTGTATGAAATGCCTAAACGCATACGGCAAAGGGGCAGTTCTTTTATACCGAAAAACTGTTTATTGCCGCCCTAGCTCTTCAAAGAATTCTTTATCGCCTCGAAGGTTTGCTCGCTTATGATGTGCTCTATCTTGCAAGCGTCCGCCTGGGCGACGGCTGCGTCCACGCCCAAAGAGGTGAAGAATTGAGTGAGTACGCGGTGGCGTTCATATACGGCTTCCGCTATGCGCTTGCCCGATTCCGTCAAAGAAAGCAAGCCGTCCTCGCCGACCGTCACATGCCCTTGCTCACGCAGATGCTTGAGCGCAATGCTCACGCTGGGCTTGGAAAAATCCAGCGCGCCCGCAATATCTATCGCGCGTACATTGCCCTTGCTCTCCAACAAGATGAGTATGGTTTCCAAATAATTTTCCGCACTTTCGCCCACTTTTGTCACTTCTCTTTCCTCCCGATGTGTTACCCAAAAAATAGTTTTACAGCCGCCCTAGCAATATTCTTTTGCATTAAGGCAAAAAGAATAAAACGGCAGCGCCGCAAAAATTCGGCAAAACGCAGCTTTACTCCCGCCCAAGCGCGGCTAAGCCAAAACCTAGCGGCGGAAAAGCCGCCGCCAAGCAGAACTTACTTTGCCGAATAAGGTATGGGCGAGGTATCAATGCCACCCCTGACCGATACTCCGCCGTGCGCGAGATCCGCGCAATTACCCTTACTCGATAATAATATCACAATTACAAGAAAAATACAAGCCCCGCATATCGCATATGGATTCCTATCCGCGGAGGGCTGTATATCGCCGCTTGAAGTATTGACGGTATTTTTTGTTTGAATTAGACTTTTAGCGGCAGACGGAGAAGGCTTTCTTCAATCAAAACGGTTGCACAGCCTTCTATCTTTTGTGAAGCACGCGCACTATCAAAACAAGCCGGCGCACGCCAGGCAGTTAAAGCTTGTTGATATGCGCCAAAACTGCGCAAAGCCTTCTTGGGAAGTGTAAAGCGATTTTATCGGTATACAGCTGTCTTGCCGGAAGCGTTGACGCTATTCGCGTTTTGTGATATATTATGAAAAGGGCAGTTTTTATCCTCCGTCCCGTTTCGGACGTAGGCCTCGGGGTTTGTACATCGGGCGTCGGAGAAGTAGACTGCTTCTTTTTTTATTCCCGGCATTGTTTAATGAGAGAGATGTTTACGGCGTTTTTCCGCTATCTCCTAACCACCATTACGCAAACACCGCCGGAGGGCGCCGGAAATGCGTAAATTATGTATATTATGTGCACTTAAAACGCCCGCTTACCCTTCTTGAAAATCGGTTATTTTAGACAAAAATATGCCATAAAATTAGAAAAATATTGGATATAAGCCAAAAGTGCATAAAACAAGCATACTGATATTATAATATAAATAATGTATGCGAGTAGCGCGAGCACACGCAAGCGTGCGCGCGAAAATTGATAGCACAGAAGAGATCGCAAAGATTGCCCGCCGTCCGATAATGTTCCAACGCACGAGCGCATTATGCGCTCGCGCTCGCGCGAGGCGGCGGAAGATGCAAAAGCGTGCTTTCGAGCGTCGCAACGTGAGGCTTCTACGCGCACGCGTATTTCGCGCGCATAGTGACAGAAAGGCTCGGAGAACAAAGCCGCGAGGTGCGCGCTTAACGGCGCGCTTCAAAATGCTATTTCCCGGCAACAACGCGCTTGCGCATATCGCGCGCGTAAGGCGAAGAAATCGGGCGTGGGCAAAGTGCGTGGCATGCTTAATGATTCGTGATAAATACGCGGCATTTCCCGGATATAACGTGCCCGCGCATATCGCGCGCGTGAAGGGCATTTTTGTGAGGGTTCGGCGTTGTTTCTCCGCCGCGCCTGAGCGTATTGCCGCATGGTGCGAAGGGGCGTCGGCGGGCAAAAGCGCGCGTTACGGCGAGTTGATTATATCGAAAAACGCATAATAGTCAAACCGCGGCAAAGGCGAATTTGCTCGCGTAATACACGCGCGCGTAGAGTTGCGGACGAGCCGCGACGAGCTCTGCTTAATTGCGGCAAGGTGCGGGAGAGCAGAAGTTTCAGCGGCGACGGACGGGTGCCGGTACCGGCGGCTCTGACAAAAGAAGGGGCGTCTGCATGGTCTGCGTTGATTCCGAAAAAAGAAGAGGCTGCGGAGCCCAATGTGTGATGAATTAGACTTTTGCCCGATCGGATTGGTGAGGTTAAGCCGACCGGCTCGGACGGCGTGCCTCGAAGGATGGGCGGCGAGCATGCCGAGCTTGTATCCTTAATGCCTATGAGCATATATCCTGCAACTTGGCTGCAAATGTAAAAGTTCTAAATAGGCAGAGTGTGGACAGACGGATTTTAAGAATAAAAACTTCTGCAATCGGCATATATCAGCACTTTTAACGGCTCAAAAGCGCGGAAAGATAAGCTGCGCGCCCGCCAAACGCGCCTGTTTGCGCCTATTTTTAAAAAACACGATGAAAACAACTTTCCCCTTGGCGAGAAAGTCGAAAACCGTTTTAGGCGGCAAAAATAAAGCCAAATCGCCCTTGTATAAGCCGTGCGCATATCCATATCCGCATTGTAAATATAAAAAACGCATTCAATTTTTTTGCAGCCGGCGTAAGCTGTCGGCGGCGTAATTTATCGCAAAGGGCAAAGCGGCGATTTTTCTCCTTTAAGGCGATTTTTTATGGAAAAACGGCTGCCGGCATAGCTGAGCGGAGTTTTGCTATTTTCTGCGGCTTGCAAATTCGGGGAAAATATGTGATTTTATCACGGTGCTTCGTCTGTTGCGGGCGCAGCGGAACGAATGAACGCCCATTATACAAGAGTTGTCCAACGCAAGCAAATCAACATATATCGGCAAAAAATGGCTGAATGTGCAAAAAGTGTTCTGCCGATGGCGCGGCACGGCAGACAGAGAGGAGGATGCTTTAATTAAAAATTGTACAAGGCTGCGCAAAGCGGCAGGTTTTGATGGCGGAAAGCAAAGGGTAGTGCGCTTTTATAGGAGCGAAGGACGAGTGCGGGTGCCGTAGGGTAGGAGAGCTTTTGAATTTTGCCGCTTGAAATAGCAGTTTTTGTGCGGAGAATAAACGGAGAAAGCCTGTTTTTTGCCGTCCTCGCGCGAGGGAGTATGCGGCAGAAATAAAAATACTAAAATGTGTTCCACAAACCGCGTGAAACAAATGAAAAAATTTGCGGATTTATCGCTGTTGCCGCGCGGCAATTTAGAATAAATTCGGCTAGAATATCGATAACACATCATTATAATATAGCCCTATATATACTAAAATGGCGCGAAATAAGACGAATAACTTCTAAAAAGGGGTAAAAATTGTTACACGGGAAACATTTTTAAAACGCGAAAAAATCGATCGTGCAGGGCTCGCTCCGCGGCTTGATTCAGAGGGGTTTTGCGTTCTCTTTGTCGCTCTCCGTCGTTGTTTTGCTTCTCCTATCCTTTACGCTCTCCCTCGGCGCGCTGTTTAAGCGATGTTTCTTTTAAGGCGCAAGATCGAGTCGTCTATCTTTGATATGGTGCGCGGTGCTTTTCCCTTGTTGCTTTTGCTCTGCGGTAATCCGTTCTGTTTAATTGTGTCGCGGCATCCGGTCCGCGGTATCGAATGCGTTTATCGCATTGTTCCCGGCGGACTGTCGTTTTTTATGTGCTTGCTTGCAATTTTCGCGCTAGACTGCATTTTTGTGCTTGCCTTCGTGTTTTGCTGCGTTTTTATTGTGTATGTTCTTGCCTTGCGTGTTTGACGGCTCTTTATTGCGCTTCCTGAAGTTTTTTGTGTTTGATTATATTTTATTGCATATGCTTGAATTTTTCGTGTTTGACTGCTTTTTATGGCTGTTACTTGTTTTTTAATGCGGGCTGTATTTTGTTGTGGGGGTTTGCTTTTGTGTGTTCGGCAGTTTGCGGCCTCTTATTGGCCGGGCGGACTATGCTGCATTTTATTGCTGTGATATTCTGTCGCTTTTTTTATTTGATAAGTTTTGCATGCCGCTTTATCGAGCAGCGCGTTCTTTTCTTTGCCGAGTTTTGCGTGAGGTTTTTATTGAGCGGGGCAGCTTTTGCTTTGCGTGTCATTGTGCGCGTGCTCGCGTTGGGGCTCGCCGGAGCATTGAAGTGGCTTGCGGAGCGGGTGTTGCGTTCCTTTTCACGATAAAACAGTAGCGACAGGCTGAAACTTTTGTCCTCACAAGCGAGATAAGTTGAATTTGTGAAAAACATGGGGCGCATGGGTGAGAGTTTCCTCAATGTATGCAGGTGAGCGCTGCGCGCCCTTTTTTGCTAAAAGCGAGCATTTTACGGGCGATATACGGCACAATGGGATAAGCTTGTATCCGCTTAAATGATAGTGCATATAAAAAGTGCTCTTGCCGGATGGGGAGAGGTGCATATAATAAGTGTTTCGCCGTGACTTAGCGGTTTGATGACCATTTTGTTTTCGTCGTGTTGCCGTGCGCAAGGGCATGATTTTGTCGAAAAATGTCATATGGCGAAAGCACGGTGAAGCGAAGAGCTGTCGGGATTATTTTTTGAGAAGCTGTGTTCTCGGGTGTAAAGTATGATTTATTTTGCAGTTGGGGGCGGCAGGTGCTGAATGAAGTCGTTGTGTGCCTGAATTTAAGGATGTGTACGGAAAGTCGATTGTGCGCAGGCTGGTGACGGCGAGGGATGCGAAATATCGCACAAGTTGGCAGTGTGCCAAAGTTCGCCCGATAAAAGGCATGCATGCTCGGGCTGTGATGGGTTTTTCAATATGTTAATACGCGCTCCATTAAAACGCATATACCGGGCGTAATTTTTTTGCTCCGCCGATTGCCGATATTGGTACAAAATGCGGCGGAAGAGGAGTCTTGACTGATGTCAGACTGCTTATCTGCCGTATACGCAATGCGGTCGTTTTTTAAATAGCCTTCTATTTAATTTGTTACGCGCCGTTCACTTTATTGCATGCTGTCCGCGTGCGGCAAGTAAGATTGTATTGCGCGCTTATGTGCGCAGTGCAGTTTTGGTGCTGCGCGTATATTTGTGCCATATAGGGGTGCGGTTTTAGTGTTGCTCGCGTGTTTGCGCCGTATATCGGTAAAATTATGCGCTGCACAAATTTGCCGCGCGCCGCCCGAAGCGCTGGTGCTGCGGCATGTATTTAACCTCATAGACAAGCGGCGTTTATGCAGCCTGTGGAGTTGTTTGCCGCGCGGTTCTCTGCGCTGCAAGCTATCCGCAGAGGTGAGCAGGATTATTGCGCGTTATGTGTGCGGGTGCGATTTTAGTGTTGCACGCGTGTTTGCGCCGTATGCCGGCAAGATTTTGCGTTGCGTAAGTTTGCCGAGTGTCCGCCGTAGCGTTATAGTTGCTATGTGTATTCTGCACCATATATTGATGGGGTTGGTGCGCGGCATGTGCGAGTTTGGCGGTGTGTGCTCGGTGTGGGTGTTATGCGGGCGGCTGCCATATTATAAAAGGCGGCCGCCCGAGATGCTTTACGCTCCTTCCAGGATCATTTTATCTGCGAGCAGGGCGATAAATTCGCCGTTAGTGGGCTTATCGTTGGGCGAGTAGATCTTAATGCCGAAAATGCTGTTGATGTTCTCGATTTTGCCGCGATTCCAAGCGACCTCTATCGCGTGGCGGATCGCGCGCTCCACCTTGGAAGCGGAAGTGTTGAAGCGTTCCGCAATGCCCGGGTAGAGCTTTTTGGTGATGGAGTTGATCAATTCGGGGTTATCGATGGACATCTTTATGGCTTCGCGCAGATATTGATACCCCTTTATGTGCGCGGGAATACCCACGGTTATAAAGATGTTGGAAAGTTTTTCGTCCAGACCCGAATGGCGGGCGGAATAGGCGGAAGGGCGCAGAGAGGTGCGATTTGCGGAAAAATCGAGAATTCTCTCACGCAAAGTAGCAATATCCACGGGTTTTGCCATAAAATAAGCCGCGCCCGCGCTCAATGCCTTGGAGATGAAGTTTTCTCCCGAAAGGTGCGAAGCGATGATTATCTTCGGCTTTTTGGCGACTGTCAGTTTTTTAATGCGCGCCATGACTTCGAATCCGTCAATCCCGGGAAGGACCAAATCGAGGATGAGCACGTCGGGCTGATAGCGCTGGATCTTCTCGATGGCTTCCACTCCGCTTTCCGTGGCGGCGAGAAGGTCGATTTGTTCGTCTCGGGAGAAAGAATCCCTCAATAAGTTGCAAAATTCCCTATCGGAATCGGCAACCACAACTTTTAATTTCGTCATATTAGTTACCTCCTTGAAATAACGTCGCCATTATAACCTAAGCAATCGGGGTGAAAAAAGAGATTTTTACGGCAAAAACGACTTTTTTTGAAAAATTCGGCGGAATTTTGATGAAAAGTGCGCAAAAAATGCAGGGAATTTAGTAAACCAAGTTTAACTTATATACCATATAGAAGATTTTCTGCTAATTTGTACGCCGAGCAAAGGCGGACGCCTGTACTTAGCGAGCCGAAGGTAAATACCGAGCGGGCAGGGGAAGCTATCTTTCGGGAGCCGGGGGTTTAGGGTCGTTTTTTATCAGGGTGTAACCTTCTATCATGGCGAGGCAATTCAGCAGCCTGCGGCGATCGGGACCGGGCAGCTTTTGCAGGCGCGCGATAAACAGGTCTTTGTGCAGCAGATAGGAATCCTCGCGCAGAACGGAAAAGTTTAACTCTTCATTGCAATCGTCGGCTGCGGCGTGACGGTACGGCGACAGAGCGTCGAGCTCGTCATTTTTGAGTTTAATGCGTTTTTTGCCCAGCATATATAGGCAGAAATTCAATATATGACCCTTGTCCTTTTTCATGCCTATATTATATACAAAATAGTACAAAAATGCAATTATTTTTATATATTATTTTTGAGTTATATTCAAAAATAAATGTTTTCAAATTATATGGATAATATAGTATAATCATAGGCGCAAGCGAGGGTAGATAAAGCGGGCAATTATATCCAATAGTTATGCGTCATGCTGTATAACCAAATGAAATCCCGGCGCATTAATAGGGCGCATAGGCGCAAAAGCCGCGGCGGGGAGATCTTTTATTAAAAACGGTTTCGTGCATTCCACCGGAAGCAGCTGCGCCGAGGTATTTTTGCTGAGGCCGATGGGGCGTGTTTTCCCTCGTTCGCTCTTCTGCGCGCACGCTAGTCGTTGTGCTTCTTGCCTATTTGTATTCTCGTCTGCTTCTCTACACGCGCGCGTATAGGCTCTCGTTTTCTGCATTTTTAGCTGTCGTTCGCTTTAAGCGCGCGCGGCTCGGCATTTCTCGCCGATTGCGCGTACTCGCTTGTTTTTTATGCGTGCGCGATAAAGTTGACGCTCTTGCCGCGCGTGTATCCTCGTTCGTTTCCCTGCACGTGCGCGTATAGACTCTTGCGCTCTGCATTTTAGCTGTCGTTCGCTTTAAGCGCGCGCAGCTCGGCGTTTGTTGCTGATTGCGTATGCTCGTCCGCTTTTTCTACACGCGCGCGTATAGGTTCTTGCGCTCCTGTGTAATCGCTCGCACTTTCATGCGCGCGCGTTGCTCGAATCCGCCTGCGGCGAGGGGCGCTCGAGCGTTATTTGTAATGCTTCGCGCTGCGCTTTATTGCCGGATCATTTTGCTTTGTTTGCTTTGGCGGAGAGGTCTTTTGTATGGGAATGAAGGTAATCGCCGTTTTGCGGCTTTGCGTGTGGGCGGCAACCGCCCTGCAAGGACGTCTTGTGCGCGATTACACTTTTTTGTCCTCTGTCCGCGCCGCCGCTACTGCTTTGCGCTATCTTTTGCGTTACGCGAGCGCGCGTTATATGTTCTCACGCGAGTGGGCGCATGTTGTTCGCGCCGGCGGGCGTTCGCGCTTATAGCGCGCGTCACGTAAAGCAATTTATTATCGCATATTTCCGCTTGATCGCTCCGCGGTAAGTGCAACGCAGTACTTCATGTGTTGCATACAATACGCGCGTATAAAATAAAAGAGCGAGAGGGAAAATGCGGAGATTTGCCGAGATGTTCCGCTGCTTTATCGCCGTGAAAAGCGGGTTGCCTGCTTTTTGCTGTGGCGAAGGTCGGTTGCTTGCTGAAATTATTGCGCCGTATAGATATCGGTCGTGGCGGCGAATACATTAGTGTGCGCGTGTGATTGCGAACTTTTGCCGCCATTTGGGAAAGAATGATGTATTTACCGAAAAATAAGGCGCGTTGAGCGGCAAAGAAGGCGGATTGCCGAAAATCGAGACGGGTTAATCGGCGGGGATGTTGCCGCATAAAATGCGGTTAGCGAGGGTAAATAAGCGGGGGTTATTCCGCGCTTTGGATTACCTAAGGTGATAGCGAATGTTTTACGTGAAACAATAGGCGATTTTGCCGAGATTTTATATATTTGAGTTCAGTCGATTATCGAAAGGGGCGCGGATTCGGAAAGTGTGCGGGTTTTGCCGTTTTCAAAGACTATCTCGTATCCGTCCTGCGTTACGGCGGCGATTTTCCCCAAGCCGAAAGTTTGGTGATAGACGGTCGTGCCTGCGGTAAGAGCCGCTTTGGGCGCCGGGTTGGCAATGCCCATCTCTGCGTTTCTCGACCTGATATATGACTGCGAGCGTTTGAGGTGTGTTTTTGTTAGCTTGCCGGTGATATTCAAATTTTCCGCGCCGATGTCGAAAACAAAGCGCGAGGTGGTAAGGCTGTCGCCTGATTGGGAGTCGTAACCCTCTGCGTCTGAAAGATAGAGCCCGCGTTCCGCGCGCGTTAGAGCCACGTACGCCACGCGCCGTTCTTCCTCCATTCCCGCGATGTTGCGTATCTTGCGCGAGGGGAAAGAGCCTTCGTTGAGGAAGCACACGAACACATAGGGGAATTCCAAGCCTTTGGCGGTGTGGATGGTCATGAGCTTTACGCAGTCTTTTTTCTCCTCCGTGTCGGCATTGGAGAGCAAGGATATCGCGTTCAGGTATTCTTCCGCGCTCACGTTGCCGCCCTCCGCCTGTACGTATTCGCGCACGGACGCCTTCAATTCGTTTATGTTGTTCAGCCTGTCCTGCCCGCCGCTGTCGCGCACGAAAGTTTCGTATCCGCTCACGGTGAGCGCGTAATCGAGCGCTTCAAAGGGATTGCTTGCGCGTGCTTTTTGCCGCGACAGGTCGAGAATTTGCAAAAATTCATCCGCCTTAGTCCCCTTAAATAGTTGCTCGGGTGCAAGTGCGGCTAGCGCGGCGGTCAGGCGGCAGCCGTGTTCTTGCGCGTATGTGCGCAGCGCGTGCATGCGCTTTCTGCCTATGCCGCGCGGAGGGATATTTATCACGCGCTCAAACGAGAGGTCGTCGCCGAATACGGCAAGGCGCAGATACGCCAAGGCGTCCTTTATCTCCCTTCGTTTGTAAAATTCCACCCCTCCGAACACCATATAGGGCACTTTTTTGGTTATCAGCGTAGATTCTATCACCCGCGACATATAGTTGCTGCGGAATAATATCGCCATATCGGAATATGGCACGCCCGCCTTATTCAGCGCGATTATCTTGTTTGCTATGTGTTCCGCTTCCAGCGTGCGCGAGGCGGCGTGGAAGTATTCCGGCTTTTCTCCGCTCGGCAGGGTGGGCTTTAATACCTTGTCCAGCCTATCCGTGTTTTTGGTGATGAGGCTGTTCGATGCCGCCAAAATTTCCGGGGTGGAGCGGTAGTTTATGTCCAAAAGTATCGTCTTTGTGCCGGGGAAATCCTCCGGGAAATTGTTGAAATACCCCACGTTTGCTCCGCGCCAGGAGTAGATGGTCTGGTCTGGGTTGCCCACGATGAACAGGTTTTTGTGCTTTTTTGAGAGTATCTTTGCCAGCTTGTACTGTTCGGCGGAAACGTCCTGAAACTCGTCGATTTGGATATATTCAAAGTGGTTCTGCCATTTTTCGCGCGCGCTTTTATTTACGCGGAATAAATATAGCACGAATTGAATGAGATCGGCAAAGTCCACCCAATAATTTTGCCGCTGGATCTTCATATATTCGCGTATTATAAAGTCTAAGCTGCGTCGCTTATCTTGATCTGGCAGGTCGGGAGCGCGTTCTTCGCGCGTGTTATTTGTGAGATAGGGCACATAATTTGCCTTGCTCTTGTAAACTTCTATCTCGTCAAGGCATTTTTTGAAGGGGAAATCGCGCATGGAGAGCTCATTTTCCGTATATATCTTGTGCAATACGCTCTTTTGATCTTCTTCGTCCAGCACCATGAAGTTGGAAGGATAGGCGAGCAAATGCCCGTCTTCTTTCAAAATCTTATGGCACGCGCTGTGAAAAGTGAGTATCCAGCCGCCGTCTTCGTCCGGCATATAGCGGCGAATGCGCTTGCGCATCTCCCTTGCCGCCTTGTTTGTAAAGGTCACAGAGAGGATATGCTCGGGCGATATGCCCAGCGTTTTGGAAATGTAAACATATCTGTCCGTTAAAACGCGCGTTTTGCCGCTTCCCGCGCCCGCCGCCACGCGCACGAATCCTTCCGTAGAAGTTACGGCTTCGAGCTGGTTATTGTTAAGCCCACTTAACAAATCCTCCACTTTTCCCTCCTTAAACAAATGTTCGCTTATATTATAGCAGGGAAGGGGGAGAAATGCAAGGGGAGGAGAGATGATTTTTAATGGGCGCTATCGCTATGCAAAAAGTTATTTGCGTCCCTTAAAAATCATATTTTCCCTCTTGCTCTTCATTTCGCTTGACAACCTTGCTTTTTATATATTATAATCATTGCGCTATTACTATAAAAGAGAGGAGTTCAGGCTATGAAAAGAACGTATCAGCCCAAGAAGAGGCAGCGCAGCAAAGTGCACGGCTTCCGCAAGAGGATGGCTAGCAAAGGCGGCAGGAACGTGCTGGCAAGGCGCCGTAACAAAGGCAGGAAAAAGCTGTCTGCGTAATCATGCAGAAGAAGTATCGCCTGGGAGGCAGGCGCACTTTTTCTTACATTTACGCCAGGGGCAGCCGCACATCGGGCAGGTATATGGCGATAATATGCTGTCCTGCCCGCCGCGGATTGCGCATAGGCGTGGTCGCCGGCAAGAAGGTCGGCAAGAGCGTGGTTAGGAATAAAGTTAGGCGCAGGATGAAAGAAATCGCGCGTGCGTTTATTCCGCACATGCAAAACGGATATAACTATATTATGGTGGCGTCGCCGCAGGCGGCGGGAGCGACATTTGCCGAGCTTGTAAAGGACATGTCCGCGGCGCTGACCAAGGCGGGGAAACTTTCCGATAAAGAAGTGGCCGAAAAGGCGGCAAGAGGGGAATAATGCTCATCAAGATCTACAAGAGGTATTATAATCCGCTCATGTTCGATCGCTGTATATACACGCCTTCGTGCTCCGCGTACATGGGGCAGGCGGTGAAAAAGCGCGGCTTAACGGGTTTTTTTATGGGCATAGGGCGGATATTGCGCTGCGTGCCGTGGAAAGAAGGCGGCTTCGACCCCGTCAAGGACAATTACCGAGGTAAAGCCAAATGGATTTTATGATGTTGCTGGCAGCAGCGCTGCCCGACAATCTGATAGGAAAGTGGCTTGTTCAGCTTTCCGACAATCTGCCCTCGTTCGGCGTGACGGTCATCGTGTTTACGATCATCGTCAGGCTTATCCTGTCCCCTTTGGACATATGGCAGAAGATCTCCCAACGCAAACAATCTAAGGCGATGAGGCGCTTGCAGCCCAAACTTGCAAAGCTGCAAAAGCAATATGCAAATCAGCCGCAGCTGCTCAGGCAGAAGCAGGCGGAGCTGCAAAAGCAGGAAAAACTGCATCCCTTCGCTTCCTGCCTCCCGCTCATCGTGACGATGGTCATCTTCTTTGTGGTGTTCGCGGGATTTAGGGACTTGGTGGCATACCAGAACGAAGTCATCATCGAGAACGTCTACACCGCATACACGGAATACGACGAGGACGCGGATAACCTTTACGCCATGCAGGCGGCGGGCGATTGGGTGATAGAAGCGGAAACGGGCAAGCTCGTATCCGCCGACGAAAACGGGCAGGCGGTTGACGCTCCTCAGGAGGAAGTCGACGCGCTCACCGCCGAGATATTAAAGCAGATCGCCGACGGCAGCGGAGCGTATCTCACCCCCGGCGACGAGGGCAATACGGGCGCGTATTACGAGCAATATTCCGCGGCTTTCGAGCTTTTCGATACTTGGCATTCGCTTGCGAGCGTGGGCGAGAAAAACGGCTACGAAGCGGGATTAAGCGAGGAAAACAAGGCGATATTCAGCGGAGTCAAGGCTTGCTTTGACGCAAATAAGGACGCCATGCTGATTGCGGCTTACGAAGAGCACATGGAGAGCTTTTTGTGGATAAAGAACGTGTTCATGCCCGATACCGGCTCCAACGTGGTGCCCAGCGTGAGCGAGTTCGTGGGCGGCAAGATTCAAGCGCAGATGCCTGAAGCCGCCGCGGGCGTTTCTTACGACGAGCTCACCGGCCCCGCGCAGGCGGCGCTGAACAAGACGAGCACGTGGGACGTGAGCAAGTGGAACGGCTATTTCGTGCTGCCGGTAATATCCATAGTGCTGTCCTTCCTTTCTACGTGGTTTACGCAGAAGATGTCCCCCTCCTCGCCGATGGGCGACGAAAAACAGCAAAAATCGCAGCAGCGCACGATGAAGATATTGACGTATATAATGCCGCTTATCATGGGCTTGTTTGCCATAATGTACAGCGCGGCGTTTGCAATTTACTACTTTATGAGTAACCTTGTGAGTACGCTGATAAACGTGATATATATCATCATCGTGAAGATAACAGATAACAAAGCGCAGGCAAAAGAACTTGTGGAGATAGATGAGTAATGGAAAGTGTAGAGATAACGGCGGGCAGCGTAAAGGAAGCCCTTGCTCAGGGCTTGGAAAAGCTGGGGATCGCCGAAGAAGATTGCAAGTATGAAGTGATCAAGGAAAGCGGGCTGATAAGGAAAAAGTACACCGTAAAGGTGACGGAAAAGCCCAAGGGCGAAAAAGTCGCCCTGCAATTCATCCGCGGCGTGATCGAAAGGATGGGGCTGGATTGCACGGTGGAGCTTAAGGTGACCGACGACGGCTTTTTATACGAGATAAGCGGCGCGGACGTGGCGCACATCATCGGTTACCGCGGCGACGTGCTGGACAGCTTGCAGTATTTGGCGCTTTTGGCCGCCAACACGGTGGAAGGCTTCGACGGCAGGATAATCGTGGACGGGGAAAACTACCGCGAAAAGCGCGTGCAGATCTTGTCCAAGCTGGCGCGCAGGCTGGCTTTTAAGGCGGCAAAATCGGGCGAAACGATAAAGCTGGAGCCGATGAATCCCTTCGAGCGCAGGGTGATACATTCCGCCCTTTCGGAAGATAAGTTCGTGTCCACTCACAGCGAAGGGGAGGAGCCCTACCGCTATGTGGTGATCGTGCCGGACAAGCACCCCAAGCGCGAGCGCAAGGGCAGGGACGACAGGCCCGGGAGGGAACGCCCCCGCCAAGAACAGCAGCAGCCCAGGGTGAGCGAGAGCAACATCAAGTATCACACGGATATAGACATGTATGACGCGGAGGCAAGCCGCAACTTTAAAAAGAAGGGCTTTGGCAAGACCAAGTCCTACGGAGTAAGCAAAAGGCGATTTTAATTGATGGAAGAGCGGAACATTCATGAACACCACAGGCAGCGTATGCGCGCCAGGATAGCAAAGGGCGGCATAAACGGCCTGCAGGACCATGAATTATTGGAATATCTGCTCTATCCCTTCGTCCCCAGGAAGGACACCAATCCGCTTGCGCACAAGCTGATCGAAAGGTTTGGCTCGCTTGCGGGGGTGCTCTCCGCGGAGGCGGAAGAACTCAGCGAGGTCAGCGGCATGACGTACAACGCCTCGCTTTTTCTCACCAATTTAATGGGGATAGACGAGCGTTGCAGGAAGAGTTACGCCTGGAACGTGCGCTTTCCCGACTCCTATTCGGTGGCAATTTACGGCAAAAAACTCTTCAAAAATATGCAAAAGGAGCACGTGTATGTGCTCTGCCTCAACAAGGACGCAAAATTCACCTGCCTGCTTGAGGTGGCTCGCGGCAGCGAGGAAACGGTGTATATCCCCACCAAGGCGCTCATTCAAACGGCTCTTGACAAGGGCACGAAGATGGTCTATCTTCTGCACAACCACATGGAGGACAAGGCTCGCCCTTCTAAGGTGGACGCGGAATTTACCGCACGCGCGGAAGAGGCGTTCAAGGGCGCGGGGATAGAGGTGAAGGACCATTTGGTCATCGCCCGCAAGCAGGTGTTCAGTTTTTCATTCAATAACATAGCCGCAAGGACGAAGAAAAAATGAGGGGTGAAACGGCAAACAAGGTGCTTTTGCGCTTAAAGCGCGAAGGCGTCTGCTCGGGCGAAGAGCTGGCAGGCGAGCTGGGCGTATCGCGCACCGCCGTGTGGAAAGCCGTTAAAAACCTGCGCTCCAAAGGGTACGAGATAGTCGGCGGCAGCGCGCGCGGATACCTGCTCAAAGAGTGCCGCAAGCCGTGCGCGGAGACGATAGTCCCCGCCTCGCAGACGGACGCCCCCCTGTTTTTGTTTTCCGAGGTGGACTCCACCAACGACATAGCCCTCGATTTATTGAAAGAAAGGTGCCCTCACCTCACCGCCGTGGCGGCGAACGCCCAGCGCGCCGGCAGGGGCAGGGTGGGCAGGAAGTTCTTCTCCCCCGCGGGTACGGGCATTTACATGAGCGTGGTGATCAGGAACATCGCAAATTATCGCGACTTGCTCGCCGTAACCCCCGCGGCCGCGGTGGCGGTGGCGCGCGCGATAGACGAAGTCTTTAAAATAAGGGTGCAGATCAAGTGGGTGAACGACCTTTATCTGCACGGCAAAAAGGTGTGTGGGATCCTCACTCAATCGATGGCGGACGAGGAGGGCGGAGTGCTGGGCGCGGTAGTGGGCATAGGCATAAACGTCACGGGCAAAATGCCGCAGGAGTTAAAGGACAAGGCGTGCTCGCTGAAAAAAGAGGTGAACGAAGAAGAGCGGGACAGGCTCATCGGCAGGATAATTTCCTACTTGGACGACACTTCCCGGCAGCTTTCCTCCCGCGAATTTATGGACGAATATCGCCGCCGTTCGTGCATTTTGAATAAGAGGGTAACGTTTGAAACGGGCGGGATCACCCGGCACGGCGTAGCCGTGAAGATAGACGACGACGGCGCCTTATACGTCCGTTGCGGCGCAAACGAAGTAAAGATAAACAGCGGTGAAATAAGCCTTTCCGCATGGGAGTGATCACGCTGCGGCGGTGTTCATCTCCTCGCCCTTGATGTCCTTTATCAAGGTACCCATTCCCAAATTTCTCTTGGTAAATACGTGTATCAGGTAGTGCAGGCAGAAGAGTATGCTGCCGCCCGCATGGCAGAGCATATCCAAATCGGAATCGAGTACGGAAACGTACTTTATCCCCTCCCAGCGCGCGCGTATGCCCGTAAAGCCTTGGTCGGCGATCATCTGCCTTATCTCCTCGGGAACCACGCCCTGCGACGTCTGACCGAAGAATACGTCGCCTATGAACTCCACCAGCTCCCACAGGCACGCCGTGCCCAAGGACGCCAAGAGCATGGTGAGCGTGGCGGAAAGCGCACTCTTTTTGTCCTTAAATCCGCTATCTTCCGCGTCGTTCAATTTTTTGCATTGCAGGGTGAGCAGGAAGATCATAAGCACATATCCCGCCAAAACGTGCATAAAGCAATCGAACCAATCGGTGAGGTAGAATAAGTAGAATATGCTGCCCGCCACCGCGCCGCCCGCAAGCAGGATTATAAACGCCAAATGCTGAGTAAAGGAAAAGCGGTGCTTTGCCAGCCGCTCCACTATTATCGGCACCCAAAGCAGAATCCCCGCTATAAGGCAGGTAAACAGTCGGTTATAAGGGTCGCCCTTCACGCCGTACACCACCGCCATCACCAGGCAGATTATCGAGATGCACCCCTTCAAACCCAGCGCAATGCCGCGCTTTATGCGTGCCGTCTTGCTCAAATTGCGATATTTCACCCACGTTCTTTTCAGCATAAGAGCCTCCGTATATTCAGCGTAATACCCCAAGGTAAAAAGCAGGTTACGGGAATGTAAAAAGTGTGCAAGAGGATGATTTTTTCAGGTCGCAATAGAATTATTGCGAGCGTTAGCGACCTGAAAAAATCGTGATATTTTTTACCTTCATATACTAAATTTTAATACGCCGCTTTTATCAGAAGGTAAAAAGTGATATTTTTGGCTAGCCAAACAATAAAGCCTTGATGTGACCGTGAGGGAACACAAGGCTTTTTTCTTCGCAGAAGCTATCATACGCCAAAAGTGAAATGCGCCCTCAAACCGCAGAGCGACGAGAGGGCGCGTGATATTTTTGGACATACAGCCGCAAGCGGCGCTGTCCAAAAGTTGCGGTGCCGCAGGCGCATTAGAATATGATTTTTTCGAGGATACAGTTTTTTATAATCAAGACCATTCTTTCCCCGAAAAGGCGAAATCCATTCTTCGAGTGGGCGGAAATTTGACAGGTAAATTTCCACTTTTGGCACTTATAAAGCGGTGTATTTATTAAATATAAATATTTCAGTGCGCCTGCGGCACCTTAACTTTTGCGCGGCGTTGCTCGCAAGAGTACGCGCTTCAAATAGTTGCGCTTGCCTAGATTTATCGGGTATCGCTGGTTTATATGCGGAAAGATTAGTTACGTATCGGGTATCGCGGCTTTATCGTCGCCGCGCAAAGAGATTTGCGGAGCAAATCTCCACGCGCCCTCTCGTCGCTCTGCGGTTTGAGGGGCATAGTTGTGCTCGCCCTACCTTTTAGGTATCGAAAGTTTTCAAGCGGATAAGTAATAAATGCTTTTTTAGGTATCGCAACATAATCTGCTGCCGCACAAAGAAATTTGACAGGCAAATTTCCACTTTTGGCACTTATAAAGCGGTGTATTTATTATATATAAATATTTCAGTGCGCCTGCGGCACCTTAACTTTTGCGCGGCGTTGCTCGCAACAGTACGCGCAAAAATATCACGCGCCCTCTCGTCGCTACGCGGTTTGAGGGCGCATTTCACTTTTGGCGTGAGAATAGCTTCTGCGAAGAGAAAAAGCCTGGCGCTCCCCTTTGGGTTGTATCAAGGCTTTATAATTTGGCAAGCCAAAAATATCACTTTTTTGGGGTAGAAATAGCGTGCTTATTCTCTTTTCTTTATCCCCAAAAAAATACCACGATTTTTTTAAGTCGCTCTCGCTCGCAATAATTCTATTGCGACTTGAAAAAATCATCCCCCTTAAATCCCCCTTCATTTCCTCGGCAAAAAAAACGGTCAAACGGCGCTATGTGTTAAAAAGTTACAAAATTTTGTTACAAACGTGAAAATATCTGCTATAATATAGATAACTCAACATTCTGCCGTCATTTTAGGGCGGCTTGCTGCGCGGGGAATTATGAGAAAAGGGCTTTCGCGCGCACAAAAGACGGAGGTAATTATGGCTGCTTCCGCCGCGGAAGAAAAAAAAGTAAAGATAGCGGCATCCGCTTTCGGCAGCGGTGTCAATTTTGTTTTGGGAATTACCAAAGTTTTATGCGGCGTTTACACCAACAGCATAGCCATCATCTCCGACGGGGTCAACAACTTCGGCGACGTCTTCTCATCCGCCGGCGCGGCGGTGGGGTTTTCGCTTGAGGGCAAGAAGAATAAGAATTTCCCCTCCGGCATGGGCAGGGTGGAGTACGCGGTAACGCTGCTCATGGCGGTGATAATAATCGCGGTGGGCGCGGTGTTCGCCTGGCAGGCTTCGGATAGGTTTTTCTATCATCCCGTGGTTACCTTCTCGTGGGTGCAATTCGGCATAATCGCCGCAACGGTCGCGGTAAAAGCGGGCATGGCGGCGGGGTACGGGGCGATATACAAGCGCTGCCGCTCCGGGGTGATAAAGGCGCAGGTGATAGACAGCGTTTTGGACGCATGCATAACTCTCTTCACATTGGTGGGCTTGTTTTTGGCTCGCTACATCTCCTTCCCCGCGGACGCGGTGGTGGGGCTGGCGGTGAGCATAGTCATGATAGTGCAGGGCATAAAACTGCTGATTGACGCCATGTATAAGATGCTCGGCGGAAGAGATGAGCGCAAGGAGCGGGGCTTAAAAGCGCTTGCACTCGATCAAAAGGGCGTGAAGGACGTGCGCGTAAAGATGTACGATTGCGGGGCAAAGCGCACGGAAGCCTACGTAAGGCTGGACTTTGAAGAATGGGCGGGGCAGGAAGAGATTCTTGCCGCGGAGGAAACTATAAAGGCGGTGGCGGAAAAATACGGGATTTTCGTCACATACGCCCGCATAGAGGAGGAAATATGAGAGAAAAGGAAGAAAAGGACACCCTCGGCTCGCAAGAGCCCGCCCCTGTTCAAGACGGCGAAAAATACTTTGCCGAAGAAGAGGAGGGCAAGAAGAAGAAAAAAAGAAAGCGCCGCAAGGACATGACCCCTGAGGAGAAGAAAAAGCGCCGCAAGCGCGACCTGATCATCGTGGGGTGCGTGTTCGGTATCATCGCGCTCTTCTGCTCCATCTGCGCCATAGTCAGTTATGTGGGCTATTCGGGCAACTTCGATTACATCGCCACCATCGAGGCGGTGGACTACGACTCCCCCTTCACCCTCATCGAGGCGGAGGACAGCGACACGGGCTATTACGAATTCGTGGCGTCTTCGCCCGACGACGAGTTCAGAATACTGCATTTGACGGATATCCACCTGGGCGCGGGACCCTTCTCCGCCCAAAAGGACAGGTGGGCGATAGAGGCGGTGCGCACGGTCGTGCAGCGCGTAAAGGCGGACTTGGTCATCGTCACGGGCGACCTCGGTTTCCCCGTTCCGTATGCCGCCGGAACCATAAACAACAAGCGCGAGATCGAGATGTTCGGCACGCTTATGGACGAGCTGGACGTATATTGGACGGTGTGCTTCGGCAACCACGATACGGAAATTTACAGCCTTTACAGCCGCGAGGATATCTCCGATTACTTCACGGAGATGAACGAGAGCAACGAGTGGGAAAAGTTCTTATACCGTGAAGGTCCGGAAGATATCGCCGGTTACGGCAACGACATCATCCTTGTGCGCCACCCTAACAGCGAGGACGTGCAGATAGTGGATACCGCAAGCTATGCCGCCAATGTGGAAAATACCCAACTCACTCAAGCCATGGTCATGTTCGATTCGCACTCCTATACCGACGGCGACTATTTCGGCATAGCGTGGAAGTACGACAACATCCATCAAGATCAAATAGATTGGTACGCAAACGAGATGGACGAACTCGCCGCATATAACGGCAGCGTGGTCAAGAGCCTCATCTTCTTCCACATCCCCCTGCGCGAATACGGCAAATATTGGGACGAATATAAGGATAACGATCACCAAAATACCCAAAACGTCACCTACGTCTTCGGCAAAGCGGGCGAGAGCGGCGAAAAATCCTACCCCGGCGTGGACGAAGATCTCGTCTTCGAAACGGCAGCGGACAAGGGCGGGCAGAGCATCTTCTGCGGCCACGACCACTACAACACCTTCGCCATCGACGTTAAGACGACCAACTCCGCCGGTCAGGAAGTGACCGTCCGCCTGGAATACGGCATGAGCATCGACTATATCGCATATACCGGCATCGCCGACCACATCGAACAGCGCGGCGGCACCGAGATAAAGATCAGCCCGGACGGCTCCTTCCAAAGCCGCCAACGCCCTTATCAGGGAGAGGACGAGATGGAGTTTAGATAAAGAGTATGATTTTTTCAAGGCACTATTATCAAAAAGCAAGCATAAGTGCCTTGAAAAAATCGCGAAATCTTTTTCCTTCATCTACTGAATTTTAATACGCAACTTTTATTGGAAGGAAAAAGGCGAAATCTTGCGGCGGATGTGCTATTTATTCCATGAACTACTTACCGTTCGCCGCAAGGCGAAATCCGCTTTCAAACCCACCGCTCCGCGGCGGACGAGAAAGCGGGCGAAATCCATGGAGATACAGTTCGCCGCAAGCGGCAAACGCTCTCCATGGGCGAAGGTGCCGCAGGCGCATTGGAATATGATTTTTTCAGGACACTATTATCAAGAAGGCATACAGAAGTGTCCTGAAAAAATCGCGGAAATTTGCTTTTGACAGCTATGACATCAAAACAAAGTGCGATAAGCAAATTTCTTTGCGCGGCGTAGAGATATGCAACGATACCCGACCAAGTAATCAGCCTTCCTTATAAAAAATAACGATACCCGATAAAGTCAGGGAGCGCAAAAATCTTTTGAGGGCTATATTCATAATCAACACTATTCTTTCCCCGAAAAGGCGAAATCTTGCGGCGGATATGCTTTAATTCGATGAAATACTTAACGTTCGCCGCAAGGCGAAATCCGCCCTCAAACCGCCAAGGCGACGAGAGGGCGGGCGAAATCCTTGCGCGTACAGTTGCGAGCAACGCCGCGCAAGGGCGAAGGTGCCGCAGGCGCATTTACACTTGTTTTGTCTTATTGCGA
>CALWKO010000017.1 GCA_944381275.1 uncultured Clostridia bacterium | reverse complement strand
AACGCAGTCTTAATCAGTGGGTCCAGGGTCCGAGTCCCTGAGGGTGCAGCACCGGCGAAAACGAGAGGCTTCCATGCCTCTCGTTTTTTGCTGGTGGTGCTACCCTCAGGGAGTACGCACCTTCATGATTTTTCCTTTCGGAAAAATTATTGGGTGCGGCAATTTCGCCGCTGAAACTTGCTTTCAAGGCAAAATTGCTTTTGTTATTTAGGCAACTTGTTTGCCGTTAAAAATAACAAAGCTCCCTGAGGGTGCACCGGTGCACCCTGCCCCGCTTACCTACCAAGCCATCTAATAAACCACCTTTTTTGAGAGGCTTCTATGCCTCTCGTTTTTCGTTGGTGGTGCTACCCTCAGGGGGTACGCACCCTCATGATTTTTCCTTTCGGAAAAATTATTGGGTGCGGCAATTTTTCGCAGAAGCGTGCATTCAAGAAAAATTGCTTTTGTTATTTAGGCAACTTGTTTGCCGTTAAAAATAACAAAGCTCCCTCGCCCGTAACCGCCGCCGATAGGGCACTTTGAGCGGTCGCTTTTCGGCATCTTTCCGCAATGTTCCGGCTCATAGTAACGCTGCTACAATTTCGCGGCACCTTGCGAAAACCTGCGCAAAAATCGCCTCGCTGAAAGCGAGCATTTTATATAAGCGCCTTACCGCTTATACAAAATGTGCTCCATCGGCGCCGTTTACGGTCGGGTGCACCGGCGCCTTACTTCAAAGCAATCCAAATAAACCACCTTTTTTGAGAGGCTTCCGCGCCTCTCGTTTTTCGTTGGTGGTGCTACCCTGCCCCGCTTACCTGCCAAGCGGCAAAGTTAAATTTTTGGATTACACGCATTAAATACGCGCCGTTTTACAAGATATAGCTCACTTGGCAAAAGGTCTATTTTTTCCTGTTCATAACGCCAAGGTCTGCGTTTTCGGGAGAGCCGCATACCGCGCATCTGTCGAGCAATATGTTGGCAAATTCACAAGATGTTTCCGGAAGCAGCGTGCAGGCAAAACAGGCGGCGTAATTCAACGACAGCGTACCCTGGTCTTTCGATGTGTAGCATACGGGGTCTGAACTGCACCAATTCCCGCGATTAAGCATGGAAGTGATGATTTTTTCCATATTCACGCACTTTGCCTGCTCCACCAGCCCGCCCAAACTTCCGTCTGCGTCGACGGTAGACGTATAGACCAAGATCCCCGCCATTTTTCTCTCGCTGCCGCCGTATGCGGAATATATTCTCTCCCGGATTGAAGCGGAAGAATAGCCGCACAGATGAGATAATTCCCTTATGAATAGATGGGCAAAGGTGTGCAAAAACACATAGACGGGCGAAGTTTTATTGCTATTGCTCTCGTTGTAAAAATAAGACGCTTTGAACTTGCTCATCATTTCGTCGTATCTTGCACCGTTTTTGCGCGCCCAATCGTCAAGCACGTCTTGGTTAAACTCGATAAAAATACCCTCGCCGTGCAGCTCTACCCCGGGCAGCCAATGCGGGCGTTTTTCCTTTGTTATCTTACTTAAGCTTTTATCCGCGAAACTTTCAGGGGCGGTAAGGCGCTTGAACCCGTTCATTACGGTGACGACGGTCAGTCTGTCAAGCGCCACGACTTTATCTATAATATGGTCGTATTTTTCCGGTACGGCTTCGGAATGAGAGATAAAATCGTCCTCATCATTATCGGTAATGCATGAAATTGCGGCATACTCGTTTTCTGCTATTTCACGCATGGATGTGCTATGTGTTTTGCCGTCCTTTATTTTGCGGTAAATATCCTTGATGAGCTGTTCGCCGACTTTGGGGAACTTTCTCTTTACGTTCCCCACAATAAATTTTTCATTATCCTCTTCGGCGCCGAATAACGCATAGAGCTTTTGAATTTCCTGCGCTATTTTCGTACTCCACGGCGGAATGGTCAATGCGCTTACGGTGCAGGGAAAGTAGACGCTGCTTTCCGAACGCACCCTCATCTGCATATATCTGTGCTCGTCGTGCGCCCTGCATTCTTCGCTGTCGCCAAGCCAAGGTCTTTTCCCCGTGCAGCGGTAGTCGGCAAAAGCGTTTACGCCGCTCGCGTTCTTCATTGAACGCTTGGCGCCGCACTCGCATTCCAAAACCAAACTGTCGAGATCCGTCCTGTTCCTTATGTAGTACATCTTGATCGTGGGATTTTTTACATTGCATTTGTATTTCTTTTCCCCGGGACCGTTGTGCACCCACCAATAATACGGAAAATCTTCTATATGTCCGTTGGGGCAAACCAGCACAAAGCGCGACGGCACAAGCTGGCTTTTCCCCTTCCCGGGGCAGCCCGCCTTGCGGCAATAAAATTTATGCTTCTTGGGGTCGGGCGTTACGCTGCTTGCGCTCGTCAAGGATTTGCATTTGGGGCAATAAAGCATCGTGGGGAAGACGGAAGCGGGGATATCAGCGCTCCCCTTATCACAAATTGCAGACTTGGCGGAGACTTTCGGCTTTACGAAATATTGCACTCCCAAAAGGTTTTGAAGGCTTTGATTGAAGATCTTGTATTCGTCTTGATTCGCCCAATCCCAATTATCGATACCGGAAATAATTACCGTGTGATCGACGAAATCCACCATTGCTCCCGCGCCGAATGTGGTGATAAGCTGACTTTGCCTAAGGCTGCCGACAACTATATTGCTGTTTTTATTGAGTTTTATATTTATCATTTCCCGATATCTCCCGATTTGATATAGACGTCTGCGCCGTTTTCCACGTTTCTTACCGAATTTAATACGGGGAACACCGCACCCGGCACTTCCGCCGAGTGCAGCAAGCATTCTGCCGTGCCCATATTTCTCCCCTCCTTTAGCTTATCGTATACGAGATTTTGCCCGCATCTTTCTTCCCAATATTCAATAAACGTGTCTAGATACCTCTCTGCCGCTTTGCAATTATCCGGCTGAATATCCCTTATTCTGGATATGAGGTAATTTTTGAGTTCTATCACATCTTCATTGGCGGAATCGAAATTTTTTGCCGCGGCATTGCCCGACATCCCCGGTACGAGATGCCTCACCAAAGCCGCAAATACGGAATGCAAGCCTTTTTCTATACTCCTATCGGAAAACGGCGTTACGCTTGTGGGCTCCACAAATCTGTAAAAACTATTATGGAATTGATTGAACTGCTCATAGTACGACCTGTCCCTGGATCGAAATGCGTTATACATACATATCACTATCCCCGGGTTGGAGCGGCCCACTCGGCTTGTGGCTTGAATGTATTCCGCATTCGTTTTGGGCTGGCAGAACATGGTCATAATGCCCAGCCTGTCTATATCTACGCCTACGGAAAACATATTTGAGGAAAGAACGTACTTCAAAGCGCCGTTTTCGTTGGATTCGCCGTCGTAGACGTTATCCAAATTGCGCAGCACGCGGCGAATTTCACTTGACGCCTTGCGGCTTGTAAGTTCTTCCGTGATGATGCCGCCTTGGTTTTTATACCTGCCGCTTTCGGATTTTTCTATATTATACAGCGCGGAATATTCCGCAAATTTGCCGTTGAGCATGGCGCTCACCGTTTGACTCATCCTCTCCTTCAAAGTGGTGGACGCAGAACCCAAATCACGGATGGCGTTGAAATACCCGATTATGGTATAGTATTGATCTGCGACTTCCTTGGGCACGCTCTTGTCCTTTGACAGGTAATGGTCCGCCAGGCTAAGCAGAGAAAATATGCGCACGATTAAGTCAGTAACGCTGCCGCCCTGTTCTGCCGTGCCTATATAATATCTGCACGGTCTTTCATCCTTATCGGCGGCTGCGGCGAAAAATGAATCTTCGCTGTCCAGCCCCGACGGAGGGAATTGAAAATACTCCCTGTCGTACAGTCCGCGCACTTGATAAGCGGCGTTTTTGATAGTGGCGGTAGAGGCGATTATTTTCGGCTTGGAATCCTCGCTCCAACATAATCTGTCTACGGCGGATTCGTACAAGCCGGTGAGCGTCCCCAAAGGACCGGATATCAAATGCAGCTCGTCTTGAATTATCAATTGAGGTTTGTTTACCTCTCCGCAATGACAGCCGAATAAGTTACCCGCCTTTTCCTCCCAAACAATGCGCGCGAACTTGTCCACCGTGCTCACAATCAGCGTGGGCTTTTTATTATATATATCGGTATCTACGATGTAAACGGGCAGCTTGCCTATGCAATCGCACTTGACTGCCATGCCGCCGTCCTCGATATGATAATTCGTTGCGTCCAGCTCCCTGCCGCAATAAGGGCATTTTGTGAGCTGTATGGGGTCTGCTCCGTATACGATGCGCCCCTCATTTTCCGCATTCAGCGCCGCGGCGGCGTCTTCGATATTGTTCGGAGTGCTGTCGGAGCCGATCCACAGGGCTATGGAAATTTCATTTCCTCCCAAGCTGTTTTCTTTTCTTATCGCTTCACAAGCGCAGATCAACGCCGCGGCTCTTTCAAACTGCTGAATCGTGAGCAGCCGCAGAGTATAACGCATAATTATCGCGGTACCGTATTCCGCCCTGCGGCGCTTTAACCTTTCGTAGAAAATTACGAATGCGGAAACCCCCAGATAAGCCTCCGTTTTGCCGCCGCCGGTAGGAAACCAAAGCAAATCCACCGCGTCCTTATACTTGCCGCCGCACACAAAATCGGGGATGATCATGATGAGATAAAAAAGCTGGAAGGGGTACCAGGAAGGATCTTTCAACGCGAACTCCTCTCTCTTTTTTATCTTCCCCTTCATTAACGCCATGCCTGCCCTTTGCCGATACATGGCGGCATTGCAGAGCGTGAACGCGCGCCATGCGATATCGTCGCCCGCCAAGATCTCGATGCCCTTTTTTATCCTGCTTATACATACGGCGATATTGGAAAGGCAGGCTTTGGCGGCTTTGACGTATTTTGCAAACTCCGCTCCGCAGCTCCTTTTTTTCAGCTCTTCTGCCCATGCGGAATACTCGCCGACGAACTCGTTCAGCTTAGCGACGATATCTTTGCGCTCTCCTTCATAGAGATACTTCATGGAAAATATCTTGCCGCTTGAAGAGCGCGGCTTTAACTGCTTAAACTCATAAACGGGGATAAACTCCGATTTGACAGCCGAGCACTTGTCCTCATCCGCGGCGCATACGGTCGCGCATCCGTGCCCGCGTGCAAAAGAGTATGCCTTGCGATAATGCATGGAGAGAATTTCATCTTCTATGCTGCCGGTATTTATATATTCCGCCTGCAGCGGAACAAAAAAGCCTCCCTCCGGCGTGAGTTCCAGCTCGCATTGAAACAGCGCGCCTTCGTTTTGCTCTATCTCCTTTTGTCTTGCCGCCGCCAAGTTTGTGACGGAAAAGGATATGAGGCGGTTCTCCCCCGCCTTGCCCAAGCGCTTATTGGCTTGCAAACGAATATCGAACTTGCTTAAAACATCGTTTTTATCTGCGTGATAAACGGGTTTATCCTGCGTGAAATCGAACGTGCATTCCGCGGAATATTCCCTTCTCGCATAAAAATGAAGGCGAATGGCATCATCGCCTTCGGCGCGCGCTTCTTTCTTTTCGGAATGAATGTATTTTGCAAATGAAAATTTGACCTTAACGGCGCTTACGCTGCCGTCTATCATGGCGGTTACAGCCATGGAAGAAGGCTTTTTTGCCGACGTTTCGGAAATAGAGCGGTCGTTTCCTTCCAATGCGGTCCCGCTCAATACGGGGGCTTTCTCCTCTAAGCTGCCGCTGCCGTCCGTGAGCAGCTCGTTTGCTTGATAATCGAGTTCGTCGCCGCTTTTTCTGCCCGTTGAAGACGGCCATAAAATGCCGGAGACATAACTGTTGAGCGGAGGCAGCTGCAAGACTTCGTCCTTTTTCACGGGACCGACGAGTTCCGTTTTAAGCATGTCGAGTATAAAATCTTTTGCGCCGTAAAATTTATCGTATCTCCCCATCTATTCCTCCTTTGCCCTGGCGTAGCCGCAAAACTCAATGCCGTACCAAAAACCGCACTTTTTATACTCGTCCGCCATTCCTTCGGCCAGCCTTTGATTCACCACCGTCACCACATCGCTCACATACAGTTCGTCGTATCCCACAAAGTCCTCCGTCGTATATGTTCTCCTTCCCTTTGTCAAGGGAATAAAAGCTTCGGGATTGACTTCGCCTATATAATGTTCGTTATGCACGATATAGTACCTTTCGTCACGCCGATTTATCTTGATGGGATCGCCGCGCTTTACTTTTTCCGCAATATATTTTTGCCTTTCCGCGGGATTATCGCAGAGGACAAAACTTATGGGATCGATATCTCCGTCAAGACCCAATTCCATACGCTTTATTTTGCCCCTGCTTATTTCCGCGTGTCGATCGGAATCCGTTTTTATATCGCGGCACTTTTTTGATTCGATTTCTACGGTCAGCCTGCTTTTAGCCCTGGTCATTGCCACATAGTACACCTTGATTTCGTCGCTTGATGAAATATCGCTCGATTTTCTTACGATGACGTCATCAAATTCCCTGCCCTTTGCCTTGTGAATAGTGGAGATGAAAATATTCGCGTCGGCGGGGCAAAGCAGGCACTCCGCCACCCTTTTTTCATAGAACATCGCCCTTTTCAACTTTCTCAAGTCGATACGCTCAAGGTCGTCTTCGTTGAGAACTTTTTCAAATCCTTCCCACAGCAGCTTTGCGAGTTCGCCGCTTACTCCCCTTTCCTCTGCCAGCTTGCAAAACTTGCCGCGTGAAATATATTCCTCTGTGTAACCGGACAAAATATCCGCAATCTCCCGCCTGTAAGACAGCCGCTTTACTCCCGTCAAAAGCCTGTGTGCAACGGGTTCTCCCAATTCATATAATTCGTTGCTCAAGCGATATGCCGCCCCGTTTGCTCGGGTTAAAACCGCCCGCGTTTGCCCGCCTTTGCACGGGAAATTCCTGATGTCTTTTACGCTTGATTCTTTTGTGCCGTACTTTTTTATCAACTCACTTACGGCGGCTTCTTGTTCGTCAAGCGGCCTGTGCAGCATTGCCCGGCGCAGAGGTTTTAAGCTATCCCCTATAGCTCCTTCATTCCTGTGATTGTGCGCCAGCTCGTACTCTTTTAGATCGCCGAAACTATCTTTTATCCACCGATACAACCTTTTAAAGCTCAATTCACTCGACCTTTTTATTTGATAATCGAATATGGCTTGGCAGCTGTCGCCCAGCAGCAAAAAACCGCACTTGAGGTTTTCCAAAAGAGCTTGTATAAGCTCCGCCCTCTCTTTTATAAAATCTTGTATTTCGTCTATTATGAGATAGCCGACGGCGTCCGCAAGATCCTGAGGATGGCTCTTATACTCGCGGATACATTTCCTGATGCGGTCGTCGTAATTCAATCTTGAAAGGCTGCCGTCGGGATTGCTCTCCCTTAAAAACCATGTGGCGAAAGAATCGAGCGTTGCAATATTGACGTTCCTCGCGGACGGCGGTATTTCTTCGTTGTTTATGGCTTGTTCCAGCCTGCTGTTTATAACGCTGACCGCACTGCGTGAAAAACATAGCACAAAGATATTTTCGGCGGAAATCTCGTCCTCACGCCTTGTAAGCTCTTTAAGACGCTCTATTACCGTATGCGTTTTTCCCGTACCGGGGCCCGAGTTTACCAGAATTTTCGATTTTATATCACTCTTGATTATTTTCTCCTCGTTTTCTATTATCTTAATATTGCTCGGCGAGAAGTCTTCGGAAATGAAGGAGACGCCCTTTCTTTGAGTATCTTTGGGCTGAATATCTTCCGAAATGATGGAGGCGCCGCGTAAGCACTTGCGGAAGCTGAGTAACTTGTTTGCCTTTTCCGCGTCCTTGCAAGTAAACACTCTCGGGACCGAGCTCTTTTCAAACCTGACGACGAGGTCGCCGTAAGCCCAATGCCTCCTGTAATGCCCCCTTACCCAGGTGGTTTCCCCTCCGGGAAGGCGGCGAACGTGAGGGCGAACGCTCCATTGCTGCAAAGTGTGCCCCGTGTGAACGCTCTCTTCCACTTTGGTGATGATGGTCTTTCTTTCCAGCTTTTTGATTTTTATCGGCTTGGGAATGCGGGTTTGCCCCCATGTTCCCGATTCAAAGCGCAGGGGCTCTTGCTCCTTAGGCGCTTTTGCTTTAAAATCAAATATTCCCCCTCCTAAGCGCTCTATTTTCCTGAAGTCGCTTTTAGCAGAGCATTTAGGATATAATTTGCAAGCGGTGTTTTCGCACCTGTTCACAAAAATTATCTTGCCGTTTTCAAAAATAGCGCCGTGAGTGCGATCACCGTTGCCGAATGCGCACGGCAAATAATTTTTATATATCGTTTGCTGAACTTCACTCAAATTGGCGGCTGCCTCGTTGTATTCGATAATGATTTTCCTAATGGCCGCGGGGTCGAGGACGTGATTTAAAAATTTTTCGTCATGTACTCCGCCGCCGTCATGTATAACGTATACATTGCTGGAATATGTTATATTGCTTACTTTCACTTAACTCCCCCTACATAACCTCAAACTTATACTTGTCCAATTCCGAAACATCGCAGTAATAACTCAATTGATTGATCTCTATATTTTGAACACCCGGCGCACCGGGTCCTGCCACGCTGATTTCCGCGACCAAGCTGTTTCCTATCTTGCCCGTAACGGTAAATTTTTCTTCCAAAAATCCCTTTGCCGGCATTGTGATATTGCCCAAGATATTATTCTTATCGTCGGCGAAGATGAAGTGTGCGCTTGTGGCGTTATCAACTATTCCGAACGTGACTGAAGCTCCGTTGAAGGGAATGCCCGTACCCTTTTTTATTATGGGATATAGATTGCCGTCGCTCATGACGACGCCGATATCTTGATTGAGCTTATATTCGCAATTGAGTCTGTCCATCAAAGCGGCGCCTTCGGCTACCGACCATTGCGGTTTTTCCGGATAGATTATTTTAATGCCGTACTTTTCGTAAAATTCCGTTTGTATTATTCCCCTCAGCGGCAATAGTTTGCTGCTGCCGCCCACCATGATGATCGCGTTTAATTCGATGATGTTCTTGTTTGCCTTATTCAGCGCCTCGCCTATCAAATTGACCGCGTCCGCAATAACGGGATGAATTATGTTGCAAAACGTATCGTAAGAAAGCCTGTACCGCACGGATTTTTCACCGCAATAATCGACTATAGAGATGGCGGCATCCCTGTCTGTTTCCTCCTCGTCGGCAAAGTATATCTTCGCCCTTTCGCATTCGCTTAAAATTTTTATCCTGTCTTTAACGGGCAGCTCGCCGTAACACATTTTAATCTGCGGATTATTTTGAACTATCTGCCCGTGCACATATTCCGCCAGCAGTTCGTCGATGCGGTCGCCGGCAACTTTCCAGCCTACCGTGGACTCTTCGAATACCTGCCCGCCCGACGTTCGGAGCAAGCTGATATCCAGCGTGCCTCCGCCCCAATCGAAAACCATGACGTTGGGCAAACCCCTTACATAATCCCTGCATCGTATGTAGGCGGCGAGCGATTCGCTTATGATTTTATTCACCTTTATTCCCGCACTTTCAAACGCCTTGCTTAATTCACTTCTTTGCGCGTTGGTGAAGTCCACGGGCACGGCTACCGTAGCGCATTTGATATTCGCTTTTCTCATTTTGTTATTCAACAGCTTGCTTTTGAGCGCTTGAATAAGTCCCGCTGCCGCTTCGGTTGCACCAATCTTGCGATCACCTACGTTGTAAGTAACGCCGCTGCCCAAGCTCACTTTGATTGATTTGATTACCGTATAGCCGCTTTCCTGAATAGAAGCGGTTTGAGTTTTTACTTGCCGCCCGAAAAGCGTGGTAAAGCTGTTCCCGCCGCCCTCTTTTTGCTTAATTGCCAAAAATGACGGGAATGGCACGCCGTCTTCCCCGTAAGGCACCTTGAATGCCTTATTATTCTCGCTGTCGACGATCAATCCGCTTACGGCTATGTTCGTCGTTCCGAAGTCTATGCCGAAGCATTCGATATTACCGTCCATTATATTCCCCCTTCTTTAATCGAATTTGATTCCGTTTTTGCCAAGCACGCTATATATTTCATCCAGCAGTTCAAGCAGGATATCGTAATACGCCAAATCCTTCTCCTTTTCCTTAATTTCATTGTACTTTTCATATCCTAAAGACAATCTCTTTTTTATCCTTCCCGTAAGCTGCTCTATTTCGTGCTGCCCTGCATACCCGTAGGCGGACTCGACGTTAGTCAGCTTGCCCGTAATTTCTTCCAGGCGCTTTTTTAAATCGCCTATCGTGCCGCCGGCAGTGTGCAGTTCGCTTTTAAGATTAGAAATAACGCCTTCTTGCTTATCGATTTTTCCTTTTAATGAATCGGCTTCAAAATTCGCCTTCCTTAGGGCAAGTTCTCCTTCGCGCACCTTGTCATTCAAGGCCTTTACTTCCGCTTTTAACTCCCCGTTCTCCTTTTCTGCCCTCTCCGCTCGCTCAAAAAGCGCGGCGGCATTCTTCAAAACCGCCTCGGAGAGCTGCGCCAAAGATACTTGCTCGTAATCGGCGGCTTTCGGCTTGCTCTCCTGCACTGCCGCGCCGCCTTCTTCTTTTTTCTCGCTCGTCCCGTTCGTCTGCCGTGCCGCGTCCCTTATGACCGCTTGCTCTGATTCGGATATCTTTATTTCGTTTGCATTAAACCAACTTCTTACGCTTTCGGCATATTTGAGCTCGGGTTTGTATTTTAAAAATTCCATCAACAGTTTCCTGTATCCGTTCCTCGTGCGCTCATCGCCGAGAGTGAATTTACCGAACAAACACTCCGCTCCGCCGTAACGCAAAGCCCTTTCGAAGGAAATAAAAACTTGCTTGCTTACATTGTCCTCCAACACATATTTTTGGACGACGAGGGCAATTATTTTATTGTATTCGCCGTTATATCCTTTTACATTCATCGCCGCTGCAAGGACGAACGCGTGCGTCAGCTTGACGGGATTGATCGCCTTTATGCAAGATTCCGTAAATAAGGGCAGCCATTCGGCAGGCATTTTATCTAAATATCCGGCAAATCCGTAAATTACATCCGCTTTAAGCGCAAATAAGACCTCCGCCAATTCATCGGTTTTTTCCTTGCTGTCGTAATTTTCTTGCACGAGAATCGCAATTATCTCGCCTATCGCCTTCTTGCTCAGCTCCTTGCGGTTTAGATAGCCTTCTAATTTTTCTTTTAACATATATCCTCCATATCGATTTATTCGATTGAAATATCTCGCGCGGTATATTTATTTTTATTTTAACATCTATTTGCCGAAAAATCAATGCTTGCTTTCGATTATAACCAATCGATATAACAGAGGCAAATACCCTGCTTTACTTCTCCTCTTCTCATTATCCCGTTAAACGATTGACATATGGCAAATGGAGGATTATAATAATTCTTACAGTTAGAATTATTAGTATTCGGAGGAGATATGAACACATCCTTTCACCATATGCTTATGCGGACGTATTTTTGCTTTCATAAGCAGGTTATGGACGGCGCAAAGCGGGAGGGGCTGACGTCCGGACAGCCGAAGATATTGGAATTTTTGCTGCGCTCGCCGGGCGTGGAGCAAAAGACGATTGCGGAAAATTGCGAGATAGAGGCGGCTACGGTTGGCAATCTGCTGGGGCGGATGGAGAGCGCGGGGCTTATCGAGCGCAGGCGCGAGGGCGGCAACAGGCGTTCTATTTTCGTATATCTCACAGAGGGCGGCAAGGCGGCTGCGCGCAAGGTGGAGGAGATCTTTGCACGCGCGGAGGAAAAGGCTTTTGCCGGGATGAGCGAGCAAGAGGCGGAGAATTTGAGTAAGTCATTAAAAAAGGTATATCAAAACATTTCAAATAAAGAGGAGTAGCAGATGAAGAAGTTATCTTTCGGGGGAAAGGTGACGAAGCAAACGGTTGCGGAATACATTAAACGCACATTGGTGCTGGTTGTGGGACTTTTCATCATGTCCTTCGGGGTGGCGCTTTCGGTAAAGGCGGAGCTGGGCACATCGCCCATATCGAGCGTACCTTATGTACTCAACATAATAACGGGGCTTTCGGTAGGCACGACGACAATCATCGCAAACACAATTATCGTGCTCATTCAAATACCCATATTAAGGCGCAAATTCAAGCCATGGTCGCTGCTGCAAATTGCGGTATGCGTGGTGTTCGGCTTGCTCACCGACCTTGCCATGCTGTGCGTGGACAACATCACCCTTACGGCATATTGGCAGCAATGGCTGGTGTGTATTGCGGGAATAGTGCTGGTGGCGCTGGGCGTGAGCTTTGAAGTTACGGCAAACGTGATGACACTTGCCGGCGAAGGCCTTGTAATGGCGCTGTGCACGGTGCTGCCCAAAGTGAAGTTCGGATATATGAAAGTGGCGGTGGACGTATCGCTCGTGGTAATCGCGGTGGCGCTCTCCTTCATCTTTTTACATAACTTGCAGGGCGTGCGCGAAGGTACTGCGGCGGCGGCGATATTCGTGGGCTTGCTTTCAAAGCAATTTTCCAAAGTGGTGGGGCCGCCGGGCAGAAAGTTCTTCTATCACACCGTCAATAACAGCCCCAAGCCGGGAGATTCCGCCCAATCGTCCGCTCCGCAATCGGACGCCGCCGACGGCAAAACCGCCCTTCCCCAATAACTCACTCCTTTAAGGTGAGGAAGCCCGCAAGGAAGGAATCGGGCAGGATAAAAATTTTTTCACCCATGGCGAACTTGACGTGCAGATATTTCCCGTCGATGGCGGCGCAATTTGCCGCTTAAAAATTTTTTGAATTATAATTATTAAATAACGGAACTTGCAAATCATAATTCCAATCCAAAATGCCCGTAATTTTCACAAATGAAAGAGAAATGTCGCACTCCGAGCCGTTCTTTTCTTTTGCTTCTTCCCGCAAAAGGCGCAAACCTTCTTCTCTTTTTTCCTTGGCGGTAATTATATGCAAGTATCCGCCTTGCGGTAATGTGACTAAATTTTTGTCGTCCGTCCATTTTTTGCACTCTACAAACATCACATCCGCATCGCCGCGCCGCAATATTCCCGCAACATCGGCAAATTCAAACAACGAAGCTTTGCCGCCCAATTGCGAACGAAAATGCCTATGATAATTGTTCAAATTGTCTATTGTTGGCGTAGTGAGAAAATCGCTGAGCAAAATCTTCCTCTCATCAAAATACTCAATCTTCTCGATACACCCTGCATTCAAAATGTCTTTATAATAGTTTTTCGCACGCATAATGCGCTTCTTTGCCTCATTAAGGCTTTCTATCTCATTATCCGCACGCAACAGCGCCCTTTCAAAGCCGTCAAGCACCTCGGCAATACTCTGCTTACTTAAAATTTCGCCTATCTCATTTAAAGACATCCTCATTCTTCTGAGTGCGGTTATGGTGTTTATGCGCACTATGTCCTCTTGCGTATAAATTCGATACCCCGATTCGTCCTCTTTTGCAGGCTTTAGCAATCCGATCCTGTCGTAATGCCGCAATGTTTCGGTTGTTGTACCCGCAATTTTTGCCGCCTCGCCTATGCTAAAGACTTTTTTCATCCCTTTTCTCCTTAATAATCTTCACGCCTTTTTCCGTCATTTTCATGAACAATATCACCCCGCCTAACATCTACCTTCCTACCAAAATTATATACCATTTATCCACCATTAGCAATACCAAACAAAGAAATATCAAAAAGCCTTTGTGTTACACAAAGGTTGAATAACTAAACATGATATTTAATTATTTGGGTTATAGGTGGGCTTAGTCGATCTTGGAGGAAGAGGGGGTGTTGTGTTAGGGGTATGAATTTTACAGGAGATTATGGCATAACAAAAATTTTTCGGAAATTTTGTTATTATGCTTGACCTTTGTGTTACACAAAGGTTTATGGTGGAAGCAGAAAATATCTGTAAGGAGTTTTATTATGAAAAAATTTTACATACTGTTTGTCGTACTTATCATGGCGGGAGCAACGACGTTTGGCCTTTGCGCCTGCGACGGAGAAGATGTCTTTTTTGAAGAAGAATACTCCTGCTCCGAAGAAACAAAAAACATAGTTATAGATATACGGGATAAGGTGGTGGACGTGAAGCCTTCCTTCGACGATAAGGTACATTTGCAATATTTCCAAGGTGAAAAGAGTAAGTATTATTTGACGGAAGAAGACTGTTTATTGACAGTTACTCAAAGTGAAACCGCAGGGATAAGCTTTGGCAAAGCCGATAGAACTTATCGCACTTTAACGATTTTTTTGCCGAGAAAAATCACCTCTTTAAGCATTTCCACGACCAACGAAGACATTTGCATAGCGCCGTTTGGCGAAGCGGAGGATATAGCGCTGAACGACAACAGAGGAAACATTTTACTTGAAAACGTATTTGTTTCAAGAAGCTTATCAATTACCGTAAAAAACGCGAATATAAGCGGATCTGTTGGCGGCGGATGGGACGATTTTGCCATAATATGCGACGTCAAAAAAGGCGAATGCAATTTGCCCAACTTGAAAGAGGGCGGCGATAAAACGCTGAAAATCAACTGTAATAACGGTGATGTGAATATAACTTTTACTGCGCCGCAATAAAGTTATTCGCACTTTATTTGACTGCGCAGGGCGCGGAGGGATTGTTTTTCATCTGTGGGGACGCGGAAGGAATCGAGGATCTTCGAGATGGTTTTTAAGCGGGTGGCGGGATCTTGCGCGGGGTCGCTAAGGTAGGAGAGGACGGCGGATTTTTCCGTAAGGTAGAGGACGGAGAGCAGCCATGCCGCGCCCATGAGGACATAATAGCCGCAAGGCGGGGTTGCCGAGCCGCAGACGGCGGGAGCGGAAAGCGGGATATAGCCGCCAAGGCGGGGTTCTTGACGCGCCAAGTGAGGCGCGGAATCTTGCGCGGGGATTGTGCCTGCAAGTTGCGCGTTTTGGGCGAAGCGTTGGGGGGATTTTGCCGCGCGGGCGAATTTTTCCATGTAGCCGCAGGGGGTGAGGGAGCGCACGAGGCGCACTATCTCGCCGGCGCGCGGGGTGGCGGCGAAGTTGGACAAGAGTGCGACGAGGGCGAAGCGAACGGCGTATTCGCGGCAGTCGCTAAGATATTCGGTCAAGGCGTTAAAGTAGCTTTCCGAAGCGTTTGTGTAGCGGGAGGCGATCAAATCCACGCCCTCCCAATCGTCGATAAAGGGGATGTATTCGGCAAAGAGCGAAAGGTGTTCGCCCTCCCCCTCCTTGTTCATGGCGCACACCATGCCGCGCAAAAGGTGGTGCTCGAAGTATGTAAAGGGAAGAGCGAGGAAGGCGGAGTAATCGCCCTTCAATATCCGCTTTGCCATGGCTTGCAATTGGGGGATCCTAACGCCCAAAATGGGGTATTTTGTATTGGTAAGGCGGCTAGTAAAGGCTTGGTAGCCCTTATCCGCCGCCGCAAAAAGCATTTCGTTTACACCGCTAATCGACGAGAAATCCATGTTAGTTCCTCGCCAATATGAGCTCCGCCTGCCTGTCCATGCTCTCCGCTACGGCGGTTATGGTCATGCCGGAGGGGATGGTCACGTTTGAATTGTTGAACAGCGCTTGGCTGAAATATGAATTGAAGGTGATGGAAACGCATATCAAATAGGTGCCGCGTGAAGAATATTGCGCTCCGTAATGGGCGAGGATGGCGTTGAATTCCTCGTAACTTGCCGCCTTGTGGTCGTGGGTAGCGCCGCTTTCGTCCTGATAGAAGATGTTGGCGTAAGGGTCGTAGGTCACGCCGCCGGCATAGATATCACTGCCGTAAACGCCCTCGTCCTGCTTGTGGGAAGAAGAGGCGGAAGCCTCGCTCACGAGCAGCCAATCGTGCTCGCCCACGTTATACGTCACGCCTATACCCTGATAGGACGCCCTGCCCCATGTGGTATCCACAACGTACCACATACCGTCGATGTTCACCTTGTTCCAGGCGTGAGCGCCGCCGCTGACGGTGCCGCCTACTTTAACGCTCTCTATCCCCTCAATGGCGCACATGATGACAAACGCCTGCGAAAGCCCGTTGCATACCGCCACGCCGTCGTCAAAGACGCCCTCCGGGTAGAAACAGTTGTAGTTGTATACGTCATTATACATATCCTGGGTGGAAGTGCGTTCGTTGTTATATGCCGCCACGGCATTGTCGTAAACCACCCTAGCAGTGAGATAATCGTAGATTGCGTGCACGACTTCGTAGTCGGACATATCGGGATCGGTTATTTGAGCCATGACGGCGCGCGCCTTGTTATATATGCGCTCCGCACTGCTGCCGGATATGGGAACGGGGCGCAAGCCCATTTCCATTGCAAAATAAAGCTGCATGCTCGTGCTCACTTCCGCCGTTTGAGTTACCTCGTCTATGGGGAAAGTTCCGTCGGCGTTGCCGGAAGATGAAAAATGCGCGTATTCGGCGGTGGTTTGCAGGGGAGATTCGTTTAATATCCTGTAAGCAATGCCGAGATCCGCCGAGTTTTTGCTAGGCTCCTTGTAGGAAAATTGCACGAGCTCCAGCTCGAAGACGTTATTTGAAGTTTCCTTGCACGAAAGCTCGTAGGCTACCACTTCCCTAAACTGCTCAGCGCCGTCCTTGTATTTGGTATTCACCACTTCCTTGGCAGTCCAATCGTCGTAGCCCAGGGCGAAGGACACTTTTTTATACGGATAGGTGTAGTGAAATTCGCTGTTTTCCGTGTATACCCTGCCCGTGTCCTCTAAATCCTCATAATAAAGGGCGGTATAGGCGACGAAGGTGTTCCACTCTTCTTCACTCGAAATATAGTAATTTTCCTCACTGCCCAGGTAGGTGAAGGTGCTTTCCAGATAGGGAATATAGGAGGAAAGATCGCCCGAAGTTACCGATGCGGAGTAGCTCTTGCCGTTAAAGCTCTCCGGCAGATACGCAGTTACGGTGATCGCATCCTGCGCGGAGTCGGATATGTTTATCTTACCCGTGGCGTTGAAGGAGTTGACCGTGAAGAGTTCGGGATAGTCGTTGGAAGAATATACCTCGCCGTTGATCTCCACCGTGTAGTAGGCGGGGAGCAGGTTGGCTTCCCAACGGATGTATATTTCCGGATAGCCTTCTATGTCCACATATACGTCCTTGGGGGCGCAGGAGTATTCGGGGACATACACGAGGGGCACGGTCACCGCGCCTTTATCGGTATATAAAGTGATGTAATGCACGCCCTGCGAAAGCCCTTGCAATGCCGCGGCACTGACCACCTGCTTATCGGGCACCTTGCTTGCGGAAAAACTCACCTTTGACCCGTCGACGCACACGGCGTTCACCTTGACTTGGTCGAAGAAGGTGAACTCGATGTTCCTGCCGTCGCGCTCGCCGTAGACGATGTAACCTTCGCCGCGGTAGATGACGTTGGCGTCGTTTTCGGTGACGGTTGTGTTGACGGAATAAGGGTCGATGAGCTTTGCCACCGTGTCCACCACGAATACGGAGTGAGTGGCGGAAGTGCCGTCGGTAAAGGTGAAGGCGAATTGGATTGCCGCGCCCACGTCGAATTGCTGCATATAGGATTTTGCTATCACCGCGGTGCCGCCGATAATCGTATAAGATGAGGAAAACTTCCCGCTCAAATCATAATCTCCGAGCGGCTTTACGGAGGAGATATTCTTGTCGAACGACAAGGTCAAGTCCATATCAGTTGCGGGATAGTAAGTGTAATTCTGCCCCTTTATGCCCGCAGCGAGCAGCTCTTCCGCAGGGGCGACCGATTCGGCATATTGCAGCATATCGGCATCGGTCACGACGGGAATGGTTATGGTGCATCTGCCCTCTGCCGATTTGTCGTATACGGTATTGTCGGCGGGCAGCGCCGCAACGTACACATATACTTCCCTTTCCTCATCTTCTTCGGCAAAATTCACAAGTGAAAAGCTCGTTTCGGTGACGGAGGTATTGACGAGCTCGGAATTGGAAGAAAAGTCCACCACCCTCACGGAATAAGATCCGGCGCCGTCGATTGCGTCCCATTTGGCGTAAAAACCGCCGTTGCCGCTCACAACGGGCGTTTTGAGTTTGGGTATACGAGAAGTTGCGCAGGCGGCAAAGGCGAGCACGCATACCAGCAAACACACTATTAAGATGATGGAAGTCCGTTTTTTCACAAATATATTATAACACAGCAAAGCGGGCGTTTCACACCGCGCGCGGCTTTTTTACAAAAGAATTACTTGCGGGTATACCGCGCCGTGACGTTTTGTTCCCCCCCTTAAAAACGGTGATAAAGAAACAGCCTGCACAAATTTCGCATGACGTGAACACGTGCAGGCTTGGTCTTTTTTCTTACTCGTCCTCAGTTTGCGGCGCTTTAAGCCGAACGGTTACGCAATCCGCAGCCTTGGCGAGGCTAAATTATAAGACGGTATTTTAGTCCTCTAAATCCATGGATTCGAGCAATTTTTTCAGCTCGCGCATCTCGCTCTTGCTCAGCGTAACGCCCTTGCCCATCTTATCGCCGTCGGGCGACCACTCCCTGATGTCGTACTTGGGCTCCTTGCCGTTCCAACTGATAAGTTTGATCTCCTTTTTCCACCCCTTGCCGGATTCGGAAAGAGAACCGCAGTTTTCGATTACTTCAAAAGAAAACTCTGCCATTTAACCATCCTCCCTATGTTATTGCCTACATTATAACACATATGCGCGCGCATTACAATATAATTTTTAAATTTTTTTATATTTTATATGCTTACTTCCATGTGACGAACTCGTCTATCACCTTATCGCCGTCCATATTGCAGGCATACAGCGCTATGCCTTCGCTCGACAAAGTGACCTTGCTTGCGATGTAATCGCCGCCGCTGTGACCGCCGTCGACGTAGACGGGGAACGCCTCGCTCTCCCTATCCAAGTAGCATTGATGCAGGTGCCCGGAGATGAGCAGGCCGGAGTTGAGCTCGTCCAATTTGCTCCACGCGCGCTCGGTCAAGTCCTCCTCGATGAAGAGCGAGGGAGCGTGGCAGAGGGTTATCGTCTTTTTATCGGAGGGCTCCAGCCCTTCCAGCCATTCCGTCATGCCGGTGCGGTAGGTCTTGTAATCGACCAGTCCGCCGTATTCGGGGTGGGAATCCTCCTTATCCTCCGCGCAGTCGAGCACGATAAAGCGGTAATCGCCAAAGTGGGTGGTTTCGTAATAATATCTATCCATTTTAAGGGCGGAGCCCAGCTGAGAAGCGTACTTGCCGCGCGTTTCGTGATTGCCGCGCGTGTAGATTATAGGCATGCAGCCGCGGCTTATATCTCCGCCGAACTTGACGATGTATTCCGCAGCCTCGCTTTCGTATTGCAAGCCGGGCGCGGCGTCGCCCATCATGAGCACTCCGTCGTATTCGCCCAAGTGGGATATGGCTTCTTTCGCTTTATTGTTGCGGGTGTGCCAATCGGATACGCACAGCAAGGTGACGTCCTCACCCGTGCAGGGAAAGAATTTATAGTCATCGGAAATTATGCTCCTGCCGTTGCGCCCGCCGTAGGCATATTCCTCAAAAACGCGCATGGAACCCACCCTATAAGTGTTATTATCCAAATGCTCATAGGGAACGGCTATGCTGTGGATGGTGGAAGAGCCGCGTATTCGCCCGCTCGATTCGTCGTAAAGTTTATATGTCTGCCCTTCGTATTCGTACTCGATATACCCCGTGCCGGCGGCGGAGGTGGCGAACACCACGGAATAACCCTCGCCGTTGTCGATCACCATGGGGTCGGAGAGGAAATCGAAGTATACGGGCGGATAGAGCATAAAGAGCACGGTGAGCACGGCTATCAAAATTATTATCACCGCTATCGCCGTCCGCACCTTTTTATTCGTGACGGAGGGGAAGAAGAAGGCGAGCGCCGCCGCGATTATGTACGCGAGAGCAAAGGGCAGCAGCTCCGCCATGGATCGCCACACTATCGGCGAGGATTCCTCGCCCATCACGCATAGAATGGCGATGTTGACTATCGCAAAAAATACAGTTATGGTAAATGCGGCGCAGGAGAGCGCGGAGAGCCATTTGGGCTGCTGCAATTGGTATGCCGCCACCCTCCAGCGCATGGCGGCGACCACGAGGGCGAACACCGCGTTTGCGAGCATCAGCCAAAATACCACCCGGGAAAATCCCATAAAAAGCGCGGTATCCAAAAATACGTGCGCGCTGCTGCGCGATGCGTAATAAAACAGAGGCGCGAGCGCGGCAAAGAAGCTGACAAGCAGCGTGGTTATTCTGTTAGAGAAAAATTTTTGGGCTTTAAGAGTCATAATTCCACCTCATCCGATTAAAATTTTATCATATACGCGCGTTTTAGTCAAGACGGAAATTTTTTCATGCCCTTCAAAAAATCTTTATCGCGTGCAACGGCAGTAAAACTTTTGTTAAATTAGGAGAAATTCCGCTTGCAATTATTGTTATTTACGCAAATTTGCGGTATATTTAATATATGAAGATATTTTCCGGTAAAAAATGTGCGGCGATAGCCGTAATAATAGCTTTGGTGATAATACTCGGCGTTGTGCTCGGCGCGTGCACGAGCTATTCTTCTTCCGCGTGGGTGGCGGAGGTCATCGAGCAATACTACTACACGGATGTGGACATAACCGACGCGGACGCCTTGACCCCGGACGAGATAGTGGCAAAATACCTGGATCAATACAGCGTTTACTACACCGCCCAAGAGTACGCCGAACTGCTCTACGGCAACGCGGGCAACTCGATAGAATACGGCGCGGGGATAGCTTTCATCCCCTCGCAGGGTGCGGTGGTCTTGACGTGCTCGGGCAACTCCCCCGCATGGAAAAGCGGTATTAGGGTGGGTGACGTTATATATTCCGCCATCATCGACGGCAAAGAGCTGATAATAGACAGCGCGGAAGATTTGGCGGCTTTCACTGCCGCCACGTCGGACGGAAGCTGTAACACTTTCTACTTGGCGCGCGGACTTCAAGTCACCCTGGAGCAATATACTCAATACAAGCAAAGCTACATCCTTCTTTCCACAAACTCCGCCGCGTGGTACTTCACCTATGACGGACTTACCATGCAGGAGAGCGCACAGGACGTCATCCCCTCCCTTCCCGATGGGACGGCTTATTTGCACCTGAGCGAGTTTTCCGGCGACGCGGCGACGCAATTTCAATTTGCGGCGGAAAAATTCAACTCCCTTGGGTGCGACACGCTCATATTGGATCTGCGCTCCAACCCGGGCGGCGATTTGGAGATAACTAGAAAAATTGCCGCCTGCTTTGAAAACGCGGCGGGCAAGACGCTGCTCTCCGCCAAGGGCAAGGCGGTAAACGACACCTACACCTCCCCCGCCGCAGAGGCAAGGTTCACCCTGCCCGCAAGCACCGAGGTGAAGGTGATGGCAAACTCCGGCTCCGCAAGCGCGAGCGAGGTGCTCATGGGCGCGCTGCTCGATTACGGAGTGATCACATATTCCGATATATATCTTTCAAGCTACACGCAGGAGTACCTCTCCTTTGCCGGCGAAGGCACAAAGACGGAGCAAACTTACGGCAAGGGGTGCATGCAGTACATCATCCCCAACCCCGACACGGGCGAAGCGCTGCGCCTGACCGCGGCTATATTATATTGGCCGAACGGAGGCAGCATAAACGACAGGGGGATAAAAAAAGAGGACGGCTGCAACGTCACCTCCGCGCCCTACCCCTCCTGCGCCGTGAATACGGAAGTGGAGCAGGTGATATCCGCCCTCACGCAAGATGAAACGCTGAAAAATGCGGCATAAAACGCTTGCCAAGCCGCACTCTATGTGATATAGTATAAAAAATCTTGCTGCCGCCGGGTAGCCGAATATTCCGCGTCGTTAGGCCTTAGAAGACGCCGAGCGAGGTGTGATTTGAAAAAATTGTTCGGTTACTTCGGTAAAGGCGAATGGGCTCTTTGGATTTTTTCCGTCCTTTTGATAATAATTTCCTTTGCCATATTCGATAGGGAAAATGTGCTCACGCTGATAGCTTCACTCATCGGCGCGACGTCGCTCATATTCAACGCCAAGGGCAATCCGATAGGTCAGGCGCTGACGATAGTTTTTTCCGTGCTATACGGCATAATATCCTATGAATGCGCCTACTACGGCGAGATGATAACCTACCTGGGCATGACCCTTCCCATGGCGGCGTTTTCCCTTATAGCCTGGCTGAGAAATCCTTACAAGGGCAACCGCGCACAGGTGAAGGTGAACAAGCTCGGCGGCAAGGAGATAGCCTTTATGTTCGTGCTCGCGGGGGCGGTTACGGCGGCTTTTTACTTCATTTTGCAGGCGTGCAACACGGCGAACATCATCCCCTCCACCATATCGGTGACCACGAGCTTTATAGCGGTGTATCTCACGTTCAGGCGGAGCGCTCTCTATGCCCTTGGTTACGCCGCCAACGATATAGTGCTGATAGTGCTGTGGGTGATGGCGGCGATCGAGGACAAGAGCTACATATCCGTAGTGATATGCTTTGCCATGTTCCTCCTCAACGACCTATACGGCTTTGTCAATTGGAAGAAGATGGAGCGGACTCAGAAGGGCGGGCAGACTCAGGAATAAGTCTGTGCTCTTCGTCATATTGCAGCAGCAGATCCGCCGCCTGCTCCGCTATGCCCATTTCCTCGGCAACGCTCGTGAGCAGCGCCGCGCGCAGTATGCCGCACGCACTCTTGCGGGAAGAAGTTTCGGCGGCGGTTTTCTCGGTTTCAGCGGCGGTTTGCATAATTCCGGGAATGTTTTTCATTGTGACCGCTATCAGCTTTTTCTCGTTGAAATTTACACGCTCCCTTTCCAATATCTTCTTGTAATCGTATTTTTCTTGTTCGGCGGCGTGCTCTTCCCTATTCTCGCCTCCTAACGCCTCCTGCTCCGCCGGCAGACAAAGTTCTTCCCCCGTAAGCGCGCTTGCCTGAGCAAGATTTTTCTTCATCTGCCCGCGCGTGAGCTCTCCTTGACTTACAAGAGCTGCCAGGCGGCCCTTGACATTGTTCGTTTCGGCGCTGAGCAGAGCCTTCTCCTCTGCGGTATTTCCGCTCATATTATAACGGGAACAGAGCGCATACACTCGATAACTCTTGCCTATGGCGCTCAAACTGCTCTCGTTGATATATTTTTCATTGACGATTTTCTCATACGCCGTGTAATTCGCCGTGTTGTACGTCCTGTCCGCGCCCAGCTCGTGATAAGGGCGGATATCCTTGTGCATGCGATAGCGATTTTTTACGCCGCTCGTAGATGTTCTGTCTTTGGGGAGGGGAGCAAAACCGTTGCAGATCATAAACCTGCACCAGCGCCTGTGCTCCATGAGCGCCATGATTTGGCGGTAATCTTCCATATACTTTTTATTCTCGCCGGCTTGGGCAAAGCGATACATATTGCCGTAATACATATACATGTTCTTACATACTTTGCTCGACCACTTGTGGTATATACTCGTTTTAAACCACTCTTCCGCCCAATCTATCTCCTTGCCTTCCGTGTTCACCGCCTCGGCATATGCGCCGTTTTGCGCACACGCCTCGTCGTCGCGCACTATTTCGTCGTAAGTGAAGACGTCCTCTTTATACCCGTAGGGGATAACAGAGATATAATCGGTTATGGAGCACTCCTTGCCGCCGCGCTTCCACTTTATTGCTCCGTCCTCTTTATCGTTCCAATACAGGCGGTAGCCGTTATACTTTTCACGCAGGTGAATGAATATCTTTATTTTGGAAGTCTGCACCCCCTCGCTATTGCCGGCAATAAGCTCCTGCACCGCGTCCGTGATAAGGCTGCGGAAGAAGGTGATGTTGCGCTCATCGTCGCCCATGGCGATTATTATCGCGTCGTAATTCACCGCCGTCTGCGTGGGGAGCACCACTTGGTCTATGTAATCGGTGATTTCCCTGTCCATACACGTTTTTTCGCGTAAGCGGAGGGTGAGCAGATTTGAATATTCATACAGTTCCTTGGCAACGCCGCTTGCAGGACAAACATTGCCGCTGAACAGCATCCCGCCGTTTTTAGAAGGATTTTCGTCCGTAACGTAAAAACCGCGGTGGTTGCGCTTTAACAATCCTTCCTTATTGGAGATATCGGAATCCACCACGTCCACGACCATGTTGGAGTTGTTGTTGGCGTAGAGCGCCTTGACCGTCTTCCTTGCCGTGTCGCCGAAGCCCAAGCACAATATTCTGCGCTCTTTAATCGGCTCGGCCGCCGCCTCGCCGTCCTTGCTGCATATAAAATATCTGTCCGCGGCATAATAGTAGACCACCTTTGCAAGGGCGTCCATAAAATTCCCCGCTGCGGCAAAAAACATTTCTACTTCGGAAGGGAAAAACTCTTTTGCCTTGCAGCCCTTTTTCTCGACGCCTTCTTGAGGAAAATAAACTTGCTCTTCGCCGATTTTCCTCAGCTTTCCGCATGCGGCGTCGTATAATTCGCCTATACTTTTTAACTCTTTTCTCCTTTTGCCGTCTTTATTCGTCCTTTCTTTCTCGCGGATTACGCGTATATTTTGGCAGGCGTTCACATCTCCTTTATTTAACTTGTCGGCTTTGGCTGCGGCAAGCAGGCCGTTGTAAGCACTCTCCGCCCCATCCATATATGATTCGGGCGGCACATTACCGCACACATTTTGCAGAATGCCTTTGAAATTTATAGCCTTTGCCTCGTCGCTCCGCAAGTACTCTATCAGCTTGCTGAATATTATGCCGTCCAGCGCGGCTATCCTGCCGCCGAAGGCGCCTTCTATCAGCGCGCATGCCTCCTTGGGGGCGCCTGCCGTCAGCGCTTGGCGCAAGTCGTATAAATTTTTCGCCAAGCTGTGCGTGAGCAGTACTTGGCTTCCGCCGTCCTTCAAGCCGTAATTACACTCTTCTTCTTCCAGCTTTAAATCCCAAGTGGCGCGTTCCGCTTCGTTGATCACCTTCATCTCCACGGGTATTTTGCCGGCGATTTTATAGTCTGGCGCCAACTGCTTTAAGCGCAGATCGTACGTGGGGTAGTCCACGTCGTTTTCAGAAAGCACATAGATATAGACCGCATTCAAAGCCTTGCTCTTTAAGCCGCCGTGCTCGATGCGGAATTTAAGTCCCGCCACTTCCGCAAACGCGGCGGCGGCGTTGACATCCTCACTCTTGTAGTCATAGTGACTGCTTGCCGCCGTTTGCCCCGATTGAAAGGCGAAATAATGCACATTCTTCGCCCTGCTCCATTCGTAAATGAGGCTGTCCTGCGCGTTCTTTATGTTGGGGTATTTGGCGGCGATCTTCATCCCGCGCCTGTGGTTGTAGGCGATATAGGTAAAGCGATTGGACTGCACTTCGCGGTGCAGATTGTTCTTTTTGTCGAAGCCTTCTATATCCTTGCCGTAAAAGAGGATGAGGGCGCGCTTGCCCCTTTTTATCGTCCCCTGCTTTTGATTTGCGGCGTACTCGCGCGCCACGTCCTTGGCGAGCAGGACGGTTTCCTGCGTGATACTGTCGAAGATGAACACATCGGTGTTTGCATAGAAGGGGGAATACTTTTTGCTCAGCGTGCGCACGGTGCACAGCATGGGATAATCTATTGCAAAGGAGATGACCGTGATGACGACGAGGGCGGTATACGACGGCATCCACACGTATATATTCATCGCCGCAATGTCAGCCGCCGAGGTGTGCCCCTCGAACATATCCGCCACAGTCGTGCCGCCGCCCGCCGTGACGGATTCCATCACCGCAAAGAAGGATTCGCCGAAAGTGGCATAGGAGACGTCGTCGTTATAGGCAAAGCGCACGCAAAAGCGGACGACAAACGCCGCCAGCACCACGAATACCACGAGTCCCGCCCTGCCCACGCGGGAATAGCAGGAAATGTAGGCGAGCACGGTGCCCACATATATAGCGGCAAAAGCCAGGGCGAACGCCACGCCCAGCCCCACGGCGATGCCGACTTCCTCACCCGATCCTTTAAGAATCAGGGCGGTGTTGCATAAGTTGAACACTATCACCGCCAAAATTGCCGCAAACAGCAGACAATAGAGTACCGTGTGCTTGTAAAGATATTTCCTCTTGGGTTGTTTTTCCATACCCCCTCCCGTGTGTAAAGACAAAAAAAGAACGCCGCACAATGACGGCGCTCTTAATTAAAACAGCATTTTGACGGCGTCTTCGAGGTCGAGGTCGTTCAAATTGCCCGACTTGACCGTGGGCACGAAGACGGTGTTGTCCATTTCCGCGGCGATGCGGCTGTATGCGGTGCCTTCCGGCGCGAACATTATCATCCTCTTGCCCCGCTGAGTGAGGCGGGAGGGCGTTTTGCCCAGCCACAGCTTTTTAAGCCCTTCTTCATCCACCATGTCCTTGGGATAGCCGTCGCAGTCCTTGCGCTTGCCCAGCGCCACCGCGTCCGCGTCGGTGAAGAAGAAGATGGTCTGCGTGCCTTCGCCTTTCGCAAAATCCGATTTCAAGGCGTAGTAAATGGCTTCCAGCCCGTTTTCCGGCGAATCGCCTCCGCCGCCCGCCTCCACATACAGCATGGCGTGACCGAGCTCGTCCGCCTCTTCCGGAATCTTGAAAAATCTGCTCTCCTTTATTGCGTTTTCACCCTCGCTGCCGTAGTCGCGGAAGATGATGACTTTATATCTCACAGCGTCGCCGGGGCTAGATATGTTCCCCAGCTGCTTGGTGAATTCGGGTAAAAATTCCCTCCTGAACCTGTCGATGAACACGCCCATGGTAGCGGTTGCGTCCAATACGAATACAAAATCCGCATTCATTATTATATGTATCCTCCTTATCTTGCGATATATTCAAATTATAGCACGCGCGCGTGTCCCTGTCAAGGCCGATTACTCGGGTTTGAGCGCCACCGAGCAGGAGCGGACAAATTCGCCCATGTCCAGCTTGCATATGGCGCATATGGCAATAAGATGCTGCACGTCGGGTGAAGTCCTGCCCGTCTCCCACGAAGCCACCACATACTTGCTCTCGCCCAGCACCCTGCCCAGCTCTTCTTGCGATACCAGCGATTCGAGCGGGTCGGCACAGCTGTCGCATTTATCGCACGTGCAAATCTCCCCCTCGCCGTCGCCGCCGTCGTATTGCTGCTTGTAAAAGCACACATATCGCCTAAGCTCCATGTTATCCCTGCGCAGGGCGGCTATTTTATCGCCCATCTTCTCGTAATCCACGCTCAAAATCTTAACTATTTCCATAAGCAAATTATATCACGGCTCATCGCCCTCGTCAAGGGTGAACTTATAAAAAAGGGCGGAAAACCGCCCTTTTTTATCTTTTATTCGGCTTGCTTACGCGCTTTGCGCTTTACTTTTTGCGCCCGCCTTTTTCGGCGCTTTCAAATCGTACTTGGTGTTGACGCGCATGGCGTTTAATATGGCTATAACCGCCACGCCCACGTCGCCGAACACAGCCACCCACATGTTGGTTATGCCCAGCGCGGAGAGCACCAATATGACGAGCTTTACCGCTATGGAGAAGATGCTGTTCTCCATGACCACCGCCATAGTCTTGCGAGCTATCTTCTTGGCAAGGGGGAGGCACTTCAAGTCGTCGTGCATGAGCACTATGTCCGCCGCCTCTATCGCCGCGTCGCTGCCCACGCCGCCCATGGCTATGCCTATATCCGAGCGCATGAGCACGGGTGCGTCGTTTATACCGTCGCCCACAAAACACAGCGCCTTGCCCTTTTGCTCTTCTGCAAGCAGTCTTTCCACCTCTTCCACCTTGTTCTGGGGGAGCAGTCCCGCCTTGAATTGCGAAACGTTCAGCTCGCCCGCCACGGCGCTCGCCACGGCGGCGTTGTCGCCCGTGAGCATGACCGTCTTGCAGCCCACGCCGGCAAGGGAGCGCATCACTTCGGGCGCTTCTTCCTTTATCTCGTCGCGGATGAGTATACTGCCGATAAATTCGCCGTTTTCCGCCACATATACCACCGTGCCCACGCCGAGGTGAGGGGTGAAGGAAATGCCGTGCGCGTTCATGAGTTTTTCGTTGCCGCACAATATCTCGCTCCCCTCTTTTTGAGCGATGATGCCCTCGCCCGCAACGTTGGTGAGAGTGTAGCCGCCCTCTTCTTCACCCTTATAGCTTGCGCGGATGGAAGCCGCTATAGGGTGGGCGGAGTCGCGCTCGGCGATGGCGGCAAGGCGCAGCACTTCATCTTCCTTCCCCTCCGGCAGTACTTGCGCCACGGCAAAGTTGCCCTTGGTGAGAGTGCCCGTCTTGTCGAACACGAAGGTATCCGCCTTGTTGAACTTTTCCAAGTAGTTGGAGCCTTTTATCAGTATGCCGTAGCGCGACGCCGCGCCTATGCCGGCAAAGAAGGAGAGCGGGATGGATATGACCAGCGCGCAGGGGCAGGACACTACCAAGAAGCTGAGCGCGCGATATATCCAAGTGGACCAATCGCCCGTGACCGCCCCGGGGATTATCGCAAGCAAAAGCGCCACGATGACCACAGTGGGAGTATAGTATTTTGCGAACTTGGTTATGAAGTTCTCCGCCTTGGACTTTTGCTCGGAAGCGTTCTCCACGAGCTCCAAGATCTTGGATACGGTGGAATCGTAGAACTCCTTTTCCACGCGGATGTCCAGCTGGGAAGTGGCGTTCACGCTGCCGGAGATGACCTCGTCGCCCTCGCCCACTTCACGGGGCAAAGATTCGCCCGTGAGCGCCTTGGTATCCAGCGCGGAAGCGCCCCTGACCACAACGCCGTCGAGCGGCACTTTTTCACCGGGGTTTACGCGGATGATGTCGCCCACCTTCACCTGCGAAGGATCCACCCTCTCCGCACTGCCGCCGCTGAGCAAATTGGCGTAATCGGGGCGGATATCCATGAGCGCGGATATGGACTTCCTCGACTTGCCCGCGGCATAGTCCTGAAAGAATTCGCCCACCTGGTAGAACAAGAGCACGGCGCAGGCTTCGTCGAATCCTTCTATTTCCATGCCCGTTGCTCCGCGGTAGATTGCCAGGGCGAACGCGCCTATCGTGGCTATGCACATGAGGAAGTTTTCGTCAAAGATTTGACCGTGAGCGATGTTCCTTACCGCGCGCCAGAGCACGTCGTAGCCTATCGCCAGATAAACGGCGAGGTAGAGCACGAAAGGCAGTACCCAATTTGCCTTTCCTTGGATAACTCCGCCCAAGCCGACCGTTTTATCCACGATAAAGAGGACCAAAAACGCCGCTAAGCATACCAAGATCCTTATGAGGTTGCGTTTTTGCCTTCTTGTGAGGGAAGATTTTTTCATATTGCCGCCCCCTTTACGTCAGCGAATAATGCGGCAGTCAGGCTCGACTTTTTTGCACTTTTTTACCACTTCGTCCATGATCTCTTCAAAGCGGTCTTCGTCCGCTTCGATTGCCATGCGCTGAGCCATAAAACTTATGCTCACGTTCTGCACGCCGTCGATTTTGGCAACGCTGCGTTCCATCTTTGCGGCGCAGTTGGCACAGTCGAGATCTTCCAACCTGTACACCTTTTTCATCTTTCTTTCTCCTTTTGCGGAAATATATTTAACCCGAAGGTTCGTTCCCTATATTTATTGAACAGTAACTTGATTGAGCAACTGTTCAATTGTTCGGCGAGAAAAAACGGGGCGTACCCGCACTGGGCCTCAGTAGAACACATTTTGCATATATTATTAATTTTATCGAATATATGTTTATTTATGTGTACTATTACGCGCCGCAAAATGCTTGCTTTTAGCGAGGTGAATTTCGTTCAGTTTTGTGCGAGATGGCGCGCAGTTGTAGTACCTCCTACA
>CALWKO010000016.1 GCA_944381275.1 uncultured Clostridia bacterium | reverse complement strand
CGGCAACTGCTTATAGTAAAATTATAGCAAATTTATGTGATTAAGTCAATAGCCTTGGTAAAATAGCTCATCGTTTCTCTCACTACAACAAGAAAAGCGCAAGTCTATCACTTGCGCTTCTGATTGCATATAAAACTCTCAATACGTTGATTGAGTTTAGAACATATTGCACGCTCAATCCAAAACATCCATATTAATTATGTTACAGATTTGAATCTCTCTGCCATCTTCAAAAACAAATATGCGTTTATAATTATCGATCTTTTTAAGTCTACCAATAAAGGTAATATAAGCTCCGCCATCCTTTTTGTTGTCCGGCTCAAAATAAGTTATTATTATTTCCGGATGTTCTGAAATACGTTTGGTGAGTTCTGTGAGCATTTGGTCGAGTTCTGTTAGCTGATTTTCATCAAGTTCAGGCTTACCGTCTGTAAGCCTTCTTGCCTCTTTCACAGCATCGTCATAACCCGTAAGGGCAGCAAATGGCGCAAATTGTGCCGCTCTGTCATGTAAAGACATATGCGGGCGAGTATTTGATTGATGATGCGGTAGATTGATAATATCCTCATAATCGTTCATGCTTTATGCCCTCCTATCTGTTCATTTCTACTCCTTGCCGTCGCACCATCTTCAAGGCTATTTGCCTTCAAGATCGCATTCTTTCCATACTTTTCACGAATTGCGAGAACTGCTTTCTGTCTTTTCTTTTCCCTTTCGCTTTCTTCTTTCTGCGCCTTCCTTTCGGCAAACAGCTGCTCATAATCAGTAAAAAGATCAAGTTGTTCAAGCTCAGGCTCCGACACTTCTCTTTCATACACAACTTTCGCTGCTGTTATGTTCAAGCGACGAATGTTGAGCTTTTTATTAACTATTCTGTCAAATAGCTCATTTGCCGCAAGACCTATATATTTACATGATGAAGTCCGCATCTTGAAATTATAAGTTCCATGAGCATGTTTGGGTATCTTCCTGCCATAATGGTCTATGGAGTATTCTCCGGTATAATTCTTATTGTCACAATCGTAGCCTACCGTTATGACTATCTGATTGGTAACAAGCCCCTTTGCTACAAGGTCAAGCGCAAGCGCATCCGCCATTTCACTCAAAACGAGTTTTGCTTTTTCATATGGATACGGCTCCTGCAACACCTGTCCTGAACTAATACTGTTAGACTGCGGCTTATATGATTTCACCGCTGCTATTGTACATGGTTCCCATCCCCATGCGTGATCTATGAGAAGCTCTGCATTGATACCGAATAGTCGATACAGCAAACCTTCGTTATAAATAGCTCCATTCTCTATTGAACAGCGTGCAATGTCACCCATTGTAAAAAGTCCGCATTGCTCCAGCTTATCGGAATAACCATTTCCTATGCGCCAAAAGTCAGTAAGCGGACGATGACTCCACAATGTTTTGCGATAAGTCATTTCATCAAGTTCGGCTATACGCACCCCATCTTTATCAGCAGGTACATGTTTGGCGACAATATCCATTGCGACTTTACACAAATACATGTTAGTACCTATACCTGCCGTCGCTGTTATTCCTGTTTCCTTCAAAACATGCTTTATCATACGCATAGCGTATTCCCGAGCAGTACACTTCGCTGTATTGAGGTATGAAGTTACATCTATAAACACCTCGTCTATTGAATAAACATGAATATCATCTGGTGCGGCGTACTGCAAATATATCTGATATATCTTTGTACTGTAATCAATGTAGTGAGCCATACGCGGCGGGGCCACAATGTAATCAAGTTCAAGTGAGGGATCCGCTTTCAGTTCGCTATCTAAATAGGATTTTCCCGTGAACTTCCTGTCTTTAGCATTCCTGCGTCTTCCTCGATTTATCTCTTTGACCTTTTGTATCACTTCAAACAGTCTTGCTCTCCCAGCCACTCCATACGATTTAAGTGCCGGAGTCACTGCAAGGCAGATAGTCTTTTCAGTTCTGGTCTTGTCCGCAACGACAAGATTCGTGTTTAATGGGTCAAGTCCTCTATCTACGCATTCCACGGAGGCATAAAATGATTTTAGATCAATAGCAATGTAAGTTCTTTTATTCATCTTTTACCTCCATAATGCGAACATATGTTTATATAATTCTAATACATAAAATCCGATTTGTCAATAGATTTATCAGTTCGAAGACCTTTCCATACGGGCTGGCGCATGCCACCATTTTCCGTTTCGTGCATAAAGTGTGCTGTCCCGACAAGTTGAGGCTTAAGCCATACCACATTTTTATATTTTGGAAACCAAGGTTTTCTGACCGTATTTCCCCTTGCAAATTGCGATATTATTCTTCTCTCCTCCTTCGATATCCCGAGATAGACTTTTCCACGGCATTGCAGTTTTCCGTCATCATCAAAGTAGCCCAAAATTAAATCTTTTACTTCACCCTTTAGGTCTGGCTGATAGCCTAAAATCAGTAAGTCCTCATCCTGCATTACTTTGATTTTCAGCCAATCACGCGTGCGTTTTCCTATTTGATAAAGGCTGTCCTTTCTTTTTGCGACAATGCCTTCAAGCTCCTGCGCTTTGGCAAGCTCAAAGAATGCAACACCATTTTTTTCTATATACCTTGAAATTGTCAGATTATTACCTTCTTTCACCACTTTTGAAAGTATTGCTTTTCTTTCCATGAGTGGTTTATCAGTAAGATCATCGCCATCATTATAAATTATGTCGTAGGCGACGAACTGCACCGGATTACTTTTTGCAGCAAGCCCAATCTTAAATGTATCTGTCATAAGGCTGCGCCGTTGAATAGCATAAAAATCAGGTTTACCTTCCTTATTGAGAACAACAAGCTCTCCATCGAGTATGACGCGTTCCTTAACACATCTGTTCATGCGAGAAAGTTCTGGATATATTGACGTTACATCCTTATGGCGCTTATTATGCAAAACTACTGATTTATTATCTATATACGCAAGGCAACGTATTCCGTCCAGCTTTAATTCGTAAATATAGTTCTCATCATCGAAAGGTTTGGTTTCATACAGAAGCATGGGTGGAATGTTTTTATCATCAAAGAGATCGCTCACGCTTTTTTACGCTCCGACGTTTTCTTTGTTGTAACCCGCTTAGACGTTTTTGGCTTTTGGGTTATCTCAAGACTTTTTGTAAGAGCTTCCATCAAATCTATCATTTTACCTGAGCCTCCCTCCTTGGGCGACACTATTTCCTTTCCTGCTATTTTGCGTTCTATTGCTTCCTGCACCTTACGGCGATACTCGTCCTTATAGTCCGAGGGATTGAACTTGCCACTCATCCCCTCTATGAGTGCTTTTGCCATTTTAAGTTCTGGTTCGCTTCCTTGTTCTTTTATCTCTTTAACCGGATTGGATGTAATTTCCTCGCTGAAGAACAGAGTGTTAAGCATCATCTGACCGTCCCTTGCACGGATGAGAATGAGCGTTTCCTTTGTGCCAAGGACAGTTTTCGCAATTGCTGCCCTTCCCTCCTGCTCCATCGCGGAGAGTAGTACCGCAAAAGCCTTTTCGGCTCCCGTAGGAACAACGTAATAAGGTTTATCAAAGTAAATTGGATCAACCTCCGAGAGCTTGACAAACTTTTCTATCGTTATGTTTTTATCCTTTTTGGATTTGAGCTTATCAAAGTCCTTATCGTCGAACACGACATACTTTCCCTCCTCGTACTCGAAACCTTTTACAATATCCTCCTGCTTTACCTCCCTTCCGTCGCAGTCCGCGCACGTTTTTTTATACTTGACGCGGCTCATGGTCTTTTTGTCTATCATATTAAAACTGATGGAATTATCCCTGACTGCGCAGTGAAGTGTAACCGGAATATACACCAATCCAAAACTTATACTTCCTTTATAACTGTATGCCATGTATTTAGTATGTATAAAAGGTAAAAAAATAACTACTTCAATTTATACTGAAGTAGCTTCTACAAATTAGTTATAGATTTATGACTCTAAAAGGGTCATTGATACGCAAATTTTGTATGACAATAAGGACTCAACCTACCGTTGCGCCCCATATCTTTATTTTATCTAATCGTCTCTCCCTACACCACTCGTCTATTTCACTTTCTACTCTCGACAACGCACTAATGGAAAACTCTTTAGCCTCGAAAATAGACTTCTTAATCAGAGTAAATATTCTAATCTTTGTCAGATTCTCGCTACGCACTGCGGTAGGAGCCGGCAAAGTAGAAAAGAAATCTTGATACAACTTATAAAATTGGGATTTTGAATATGCCCGATACCCCTCCCTCTTGGCGACACGGCAGTATTTTTGCCATGCGCGGAATTTAGTGAAGCTTCTCTTTTTCTTATCTTTGTTCAAAAGATAAAAATCTGGCATATAATACTCTTTTTTCGGACCTCTTCCCGGGTAAAGCATAAAATATAGCTCTTTATCCTTAATAGAATCTGATACAGGGATAGATAAGTTAATCTGTTTTGCCCTTTTAATTGTCCTGATGACCGTTGTACGAGAGCATCCGCAGATCGTAGCGACCTGCGTTGTGGTATTCCCTTTGCTGTAATATAGAAGAATTGCTCTGTAATTAGTCATTTGAGTGGTACTCCTTATTAATAATATACCATATTTTTTTGCATAAATCAAGTGTTCAACTTGTGCGGAAAACAACTTTTTTTGCCTTTTTTTTGCCCATTTTTGGCATAAAAAAAGGGCTTATCCCTTGTCGGGATAAGCCCAAAAACACAATATATAGTGTTATCTACTTGTTAGACCACAATTACTTGGTCCTCGGAGCTTTAATGTTCGCCTGAGCCGCAGCAAGGCGCGCGATGGGCACGCGGAAGGGCGAGCAGGACACATAGGTGAGCCCGATGTTGTGGCAGAATTCGATGGTGGAAGGGTCGCCGCCGTGTTCGCCACAGATGCCCAGCTTGATGTTGGGGCGGGTGGCTTTGCCTCCTTCGATGGCTATCTTCATCAGCTTGCCCACGCCCACTTGGTCAAGACGGGCGAAGGGGTCGGATTCGAATATCTTCTTCTTGTAGTAGTCGCCGAGGAACTTGCCCGCGTCGTCACGGCTGAAGCCGAAGGTCATCTGGGTGAGGTCGTTGGTGCCGAAGGAGAAGAATTCCGCCTCCTTGGCGATCTCGTCCGCGGTGAGAGCCGCGCGGGGAATTTCTATCATGGTGCCTATGTGGTAGACAATCTTCATGTTCTGCTCGTCCATGACCTTCTCTGCTGTTTCAACCACGATGTTCTTGACGAATTTGAGCTCCTTGACGTCGCCCACGAGAGGGATCATGATTTCGGGAACCACGTTATACCCTTCCTTGTTCACGGTGATGGCGGCTTCGATAACCGCGCGGGTCTGCATGCGAGCGATCTCCGGGAAGGTGATGGAGAGGCGGCAGCCGCGGTGACCCATCATCGGGTTGGCTTCGTGCAAGGAGGTGATGGTGGCGGAGAGTTCGTCGTAAGTGATGCCCATCTCCTTGGCGAGCGCCTTGATCTCCTCCGGCTTGTTGGGCACGAATTCGTGGAGAGGCGGGTCGAGGAAGCGGATGGTGACGGGCTTGCCCTTCATCGCCTTGTAAAGGCCGATAAAGTCGCCCCTCTGCATGGGCAATATCTTGGCGAGCGCGCGTTCACGCTCCTCCGCCGTTTTGGAGACTATCATCTCGCGCATGGCCATGATCCTGTCTTCCGCAAAGAACATATGCTCCGTGCGGCAAAGGCCTATGCCCTCCGCGCCGAAGTCGTAAGCCTGCTGCGCGTCGTGAGGGGTGTCGGCATTCGTCCTGACTTGCAGGGCGCGGTACTTGTCCGCCCACTCCATTATGCGTGCGAAGTTGCCGGTGACTTCCGGTTCCACCGTGGGCAGCTGACCCGCGTACACGTTACCGGTGGCGCCGTCGAGGCAGATATAATCTTCCGCGGTGTACTTTTTGCCGGATATGTAAACTTCGCGCTTTTCTTCGTCTATCTTCAAATCTCCGCAGCCCGCAACGCAGCACTCGCCCATGCCCCTTGCAACGACGGCGGCGTGAGAGGTCATGCCTCCGCGGGCGGTGAGCACGCCTTCAGCGGCATACATGCCCTCGATGTCTTCGGGGGAAGTTTCCAACCTGACGAGCACCACCTTTTCACCCGCGTTCTTACGCTCCACGGCTTCTTCCGCAGAAAAAGCTATCTTGCCGCAAGCCGCGCCGGGGGAAGCGGGCAAGCCCTTGGCGATGGGCTTTGCCTTCTTCAAAGCGGCGGCGTCGAACTGCGGGTGCAGAAGTGCGTCAAGCTGCTTGGGCTCTATCTTCAAGAGAGCTTCTTTTTCCGTGATCATGCCCTCGTCGACCATGTCGCATGCGATGCGGACGGCGGCGGTTGCGGTGCGCTTGCCGTTGCGCGTTTGCAGCATGTAAAGCCTGCCCTCTTCTATGGTGAATTCCATATCCTGCATATCCTTGTTCTTTTCTTCCAAGGTCTTTGCGATGGAAACGAACTGATTGTAAACGGCAAGATTGGTCTGAGCCAAATGGTCGATGGAAAGAGGGGTGCGGATGCCGGCGACCACGTCCTCGCCCTGCGCGTTCATGAGATATTCGCCGTAGATGTGATTTTCGCCGGTGGCGGGGTTACGGGTGAAGGCAACGCCCGTGCCGGAGGTTTCGCCCATATTGCCGAACACCATCGACTGCACGTTTACCGCGGTGCCCCAGCTGCCGGGGATGTCGTTTTCCCTGCGGTAGATGATGGCGCGGTCGTTGTTCCAGCTGCGGAACACGGCTTTGACCGCCTCCACGAGCTGCACTTTGGGATCTTGAGGGAAGTCCGCCTTCATCGCCTTTTTATAAACGTCTTTAAAGCGTTTGATGAGCTCTTGCAGATCTTCCGCGGTGAGGTCGGTATCCATCTTTACGCCCTTGGCTTCCTTGACCTCGTCGATTATCTTTTCGAATTCCGATTTGGAAACGCCCATGACCACGTCGGAGAACATCTGGATGAATCTGCGATAGCAGTCGTAAGCAAAGCGGGGATTGTTCGTCTTGGCGGCAAGTCCCTTAACCGAAACGTCGTTGAGGCCCAGGTTGAGGATGGTATCCATCATGCCGGGCATGGACGCCCTTGCGCCCGAACGAACGGAAACGAGGAAGGGATTTTTTTCGTCGCCGAACTTTTTGCCCACGTCCTTTTCCACCAAAGCAAGGGTGGAGAAGATTTCCTTGACGATTTCATCGTCCAGCTTTTCGCCGTCGTCGTAGTAACGGGTGCAGGCTTCGGTTGTGATGGTGAAACCGGGAGGTACGGGCATGCCGAAAGATGTCATCTTGGCAAGGTTTGCGCCCTTGCCGCCGAAAAGATCCTTTCTGTCGCCGTCTGCTTCCTTGAACAAATAAACGTACTTTTTAGACATAACTCCTCCGGAGAATTTGGATTTTTTGATACCTCTATTATATATTACGCCGCGCGCAAAAAGCAAGAGGTTTTGTAAAATTTAACGAAAACGGCGAAAAAACAACGTGATATTGTTAAAAATTGCACAATTTCTTTGAAAATTCCAAAAAAATAGCAGATCACAATCCGCTCAATTGCAAAAATCCCTTCAGCGATTCCAAAACTATATCCGTCTTTTTGTAAAGAAAATTCCCCAAATCGCGCAGCCTGCCTTCCGGGCGGGCATACCCCGCCGCGGCGAGGGCGGAGAGCAAAAACTCCTTGAGCACATCCTCGCTCTTTTTATCCGAATAAGTGAGGTCGCGCAGGCAGTTGAGGCAGGCGAGCATGAGCGCGTTGTTGTACTCACCCTCCGGCTGCGTCTTGTCTAAAAACTCCGCCGCGGTACAGGCGGCGTAAAACTTGACCGGTTCGGACGTGAGGGAGAAAAAAGAATCGTAGACGTCGCACGCGGTGACCGCCGCCTTGTCCCCCTTAACCGAGAGCACGTATTTGGCGAAAGTGAGCAACGAAGCGGCGTATCGCAGTTTGCCCTTAGCTCCGCGCGCGCCGCGCACCTTTGCGCTTATCTTCCCCCTCCCGGCGGCGTAAAGGGTGATTATGGCGTCCGTTTCGCCATAGCCCACGCTCTTTATGCACAGCCCGTCGAGGGTGATAAGTTCGTTCATCTTCCGCCTTTTATTATTTCTTTATACAATAGATAGTATTTTATTTCGCCCGTGGCTTGGAAAAGCCGCCACAGCGTTTGAGCGCTTTTTTGCATAATCCCCTCCCAAGGCAGTATGTGCGCGGAGAGGGAAAATATCACAGCTTTTTGGGGTCGTAGCCCAGCATACGCATGACGGAGCCGTCGTCCCGCCAATCGGGCTTTATCCTCACCCACAGCGTTAAGTACACCTTTCCGCCCGTCAGCTTTTCCAGCTCATAGCGCGCGTCCGAGCCTATCTTTTTCAGCATCGACCCGCCCTTTCCTATGATTATGGGCTTGTGCGCCTTCTTTTCGCAGATGACGTCCGCGTCTATTTCCGTAACGCCGCTGTCCTTGACCGTGTACTTGTTGATATTCACGCCTATGCCGTAAGGCACTTCGTCGGAGAGGTTGTAGAGCGCCTTTTCACGGATGATCTCCGCCGCCATAAAGCGCATGTTCCTGTCCGTATACATGTCCTCGTCGAAGTACCTCTCCCCTTGCGGCAGAGCCTTTATTACCTCTTCTTTTATTATATCCACGTTCTTGCCCGTGCGCGCGGAGACGGGCACTATCGCGGTGATGCCCTTCACGTCCTTATACCGCTCTATCCTCTGCGGCACCAGCTCGGGGTCGACTACGTCGCACTTGTTCACCGCAAGAATGAAGGGTATGGGCGCTGCCGCCAGCGCGGCGATGTGCTCGTCGTCGTGCTTATCCGGCTCCTTGTCGCAAGCCAGCACATAGATGGCGGCGTCCACGCCCTCGTTGGCGCTCTCCGCCTCCTGCATCATGTATTGCGAAAGCGCGTTTTTGGGGCGGTGAAGTCCGGGCGTGTCGATAAACACCGCCTGGTAGTCCTCCCCGTTGAGTATTCCGAATATCTTGTCGCGAGTGGTTTGGGGCTTGTGTGACACGATGGACACCTTCTCCCCCACCAGGCAGTTCACCAGGGTGGACTTGCCCGCATTTGCCTTTCCCGTAACCGCTATAAATCCGCTCTTCATCTTACCAGACCCACCATAGCAAGCGCTTTTTCCTCTATGTCGCGCATTTGACGGTACTCTTCGTCCGTCATGTGATCAAATCCCAAAAGGTGGAGCACGCCGTGCACGAACAGATAGCCCATCTCCCTTTCCACCGAATGCCCGTACTCGTGCGCCTGAGCCACGCATACGCTGCGGCAGATGAGTATCTCGCCCAGCTGATACAGCCCGGAGAACTCGTCCAGCAAAAAGCGCTCCGCACCCTTGTCCTTGGGCACGAGAGGCTTTTCGTAATCGAGCGAGGGAAAGCTGAGCACGTCGGTGACCTTGTCTACGCCGCGCTTTTCCCCGTTATATTCCTTTATCGTCGCCCTGCTCACCAATTCCACGTCCACACGATAATGATTGGGCACGTCCAGCACGCGGAACGCCGCCTTGAGCAGCTCTTCAAAAAAGTCCGAGCCCATGTTATGTACGCCCGTTTCGCAGGACACATACACCCGCTTTTCTTTGAGCGCGGGCAGATTTACGGCGGGCTTGGGTACGAATATCTCTCCGTCGTCCCCCGCGGTGAAAAAACTCGCCCTCTCGGGCAGAGCGTCCGTGGGGATGGAGTAATCCTCCCCTTGAGGGAACATATCCTTCTTCATCACCTCTCCTCCTTGGCTTTGGCGTAATCTATGCGCTTGTGCAGCATGCCGGGAATCACCTTGACTATGGTGCTCTTTATCTTGTCCAGCTCCTTTAAAGTGATGTCCACGTCGGTGAACTGCCCGTCGTCCATCTTGTCCTTGATCACCTTCGCCACCGTCCGCTCGAGCGCTTCTTCGCTCTCCGGATGTACGGCGCGCGTCATGGATTCGCATATGTCGCATATCATTATTATCACGGAATATTTGGTGGTGGGCGTGGGGCAGTCGTACCTGAAATCGGCTATATCCACCGTGCCGCCCAGCTTGGTCGCCTTGGTATAAAAATACATTATCGGCGAATCGCCGTGGTGCTCCAAAGCCGCGTTGCACACCTCGTCCGGGAAGCGCATCTTGCGCAGCTGTTCATAGCCGTCGCGCGTGTGGCGGCGGATCTTGGCTACGCTCACTTCGGGAATGAGGTCGTCGTGGGGGTTATACCCCGTTTGATTTTCACTGAAATACAGGGGGTCGTTCATCTTGCCTATGTCGTGGTAGTAGGCGCACGCCCTAGCCATATACGGGTCTAACCCTATGGCTATGGCGCAGTTTTCCGCCAAGTTCGCCACGGTCAGGGAGTGATTGAAGGTGCCGGGCGCTTCCTCGCTCATCTTGCGCAGCACGGGCTGATTGAGTCCGCACACCTCCGCCAGCTTGAAGTCCGTCCATATGCGTGAAAAATATTCAAAAACGGGCAAAATCGCCGTGAACGAACACACCGCCACCACGTTGCCCATAACGCCCAGCGCATAGCCGCCGAAGAAGTTGCGCAGCGTCCAGCCGTCCAAAAGTCCCATCACCGCGCCCACGAGCGCCGTACCCAAGGACACCGCTATCGCGCCCCAAATGAGGGAGAAGCGGTTGTATCTCCTGTTGATCACAAAGAGCATGAAGAACGCCGTTACAAAGTCCACCACCGCAGAAAGCGAATAAGAAAGCCCGAATTCGCCGGGCAAGTAGAAGTACACGGGCGGAGCTATGCAGATTGCCGAAGCCACCGCGGACAAAAGACCGCTGTAAAGTCCCGCCTTGGGGGAAATGAGCACGCCCGTGAGCAGCACCGTGAAGGCGATGGGCGTGGCGTAAGGGCTCACCCACGCCGCCATCGCGCAATTTACCAGTACGGTGAGCGCGACCACGGGGAAAACGATGAGTTCCGCTTTAAGCCAAGTGCAGTTGTAAGTGAAATTTTTCTCGCCGGAGAGATAGATCATCAGCGTTATAAACAGCGCGTACATGACCGCGAACGTGGGCACGAGAGCGTAGTATATATCGCCCACGGCAAAGATATTCGCCGTGCCCAGCATGAGGCAGTAAGCGAAGTATACCAGAACGAACGCCGCAGGCAGCAATACGGCCGCCGAGATCAGTAGGCGATTCAACTTGTGTTTTCTTTCCTGATCCATATATATTTTTTACCTTATGTGTGCGCCCCGCCCCTTTAAGGGCACGGCGGTATTTACACTTTATATATCAAGCGCAACAATCTTGCGCGGCGTGTTCCGATATAAAAGCCGAACGGCTTATTTATATTATAACACACACGAGCGCGATTGCAACGCTAAATATAAAAAAATTTTGTTTTATATTCACGATATGTCAGCCTGCCGCCGAGGCGATGTGCTCATAGTATATATCTATTATATAATAATTGTCCAGCTTTTTTATGCTCTTGTGCTCGCTCAGCACCTCGCTCCCCTGCAATTCGGCGAGATATTCCGCCTGCTTTTGAGCGACGATAACGTCCAAATCCGCTTGGGAAATATCGCGTATATGTGCGTTAAGCTCGTAATACGTAACTTTTGTGAGGCTGAAAGGCGGCAGGGACGAATAATTTTGCACTCTCTCCGCCCTCTCGTAAAATTCATATTCGCATCCGCCGTCCTTGCCGATGACTATGCCGCACAAGTTCAAAATATCGTAACTCACGCTTCTGCCCGTGCGCACCTTTTCTGCGTAAGACGCGGGCACCTTCGTCCTTCCGCCCGTATAAGTGCGCGCCGTAACCACGCCGGAAGCGGGGCAGCTTTCGTATACGTCCTCCCCCATGTCGTCCTGCCCCACTACCCTCCTGCCGGAGATGAGCAAGTCGCCCTTTTTTATCACGTCCCCCGCCTTCACCTCCGCCGTGCCGGAGAAAACGGCTATGCTCTCCACCACTCCGTCGCACAAAGCATACACATTTTCCGCGCTAGCAGGCTCATCGGGCGTTTCGTTCTGCATTATCACCGTCGCGCTCAGCGTGCTCCCCTTTACCTTTAAGTGCACAAAAGATACATTATCCGCGCTCGCGTATATCTCCTCCGTAAGCGCCTTTTCGTCTATTTCAGATTTCCTCTTCCCCACATTTTCTTGCAAAATTTGCATTACTAGGGCGGATGTCGTTTTATCTTCACAGGTAACTTCCGCCTTAAATACGAAAAGCGAGCAGATTATGCCCGCAACAAGCGCCATGACCGAGGCAAGGAGGACGCCCGCGTTCAGAGCCAGCCTGCTTTTTATATACTTGCCGCCTCCGCTGCGGATGAGCTTACATTCTATCCCCCTGCCCTTTAACGCGGACAGCGCGCCGGATTCCTGCTTTGAGTGCACAAAAAATACATAATTATTCCCGCGTATCCGCCCGCCGCCCACCTGTATGCCGGCGCTGCGCAGAGCGGAGATGGCGCGCGCCGCGCTCTTTATCGGGCAGGATAGTTTGCTCTTCATTCCCACCTCACGCACTCCGCCTTGCCGCGCAGCACGACTTCATCCGTCTTTGTTTCGTGCACATAAAGCCCTTCCCCTTCCACGATGACCATGCCGTTCTTTGCACGCACCTTTACGCATTCGGGCGAGTAATAGTAGAGTCCCTTTCCGCCCTCGACAATCACGCCGCAGCCGGGGAACCATTCTATGCGGCAAGTTATCTCTGCCGCGCCCAACTTTTCCTCTATCTCCTTAATAAACGCCATACCAATAGATATGACCGCTTTGCCGGCGTTATGCCGCATCTTGTGCGGTGATAAAATTAACAGAAAAGTATTGACAAAACGATTTTCTTGCATATAATAATAGTACCTTTACCCAAACCTGTTAAAACACATTTTACATATACAACTATTATAGCGGATATGTGTTTATTTTCTCGTGCGAAATATCACTTGTAAAATGCTCGCTTTTAGCGAGGTGGATTTCGTTCAGTTTTGTGCGAGATGGTGCGCAGTTGTAGTACCTCCTACAACAAACGACATATCGTGCAAAAATGAGCGGAAAACACCCGCTTAAAATGTTCTAACAGGGTTGGGGAAAGGTACCATTAGACAATGTTAGGGGTGTTTCGCTACCAACCATAAAGGCGAAAGCAAGATGTTAGGGGTGTTTCGCTACCCACCATAAAGGCGACCTCTAATGGCTGTAAGGCGATGATAGTCGCCTTTTTTATTTGGAGAAGAATAATACGGCGGTGTGTATATTATCGGCGCGATTTATCTATCACTCACGCCTAATTTGCTTGTTGCATTAAAGCTTTTAAATGCGCCTTCATTGGCTTTCTTTCAATACGGCAATCACATCTTGCACTTCCGTATACGGATTGCGTTCGGCAAGAGTTTTATCTGCCCCGTAAAAACTGTTTTTCTTTTCTGAACGATTTATCGCTTTAGCGTATTCATCCTGCAGATTACATAATGTAAACACATCTGTTGACTCATTATAATCGGGAACATACTTCTTCATTTGTTCTTTTACAGCCTGCGATGTGCATTCGACTTTTGGATTTTCCGTAAAATGGTACAACAGCCAAATTTCAAAACAAGGATTAGATACTATAAATTGTATTTGCGGAAATTTTCGTTTCGCTTTTAAGTATACTTCGTATTTATCGCGATTCAAATCCATGTCGATGAGGCAAAAGGCTTTATCGCCGATAGCGCCATCCATTTGATAATGGCTATAGAGATATGATGTCCTTTTTGCCATTCCCATAACATCGGTAGCTTCGGAATCTTTTATCAACAGCCGATAAGAACTGTCTCTTGTTTGATAATGCGAAAAATATATTCGCTCCGTCTTATTCCGCCCTTCGCAAACAATAAGAATGATTGGACTTCGCTGTCTTTTATAGGATTGCGCCCTGCTCATTCCTAACTCTCCTTTATGAACGGAATAGCGCCGAATCTACCGAGAATATATGCTTTTTCTATATCTTCGTTTTTACGCGGAGAAAAATCGGTCAGCGGATACATTGCGGTTTTACCGCTCTTGAAGTCTCGTTCGGTAAACCAAATTTCATCCCTGCGAAGCAACTCCAAATCCAAAAGATTTGTATCATGCGTATTTGCAATCAGCTGTGCGTTGCGCACATTTATTTCGGGATTGAGGAACAAGCTTACAATATACCTAACCAAGATAGGATGCAAGCTCCTGTCTATTTCATCTATAAAGAATATTGCACCGTTTTGAAATACGCGATACAGGACGGGGGAAAGCTCAAATACCTGTATCGTTCCCAGCGATTCTTCATTGAGATTCAAACTGTATCTTTCTTTTACATCGCCTGAATCAACGGTATGCAGTACGTTTATATTATATACGGGCGAATTTTCTATCTGCTTTACGGCTTCCTCTTTGCCTCCCGTAATAGCCGACAAAATCGAGTTTAAAATCGGATCTTTAGCCGTATCCTTAAACTTCTTCTCCTCAATATCAAAATCGTCTATGCTCAAATCGGCATTACTAAAAAATTGAAGACAGAACTTTTTAAAATCTTCAAACTGTCCGTCGGCTTTAATCTTTTCGACATGCGCCTGCCAAGGCTGATTAAACGAATATGTCAACAAATTGGTCAACAAAAATTCGACTACGGGCTTTGTAGCGGGATAATTCCAGTTAGCGGAAGTTGCCAAAAACAACTTGTTGCGAGTAGTCTTTGACGCAATGTCGCGCAGAGCTTTCACGTCTCGCTTAAAATCATACGAATCGGTATCGATTCTGGTAAAAATATTTGTCGGCTTAGTAGTATTATATATGTCAAGTTTTTCATAAAGCACCTTTTCCTGTGTGCACGAAAACTCGTAAAAATACTTTTTACCTCGAATCATAAAAGTAAGCGCAAACTTGGACGGAACATTTTTGGCGTCATGGCGAAACTTAAACGGTATAACCGGAATCGGCATATTTTCGAGCAGTTGATTTGAATGAAGTATGAACCAACGTACAAACTCAACGGCACGAATAAATGACGTCTTGCCGGAAGCGTTTGCACCATAGATAAGCCTAACGCGAGAGTACTTATTATCGATCAATCTGTCCCTGTGCTGCTTATCGCTGTTTGCCGCCATATTAAAGCAACATTCATCACCGAATGACATAAAATTTGTAAATCTAAACTCAATAAGCATCTTGCAAACTCCTCTTTTATCTATTGTCATTATATACTATGCAAGAATAAAAATCAATATTAAAGACGAATATTTTTTGACTTTTTGCAAAAATTTTTCGAAAATCGAAAAAATATTCCGTATTTTAACCAATATTATTTTTCTTCATCAGTGAAAAAATTATCAAAACGAATATACTTACCTATTAGGCAGCAACGGCGGCAATATATAATTTTCGCCCAAGTAATTGCAAAGAAAAACCGCCTTGCATACCTGCTCGGCAACTGCAAGGCGGCTAAGGCGCGCTTTACTCTTCTTCGTCGGGCGGAGGGGCGGCATCTTCGGGGATCTGCGATTCGTCGTAGGCGAAGTCGTCGTAAGAAGAATCGTAATCCTTGCCGTCCTCGCTCTGTTCCGCAGGCTTTTTGGGGGTGAAGGAAGAGCCGGGGTTATTGGTGGGCTGGAAGAGCATTTTTTCACCGATAAAACGGAAGTACAGCTTGCCCGTGGGACCGTTACGATGCTTTTCCACGATGAGCGACACATTCTTTATCGGCTCGTCCACGGAGTTATTGGGGCGGTGAATGAACATGACCACGTCCGCGTCCTGCTCGATTGCGCCCGATTCGCGCAAGTCGGAGAGCTTGGGTTCGGTAGTGGCGTTGCCCTTTTGCTTATCACTTTCCTCGCGCTTTTCCAAATCACGCGACATCTGTGAAAGCAGGATGACGGGCACGCCGAGTTCCTTGGCGATGACCTTCATGCCGCGCGAGATATCCGAAACGTCCTGCTGGCGCGAAGCGTTCTTCTTGCCGTTCTTGTTCACCATGAGCTGCAGGTAGTCGACCACCACAAGGTCGAGCCTGCCCATCTTCTTTTTTAGGGCGCGGCACCTGTGGAGCACGTCCTCGTGCGAGAGGTTGACCGTGTCGTCCAGGTAGAGCCCGGAGGGGGTGAGCATGGAGGAAACGCCCCATATCTTGTCCCAATCCTCGCTCGTTTCCTGACCCTTGACGAGCGTCTGCATACTCAGTCCGCTCAGGTTGACGAGTATGCGTTGGGCAAGCTCGCTCACCGACATTTCCAAGTTGAACATGGCTATCACGCTGCTAGGGTCCCTGCGCAGGATGTTGCCTATCACATTGAGGGCGAAAGCCGTTTTACCCAAACCGGGGCGGGCGGCTACGATGATTATCTGTCCTGGCAAAAATCCGTTTAAGAGCGCGTCCAAATTGGCAAAGCCGGACATAAGTCCGCCGCTGTTTTCCTTGTGAAGATATATGTCGTTCAGCCTTCTTATCAGCTGAGCCATGGGCCCGGAAACGTGCTGGAGCTCGCCTTCTTGCGCAGCGGCATTCAAGTCGAAGAACTGCGCTTCCGCAAAGGCGCGCACGCTGTCCACATTGTCGTCACTGTAAGCGCGGTCGATTATAGCGTTTGAGCGGCGGATTATCGTGCGCAGCATGCTGTCGCGCTTGAGCAGGGAAAGATAATATTCCGAGTTGGCTGTGGAGGGCACGCTGTCTGTAATGCTCTCTAAGGCGGTGGCGCCGCCCACGGCGTCCAGCTCGCCCTTGCGGTTGAGCCTGCTCATCACGCCGATAACGTCCACGGGCGCTCCGCCCTCGCGTGCGAGCTCGTTTATCGCCTGAAAGATCTTCCTGTGCGCAACGGTATAAAAGTCGTCTTCCGTGACCTTGGTGAGGAATTCCGTGCAAATATCGTTGTCCAACATCATGCACGCCAGCACGGCGCGCTCGGATTCGTAGCTGTTGGGCATTACGCGTAAAGCGGTTTTATTTTCTTTCTTCTCGGGCATACCTACCTCCCCTCATATCTTAACGCAAAACTCGCGCTTCGTCAATCACTTTTCCCCTTTGAGCAATTTGAGCGTGTCCGCCATCTCTTGCATGGCGTCTTCAAAAGGAGTCATGGCGGTGAGGTCCACGCCGGCGAGCTTCAAGATCTCCACGGGTGGCATACTTCCGCCCGCGGACAAGAACGCCTTGTATCCCGCCTTTGCGCTTTCGCTGCCGCCGAGAATGCCGCGCGCAATGCTCACCGCACTGGTTATGCCGGTGGCGTACTTATACACATAAAAAGAGCGGTAGAAGTGCGGTATGCGCGCCCACTCCCATGCTATCTGCTTATCCGAAACCACGTTTTTGCCGTAGTAGAGCTTGTTTATCTTGTAGTATTCCTCGTTGAGAACGTCGCACGTTACGGGCATATCCTTTTCCGCCAAGGCGTGCGCAACTTCCTCGAACTCGGCGAACTGCGTTTGGCGGAAGAGCGTGGTGCGGAACATATCCAAATAATAGGTGAGCAGATATTCCCGCTCCGCTTCGTCCGCGGTGTTTTTCAGCATATATTTGAGCAGCAGCACCTCGTTGACGGTAGATGCCACTTCCGCCACGAATATCTCGTACTGTGCCTTGGAAGAAGGCTGGGCTTTATCCGAATAGTAGGAGTGCATGCTGTGCCCCAGCTCATGGGCGATGGTGAAGACGTCGTGCGCCGTGCCGTTATAGTTGAGCAGCACATAGGGATGGGAGCGGTATGTGCCCCACGAATACGCGCCCGTGCGCTTGCCCTTGTTCTCGTAGACGTCTATCCACCTGTTTTCCATGGCTTCGCGTATGTGCGAGAGGTACTCTTCGCCCAGCGGAGCGAGCGCTTTTTTGACTATCTCGCACGCTTCTTCGTAGGATACGGAGAGCTTGTATTCCTTCACCACGGGCACGTGCAGATCGTACATGTGAAGTTTGCCAAGTCCCATCCTCTGCGCGCGCCAGCCCATGTATTCGTGCAGATATTTGAGGGAGGAGTGCACGCTCTTGATCAAATTGTCGTAGACTATGCGCGGCACGTTCTCCCCGCTCATGGCGCGGGTGAGGCAGTCGGGATACTTGCGCGCACGGGCGAAGAACCAATCCTTCTTCACGTTGCCCGCATACAGCTGCCCCACCGTGTGGAGCATATCCCCATAGGCGGCGAACATGGAGTTGAACGCCGCTTTGCGCACCCGCCTGTCCTCGCTCGCCAGCAGTTTGGAATATACGCCGTGGGACATCTCCATCTTATGCCCGCTCTCGTCCTTGACAGGCTTGAACTTGACGTCGAGCGAATCGAACATGTTGAAGGCGTCGTGAAACCCGTCGGAGAATAATCCCACGCCCGCGAGCAGTTTTTCCTCCGCCGCGGTGAGGGTGTGCGCCTTGCGCCTGACTATTTCGGAAAGCTGATAGTCGTAATCGGCAAACTCCGGCTTTTTGCCCAGCGAAAGTAAAAAGTCGCCGTCCAAAGCGGTGAGCTCGGGGGTGATGAACGCGGATTTTTCGCCCAGCTTAACGCCCAGCGCGTCGACCTTGTCGCACATGGCGCAATACTTGGCAACGCTCGCGTCCTCGTCCCGCCTTTGATAGGCGTAGACGTAAAGCTCGCCGTAAGAAGTGCCCAGCTCGTCGGAAAGTTTTAAGCAGGCAAGGATGTTTTCCTCGTTCGTGAGCTTGCCGGAAAAGCTCTCCAGCTTAGAGATCTTGCCGCTGAGCAGGTCGTATTCTTCCTGCCACTTTTCGTCGCTTGCGAACATGGGGGTCAAGTCCCACTTATACTTCTCTTCTATTTGACTGCGCAATTTAACCTGTTCCATATAACCTCCGCAGCTTTTATATTTCTATATCTTCAAATAGCCGTCCTTTATCCAGCCCTTGTAACGCATGAGCTTGCCTATCGCCCAGCATATCACGCCCGGCATGATGAAGAAGAGGAAGGCTATCGCCAGCCAGAACTTCCACTGTTCCATGCTGCCCTGAATTATGCTCGCGTTATACGCTTCTATTATGCCCACAAAGCCGCAAGTGCCCATGCCTCCGCCGCTTGCGCCGCACATCAGCTTGAACGCGCCCGTGGCGATGGGTCCGCATATCATGCTGGCTATCGTGGGCGGAATGAGCAGCTGCGGGTGGCGCATGATGTTGGGTATTTGCAGCATAGACGTGCCCAAGCCCTGCGAGATGATGCCCGCCCAGCCGTTTTCCTTAAAGCTGAGCACGGCAAATCCCACCATGTGGCAGGCGCAGCCCACCACCGCCGCGCCGCCCGCAATGAGCATGGCGTTCACCTGCGTGGGGTCGCCGCCCGTGAGCACGGGCGTTGCCACCGATACCCAAATAGCCGCGCTCGACGTGGGCAGAGTGAGCAGTATGCCCATCACCGCCGCCACTATTATGCCCATGAGCACGGGCTGTAAATCCGTTGCCAGCGCTATGCCCGTTCCCAGCTGCGATATGAGCCAAGAAAACGGCCAGGAGATATACGCGCCCGCCAGCGTTGCGATGAGCGACGTAAGCGGCACGAGCAGTATATCCAGCTTGGTCTTTCCCGCTATCAGCGAGGAGATCTCTATCGCCGTAAGGGCGGTGACGTATGCGCTTATCGGGTTGCCGGGCGAGCCCGCCGCCACCTTGGCGCCGATTGCGGAGATGACGGCGTTTGCCTCGTCGCTTGCGCAGGTGATGAAAACGTCCGCCCACGCGCCCACAAAGCCTGCCACTATTGCGGAAAACACCACCAGCCCGGGCGCCTTCAGTTTACTGCCCATGCCCGCGCCTATGCCTGCGCCCATCATGACGGAGGCGATATTGCCCAGCAGGGTGAGGAAATTGCCGAAGGAGTTATCGCCGATTAAGCTGCCCAGCGTTTTTACGATGGTGCCCGCAATCAGCGTTACGAAAAGCCCCTGCGCCATGCCCGTAAAGGCGTCTATAAACCACCGCTTGGGCAATCCTTTCAGGGCAGGCACGCCCTTTTCCTTCCAAAAGCTTGCAAAGCGCGCCTTTAAGTCTTTCTTGTCCTCTTTTGCCTCAACGCTTTCGTCGGGCTGCGACTCGCCCTCCTTCAAGCCGTTGCCGGGCGTAAGAGGTTCGGCAGTATCCTGCCCTTGGTCTTGCTGCAAATTTTCGCGGCAAAGCGCCGCATCCTCCTCGCCTTGCGGGCGAGAGGTCTTGCGTTTTTTTACCATATAACGTCCTCTTAAAACCGTATTAGTGCGAAATTATTTGCCACGCACAAAGGGCTTTATTCCGGACGCAATCTCCTTTTCATTACTCCGAAATCTTAACTGCTGCCGGCAAGGGCAGTCGCTTATCCCGCCGACTTTTTTGACTGCAATATTTCTCCCGCTAAACGCGGTATTTTACTTGTTTGCTCCCACGGCGATGTCCACCGCTTCCCTATCGCCGAAGGCAACCAGCCTGCCCGAGCGCGCCAAATTGGGCATATCCGCGGAATGTTCTTCCGCATATCTGCGCGCTTCCCCCAGCGTGGAAAAGAAGAGCACATAAACCGCCTTGGGCCGGGAGTTGGCACCCTTTATTGCGGAAAAATAATCGGAAACTTCATATTCTTCCACATGCGCCTCGGTTATGTCGAAGGGCTGAAATTCGTATCCCGCGCCCTTGAATTCTTCGCGCAGTTCACCCCCGTCCGGCGTGCAAGCCGCCAGGACAAACGCCGCGCATATCAAAAGGGCAACGAAAACTACCTTCTTCTTCATAATTCCTCCGAACGATATTTTATTATTGCATACTTTCATCTCTTTTGACAAGTAAATGGAGAAAATCTTGCCGCCAAATTATTTTTTCGCGGAAATTTAAGCATTATTGCGTTTTTAGTATAGACATATCCGCCACAATGTTGTATAATGGTTACATCAATTTAGGTAGGTGGTGTTATGAGAGTAACGGAAATTCCCGCAGAAGAACGCGAAAAAAGCGTTTCTTACATCTGCGACGAAATCAAAAACGTGATCGTCAGCTTCGGCGACCGCGACCCCGGCAGCGAGGGCGAAAACAAAGCCCTGGATTACATGGCGGATCAGCTGGGCGAGATGTGCGACAAGGTGGACCGCGACAAATTCAAAGTCGCCCCTCACGCCTTCTTCGGATGGACGTACTTTGTGGCGGTATTCATGACGCTGGCGGTGCCGATCTACTTCCTCTCCCCCGTCATGGTATTCGTGTGCATACTCTTCTCTCTCGTGCCCATGATCTTCCAATTCGTACTCTACGCGCCCTTCCTCGATCCGCTCTTTGATCAGCGTGAATCGGGCAACGTGATGGGTACATACTCCCCCGCGGGCGAAATAAAGCGCCGCATAATAATCAACGGGCATTCGGACGCCGTTTATGAATGGCATTGGCACTACGTCGGCGGATACAAGATGTTCCTTTCCTCCATCATCCTGGTAATTTTGGGCGTGGCATATATGTTCGCCATCTCCTTGGCGGCGTGCATATTGTGCGGCCCCTTCGGCATGGTGAGCGGAAATTGCATTTGGATAGGCGTGGCGGGCATAGCGTTCGTACCCTTCTTCCTAGCGTTCTGGCTGTTTGCCGACACGCGCAGAGTCGTCCCCGGCGCAAACGACAACCTCACCGCCTGCTACATGGCTATCGCCGCAATCAAGGCGCTTAAAGACAGCGGCATCCGCCTGGAAAACACCGAAGTGGTCGCCCTCATCACCGGCAGTGAAGAAGCGGGTCTGCGCGGCGCGACCGCCTTTGTAAAACAGCACCCCGATTACGCCCGTGAAGAGAATGTGGAGACGGTGTTCCTCACCTACGAAACTCTGCGCGAGCTGCAATATTTGGGCATATACAACCGCGACCTGAACGGCACGGTCAAGAACGACCAAGCCGCCTGCGAGATATATAAAAAGTGCGCCGCACGCCACGGCATGGACTTAAAGTTCGGCTCCGTCTTCGCCGGCGCTACCGACGCGGCGGCATTTTCCAAGGGCGGCTACCGCGCCACTTCCGTTGCCGCAATGAATCCGGAGGTGGAAAAATATTACCACACCCGCCTGGATAATTACGACAACCTCAGCCCCGAATGCCTTTCCAAGGTCTTCGATATAACGCTGGAATTTATAGAGGAATTTGACAAAAACGGCTTTGCCTCCGCCGAGATGAAGGACGAGCCCGCAGCCGAGATAAAGGACAAGCCTGCCGCCGAACAGCCTGCGGAATAATTAACGGCAAAACAAAAAACGCCCGCCGCACGGCGGGCTTATTTTTTACTCTTCCGCACCTTCTTTCGGCGGTGCGTTCAACCGCTTTATATCCTCTTTTTTCTCAATAAGCAGCGGCTTTTCTTCTATATCTTCCGCGCTCTCTTGCACGGCTTCTTCCTCCGCGGCGGGCGATTGTTCGCCTTGATCGGCGCCCTCTTCTTCGGCGGGCGTTTGCTCGGTTTGCACGGTTTGTTCTTCCGGCAATTGCTCGGCTTGCGCAGTTTGTTCTACTTCTGCGTCCTCATTTTCTAACGGTGTTTGAGTGTTTTTCGCGGAGGCTTGCTCTTCTTCGACGGGCGTTTGCTCGGCTTGCGAAGTTTTTTGCAAAATCGGCTCTTGCTCGGCTTTTGTTACTTCTTCGGCGGATTGCTCGCTTTCGGATGTTTCTTCTGCGGATTGCTCGGCTTGTTCTTCTTCGGGCAATTGCGTACTTTCCTCGGAGGTTTGTTCTTCGGCGGGAGAGGCAGGTTCATCGCTCACCTCGCCCACGATTTCTTCTATTTGCCAATCGTCCTTTGCCTTCTTTTCCTCGGCGAGGACGGAGGACATGTCGTATTCCTCAATGCTGAATGCGCTCGGCATGGGCAGCTCTTCCACGCTGAATTCCCCCTTGTATTCGGGATAGCGCGGCTGCGCTTCTTGCGCGGTCTGCACCATGGCGCGGGGCGCGGGCGGATAGGAGTAATCGTCGTCCTCTTCGTAACCCAGGTATCTGTCCTCTACGTCCTCTTCTTCGTCCGAATCGTAATCCACTTCGTGCGGGCGCAGCACGATGAGCTCGGATTCGGCAAACTGCTTTACCCGCTCTATCGTGTCGTGCACGGGGGTAACTCGCCCGCTATCTTCGTATTCTTCGTCTGTATCTTCAGAAGACTTCTTGTTTCCGCGGCGGAAGATGCCCGTCACCGCCACATAGATATACTCGCCCAGTAGCCAAAGCAGGCTCGTGGGCAGGGATATTACGAGCATGGTTATGGTCAGCGCGTTCCAGCTGTCGTCGGAGATCGTCTGCGCCAAGACGAGGATGGTCACGCCCACCTTGATTATTTTGAACATATTGCGCAGGGTGTGCAGGCGCACTTTTATTTTAGAGCGCGCGTCCGCATTTTTATACACCCAATCCAAGATGTTTGCAATCACGAATATCACGATGGATATGGATATAAACAAGATGACTATAAAGTTGACCAAGTCGTTGCCCGTTTCGGCAATATAGTTGAGCACGGCATAAGCCATATACATCGCCAAATACGCGATATATATCACCTTCATAAGAATATTGAATACAATGCCTTCGCCGTAAGGACGTGCCATATTTCAATTATAGCACAGCAGAGAAAAAAAGAAAAGCGGCATATTGCCCTGCCGTGCATACGGTATAAAATTTTCCCGTTCACCCATAATATTCAAGGAACAACTTACAGGAGGTGAACATAATGGCTCATACCGTCAATACCGGTGAAAAGCCCGGCAAGGGCGAATACAGCTGCACCAAATGCGGCTTTGACGTAACTTTGGGAGATAGAGACAAGATGCCTCCCTGCCCCAACTGCCACAACACCAGCTTTACAAAAGTGTAAGCCGCGTAAGGCAAAAAGGGTATTCGGGCACAGCTCGAATGCCCTTTTTTCTTCGCACGCAATGAATTTTGACGGGCAAATTTCCACTTTTGGCATTATAAAGCGGTGTATTTATCAAATATAAATATTTCAATGCGCCTGCGGCACCGCAACTTTTGCGCGGCGTTGCTTGCAACTGTACGTGCTTCAAATAGTTGCGCTTGCCTTGCTTTATCGGGTATCGCTGGTTCATATGCGGAAAGATTAATGGCGTATCGGGTGTCGCGGCTTTATTTGTCGCCGCGCAAAGAGATTTGCGGGGCAAATCTCCACGCGCCCTTTCATCTTCGCCCAAACAAACAGTTTATTGTGCTAGAATGATAACTTTCACTATAAGAAAAAGCAGTTGTAAATGCGCCTGCGGCACCGCAACTTTTGCGCGGCGTTGCTCGCAACTGTACGCGCAAAAATATCACGCGCCCTCTCGTCGCCTTGGCGGTTTGAGGGCGCATTTCACTTTTGGCGTGTGAATAGCTTCTGCGAAGAGAAAAAGCCTTGCGCTCCCTTTCGGTCACTTCAAGGCTTTATAGATTGGCTAGCCAAAAATATCACTTTTTACCTTCTGATAAAAGCGGCGTATTTATTTTTAGTATATGAAGGTAAAAAATATCACGATTTTTATGGGGCGCTATCGCTTCGCAAACAAATACTTTGCGCCCCATAAAAATCATTATAGCAAATACTCCACCGCCACCCCGTCGGAAACTATCATATATTCCTCCTTGATGCGCAGGGTGTTTTGCGTAAAGGTGAAGTATTTGCCCGCCTTTTGCAGGAGCGCGCCCGCGTCTATGCCCGCTTGGGTCAAGACGTCCGCCGGCACGCCGAAGCGGGTGCGCAGACCGAAGATGACTTTTTCCTTGGCGAGCTCTTGCTCGGTCATGACTTCGTCGGTTATGCGAGAGATTTCCTTCAAATAGAGATCTATGTCGGGAGCGGTGTGGAAGCGGGTCAAGCCCACCTTTGAATAAGCGCCCGCGCCCAGCCCCACATAGTCGCCGCCCGTCCAATACTTCAAGTTGTGGCGGCACTCCCTGCCGGGGAGCGCCCAATTGCTCACCTCGTAACGGATATATCCCGCAGCTTGCGCCGCTTCGTGAAAGGCGGAATAAAGGTCTGCGGAGCGGTCGTCGTCGGGAGTGAACTCCCCCCTCTTCACCATATCGTAAAGCGCGGTGCCCTCGCTCACCGTGAGCATATAGGCGGAAAGGTGCTCCGCGCCCGTATCGCGCATGATAAAGGGGAACTCCCTCACGTCCGCTTCGCTTTGGAAGGGTACGCCGAGCATAAGATCCGCGCTTACGGAAAAGCCGTGATCCGCCGCCCTCTTTATCGCCCGCACGGCGTCTTCGGCGGAGTGGATCCTGCCCAGCGCGGCAAGGGTTTTATTGGAAAGCGACTGCACTCCCAAAGACATCCTGCTTACTCCCAAACTTTTAAGCTCTTCCGCCTTTTCTTCGGTAAACGATTCGGGATTGCCCTCGCAGGAAAATTCCGCGCCCTGTAATATGGGGATGTGCTTTTTTATCATTTCTAGGGCGGCTCTTAACTCGCCTGAGGGCAAAACGGTGGGGGTGCCTCCGCCGATATACACGGTGTCCGCCGCCCCCTGCACGGGATAATTATTCATAAAGTTTTGCGCGTCCCTGCCCAGCGCCGCGGGGTATTTTTCCGCCCGCGCCCTGTCGTAAACGCCGCGGTAAAAGTCGCAATACGCGCATATGCGGCGGCAGAAGGGAATGTGGATATACAAGCCGAAATTCATCTTACTTGCCGTCGAATTTCAAAATGGTCATAAAGGCTTCGCTGGGCACTTCCACCGAGCCTATCTGTCTCATGCGCTTTTTGCCTTCTTTTTGCTTTTCGAGCAGCTTCTTCTTCCTGGTGATGTCGCCGCCGTAGCACTTGGCGAGCACGTCCTTGCGCACCGCCTTGACAGTTTCGCGGGCGATGACCTTGCCGCCGATCGCCGCTTGGATGGGTATTTCAAACTGCTGGCGGGGGATGACGTCCTTCAATTTTTCCGCTATCGCCCTGCCGCGCGCGTACGCCTTGTCGCGGTGGATGATTAGGCTGAGCGCGTCGCACACTTCGCCGTTGAGCAGGATGTCCATCTTGACCAAATCGCTCTTTTTATAGCCGTTCATCTCGTAATCCAGGCTGGCGTAACCTTTACTGCGCGACTTCAAACTGTCGAAAAAGTCATAGATTATCTCGCCCAAAGGCATCTCGTATTCTATCAAAACGCGGGTGGTTTCGATGTAAGTCATATTTATAAAGCTGCCGCGCTTATCTTGGCAAAGCTCCATTATCGTGCCCACGTATTCGGGCGGCGTGTATATCGAAGCCTTGACCATGGGCTCTTCCAAATGGTCCACCTCGCTCATGTTGGGCAGCGCGGTGGGATTGGAAATTTCCAGCGTTTCGCCCTTGGTGGTGACCACGCGGTAGGAAACGCTCGGCGCGGTGGTGATGAGGTCGAGGTCGAATTCGCGCTCCAGCCTCTCCTCGATGATCTCCATATGCAGCAAGCCCAAAAATCCGCAGCGGAAGCCGAAGCCGAGCGCCGCGGAAACTTCCGGCTCGTAAAAGAGCGCGGCGTCGTTCAGCTTGAGTTTTTCCAGCGCTTCTTTCAAGTCGTCGTAGCGCGCGCCGTCGGCGGGATACACGCCGGAAAACACCATGGGCTCCGCCTCCTTAAAGCCGGGGAGAGCTTCTTCCGTGGGATTGACGGCGGAGGTTATCGTATCGCCCACCTTGGTGTCGGACACGTTTTTAATACTTGCGCACAAATAGCCCACGTCGCCCGCGCTCAGGCTCTCCGCCTGGGTGGAGCCGGGTGTGAAGTAGCCCACTTCCGTCACGTCGAAGGTGGCGCCCGTCGCCATCATCTTTATCTTGTCGCCCGCCTTTACGCTGCCGTTGAACACACGGATGATGGAGATCGCGCCCTTGTAACTGTCGTAAAACGAATCGAAGATGAGCGCTTTGAGCGGCTTGTCGAAGTCGCCCTTGGGCGGAGGAAGCAGGGTTATCACCTGTTCCAAGACCTGGTCTATACCAATGCCCTCCTTGGCGGATATGAGGGGCGCGTCGTCTGCGGGCAGACCTATCACGTCCTCTATCTCCGCCTTAACCTCGTCCGGGCGGGCGGAAGGCAGATCTATCTTGTTTATTACGGGGATTATCTCCAAATCGTTGTCGAGCGCGAGATATACGTTGGTGAGCGTCTGCGCCTCCACACCCTGGGAAGCGTCCACTATCAAAATGGCGCCCTCGCACGCTTTGAGGGAGCGGGAAACTTCATAGGTGAAGTCCACATGCCCGGGCGTGTCGATCAAGTTGAGTTCGTACTCCTGCCCGTCGTAGGTATAGTGCATCCTCACGGGGGTGAGCTTTATGGTTATGCCCCTTTCACGCTCGATGTCCATGCTGTCGAGCAGCTGCTGCTTGGCTTCGCGCGCGCTGACGGCGCCGGTGAGATCCATGATCCTGTCGGCGAGGGTGGATTTACCGTGGTCGATGTGCGCCACGATGCAAAAGTTCCTGATATGTTTCTGATCTTTGGGCATAAGTACTCCTTGCAAATATTATATATAAAAATAGGCGATTTAGCAAGGAAAATAAGGTACCGCCGCGTACATTGGTTTTTACAAAATCGTAAAAAAATGCTTGCATATTCCCGTAAAGGTGGTAAAATAGTGATATGGACATGAATAAAATTTTGAAAAATCTGAAAATACGCGGCTTTATCCCCGCGTACTTTGAAAGCGGAGCCGAAGCGGCGGATTACGTCTGCTCGCTCATTCCCGATGGCGAAAGCGTGGGTTCGGGCGGCAGTATGACGATAGCTTCCTTGCACATACTCGAGCGGCTTGTGCAGAGCGGGCACAAGGTTTACGCCCACTCTGCCGTGCCGGAGAGCGAGCGCGGGGACGTCTACCAAAAGGCGGGCAAAGCGGACTGGTACCTCACCTCCGCCAATGCGATGACGGAGGGCGGCGAGCTGGTGAATATCGACGGCGCGGCAAACCGTGTGAGCGCGCTTTGCTTTGGGGTGAAGAAGATAGTCTACATCATAGGCATAAATAAGATTGCGCCCACCCTAGGAGCCGCTCTTGACAGGGCGAGCAATATCGCCGCCCCTCTCAACGCCAAGCGGCTGAATAAAAAGACGCCCTGCGCGGTGACGGGCAAATGCTCGCATTGCAACAGCCCCGACTGCATATGCAACGTGACCGCGATAACGCACCACCCCACCAAGTATCAAACGGAAGTGCACGTGGTGATCGCGGGGGAAAATTTGGGATACTGAAATAATTACGAGGAATACTTATGAAGGACATGCAATGGTTAAAGGAAACGGTGTTCTGCCACCGCGGACTGCACAACAATCGTGACATACCGGAAAATTCGCGCGCGGCATTCAAGCGCGCGGCGCAGGCGGGCTTGGGGAGCGAGCTGGACGTATACCTCACCAAGGACGGCAAGCTCATCGTGCACCACGACGCCACCTTAAAGAGGATGTGCGGCAAGAGGATGTCCCCTTACAGGATAGATACGAGCCGTTTGAGCGACTACCCCCTCATCGGCACGAGCGAGTGCATCCCCCTCTTCACCGACGTGCTTGGCGATTTGGGCGAAAACGGCAAACTGATCGTGGAGATAAAGACGACCACGCGCGTGGAAGCCACCTGCTCCGCCGTATACGAAGCTTTAAAGGATTTCCCCGGCAAGTGGTGCATAGAATCTTTTAATTGGGCTATAACCGATTGGTGGGTGAAGCACCACCCCGAGGTGATAATAGGTCAGCTTTATGATATATACGCCTTTCAATTTCTGCCCGCAAAGGCGAGGGAGCAGTACAAGAAGATGGACTTTTTGGCGATACCCGTGAAAAAGCCGCGCGAAGAATACTTCGGCAAGATAAAGGCGGCTCATCCCGAAAAGATGATAATAATGTGGACCATCCGCACAAACGACACCTATGCAGCCGCGCTCAAAATGGCGGACAACATCATCTTTGAATGCGACGACAAGAATCCCGATTACATATCCATCGCAACGGCGAAGGAGTTTTTTAAGGACAAGGGCGTTAAATAGCATAATTTGACGAATATTGCGCACACTCACCCCAAAGGAGGTGCGCTTTATGAAGGGATTTATGCTGGGCATGAGCGTGGGACTTTTGACCGCGCTCGCCATGGAAACTTCTAAGCCGAAGAAAAAGGCTAAGTCGGCAAAGGACAAGCTGATAAGCATTCTGTCCACTTGATTACTTAAAAGCGAGCCCCTCGGCTCGCTTTTTTGAGCGCGGGGCGCTCTTTAACCAATATCACTCGCACGCGGCGCGGCGGGATGTCAAGCAATTTTTCTAAAGGTGTAGGTGCGCCCTTCGTAGGTGAGGCGCATTAATTGCACTTCGCTGGTTTCGCTCTTGTAAAGGTAACAGGTGGCTTGCAGCACCGTGCCGCCGTCCATGGTTATGGTGAGGGAGATTTCGTCGTTTTTCGAGCTCTCCTCGTAATCGCCGTAATAGGTGTTGCCCGAATAGCGCACCACAAAGCGCGCGGCGGATACTTCGCAGGAGATGTTCATCTTTTCACCGCCCGTGCTGCCGCCCACATTCACGCCGTACGCGATCACGTTGCCCTCTTCGTCGGTGCACGAAAGCAGATCCCACTGCCCTTGGGCGGTGGCTTTCACCCCGCACGCCGCGGCGAATACGCCCGCTCCGCACAATGCCAAAACGGCTATTAAGATAAGAGCCAATTTCTTTTTCATCACTCCTCCGCAATTTATTATAAACAGCGGGAAATACAAAATCAATAACCGCTTCCGTAAAATAATTATAATTTACTTTTATTTTACCCGCCATGCGGGGCAATAGTTTTATATGATGGTTTGTATAGCTTTGTACCTTTCCCCAACCCTGTTAGAACACTTTAAGCGGGCGGCAACGTGACGTTGCATCCCTTTTTGCCTTGAAGTGAT
>CALWKO010000015.1 GCA_944381275.1 uncultured Clostridia bacterium | reverse complement strand
ACCCGATATGTAACTAATCTTTCCGCATATGAACTAGCGATACCCGACCACGCAGGGCAAGCGCAACTATTTTTGGACATACAGCCGCAGAGCGGCGCTGTCCAAAAGTTGCGGATCCGCAAAGCGGGTTTATACTTGGTTGGTCTTGTTGCGAAAGTAATCACTCTATCATTCTTAGATTTAATAGTAAAGCGGTGTATTTATCTAAAATAAAAATTCTAATGCGCCTGCGGCACCTTAACTTACTTCGCGGAAAAGAATTGCGGTAAGCGTTGCTATTTAATAAGGAAAGTTGACTGCTTAGACGGAATGCAAGCATAATAATGTTGCCCGCGAAAGCCGATTACGCTATAAATAGCACAATCGGCGGAGAGCGTTTGTCGCTTGCGGCAAACTGTATCTCCTTCAAATAGTTGCGCTTGCCTTGCTTTATCGGGTATCGCTAGTTCATATGTAGTTGTAAATCCGCTTGCGGTGCCGCAACTTTTGCGCGGCGTTGCTCGCAACTGTACGCGCAAAAATATCACGCGCCCTCTCGTCGCTCCGCGGTTTGAGGGCGCATTTTACTTTTGGCGTGTGAAATAGCTTCTGCGAAGAGAAAAAAGCCTTGCGCTCCCTTTCGGTCACTTCAAGGCTTTATAGATTGGCAAGCCAAAAATATCACTTTTCGGAAGTAACGCGACATTCGCTTAATTCATAATCTTTATCTTCCGAAAAATATCACGATTTTTATGGGGCGCCACCCGTAGCCGTCCCCAAAGGGGCACATTTTCTTAAAATGCTTGCTTTCAGCGATGGGATTTTTGTGCAGGTTTGTGCAAGGCGTCGCGCGGTCGTAGTCACCTACGACAAGTCGGCGCATTGTGCAAAACTGCCGAAAAGACCGCGCTCAAAGTGCCCTTTTGGGGACGGCTACGGGTGTGCTTCGCAAACAATTACTTTGCGCCCCATAAAAATCATATCTCCAGCCTTCTCCTCGTATACCCGTCTATCCTCCACTCCACGCTGCCCATCTCTACGGGGCGGATTTTGCCGTGGTAGTCGGTGCCGCCGGTGGCGATGAGGCGGTAGTTGCGTGCCACATCGTAAAGATGGGCGGTGATCTCCGGGGTGTGGGATGGATAGTTCGCCTCCAGCCCGTCCAGCCCGAAGGGCTTCAAGCCGCAGATGAGGTCGTCGAGCACTCCCTTGTTCACAAAGACGAGCGGATGAGCGAGCACGGCAAGACCGCCGGCGGCTTTTATCGTCTTTACCGCTTCGAGCGGAGTGAGCCTGTTCGAGGGGACGTACGCCGCGCCCGTCTTGCCTAAATACCTTTCGAAGGCGTCCTGGATGGACGTGACGTATCCGCCCCGCAAGAGCAGCTGCGCTATGTGCGGGCGCCCCACGCTGCCGTCGTTTTTCAATTGACTGCGGTCGAGCTTTATATTGAAAGCTTCCAGCTTATCTAAAATTTTGTGGGCGCGGGAAACGCGCTTTTGCCTGAGCTCTTCCAACTTGCCGTTTAGGGCGGCGCTGTTTATGTCGATATTGTAGCCCAAAACGTGCACTTCGTAAGATGAAAAGGCGGAAAGCTCCACGCCGCGCAGCACCTTTACGCCCAACTCCTTGCCCTTGTCGAGCGCTTCCTTAACGCCGCTGACGGTGTCGTGATCGGTGAGGGCGATGACGTCTATGCCCTTTTCCTTGGCGAGCTCTGCGATGCGGGAGGGGCTGTCGCTCCCGTCGGAAGCGGTGGAATGCAGATGCAGATCGAGTTTCATTCTTCGTCACCTCCCGGCAGCTGCTGAGCGCCCTCTTCTTCCCCCACCTCGGGGTTATCGCTGGCTATTTTGTTTATCTTCTTCATCACCTTGCCCGTCTTGTCCGCGATATTGCTGAGCGTGCCGCCCACCTTCTCGTTCTGTTCCTGAGCTTTTTCCACCAAGGCGGAAAAACCGCTGAATTGCTTTTTGAAGTCGGTGAACGCCTTGGCTATTTCCTTGCTCGATTTTTGCAATTTCATGGTGGTAAAGCCCATCTTCAAGCTGTTGAGGAGCGCCGCCATGGTGGAAGGACCGCAAGGCACAACGTTGTAATCACGGCGCAGCTTGTCCAGCAATCCCCCGTCGCGCACCACCTCGGCATACACGCTCTCCGAAGGCAGATACATCACAGCGAAATCGGTAGTGCCCGCGGCGAGGTATTTATCGCGTATGCTCTTGGCTTGGGTGAGTACGGAGGCTTTGAACGCCTTCAACGCGATCTCCGCCGCGGCGCTGTCGCCCGCGTTCACCGCGTCGGCATACCTCAAATAATCTTCTGCGGGGAACTTGCTGTCTATCGGCAGAAGCACTTCCTTGCCCTCGCTGCCCGGCATGCGCACGGCAAAGTCCACGCGCTCCTGGCTGCCGCGCTTGACCTGCACCTGCCTTTCGTACTGACCGGGCGCCAAGGCGTCTTCCAGCAGCGATTCAAGGGCGACTTCGCCCCAATTGCCGCGCGTCTTAACGCCGCCGAGCAGCTTGTTCATGTTGCCCACCTGCTCGCCGAGCGTCTTCATCTCGCCCAGCCCCTTGTATACGCTTTCCAGCGAATCCTGCACCGTTTTGAAGGATTGCGCAAGCCGCTTTTCCAGCGTTTCGTTCAGCTTTTCGTCCACCGTGGCGCGCATTCTATCCAGCTGATCGGCGTTGTCCTTGCGCACCCTTTCCAACTGCTCTGCATTGTCATGCCTCACTTTTTCCAGCTGAGCGGTGTTTTCGTCGCGCACCTTATCCAGGCTCTTTTGCACGTTTTCGTCCAGCTTGTCCAGCCTTTCGCTCATCTGCGTGCCGAGCGTTTGCAGGCGTGCGTCCACCTTCACGGTGAGCTTTTCGAAGTTCTCGTTCACGGCGTTGCGCGTCTGTTCGGATATCTGCGTGATGTTATTCATATATGCGCCAAACGTGCTTGTTTGGGCGGTGTTTGCGGAAGTGATAGAGGCGTTCACCACTTTTCCCTGCGTTTCCACGCTCGCTTTTATCTCCTTTTCCACCTTGTGCAGAGTTTCCTCAAAGTACTCTTCGGAAAGTGGGGTATCGGCGGAGGGGTCCTTTTTGCCCCTGCCGCGCACGAGCAATACCGCCAGCGCCGCCGCGGCGACGATAAGCACCAGCACGAGCAAAACCGTTGTTACGATAAATTCAGTCATTATTCTTCCTCTTATTCAATACGGAAAGCAAGGTTTGCCTTTCGTTTACTTTTTCTCCTTGAAGGGTGAGCGTGAACAGTTCTTCCAGCACCTTGCCCACCTGTTTGCCGCGATAGCCGAATGCCATCACGTCCTTGCCGCTTACAGCGAGTTCGCCCACGGAAAAGGGGATGCCCTCGGCTTTCATCCTATCCCGCAGGCGCGCTATGCGCAGGCATTTATCCATGTCCACCATATCTTCCCCGCACGTGGCTTTTGCGTCCGCGATGATAAGGCTTGTAAGGTCGTCTATTATATCGGCGTTGTCCGCCACAAAGCGGCGCAATTTGCTCTCCCGCATGTCGCCGCGCATATCCGTCATGTGCAGGGCGACCAGCCTCGTCACCCGCTTGATCTCCGCCTTGGGGTAGCGCAGGCGGGTCATAATCTCCTCCGCCATGCGCGCGCCCGCGTCGGCGTGGCGGTACATATTCCCCTCTTCCTTCACGCACCTGCCCTTGGCTATGTCGTGCAAAAGCGCGGCAAGGCGCACTCCCTCGGGGGCGTATTCCACCGTTTTGATGATGTGCTCGTCCACGGTGAATTTATGGAAGCGCTCGTTCTGCTTTACGCCGATGTTCTCGCAAAATTCGGGCAGGATTACCGCCATTGCGCCGCAATTTACAAGTCCGCGGAGCGCCGCGCCCACGTGCTCGCCGGCGAGCAATTTATCCAGCTCCACGCGTATGCGTTCGGGGGCAATGTCATAAAGCAGGGGACTTTTTTCGCGTGCGGCGTGCGCCGTGCCCTCCTCCGCGTCGAAACCCAATACGGATACGAAGCGATATAGGCGCATTATTCTAAGTCCGTCCTCGCCCAGCACTCGCATGGGGTCGTCCACCGCGCGCAGCAGGCGGTTTTTCAAATCGGAAACTCCGCCCAAAAGATCCACCGTTTCGCCCGTTTTGATGTTCTTGTAAAGGGCGTTCACGGTGAAGTCGCGCCGACGCGCGTCCTCACGGATGTCTGCTGTAAAGCGCACGGAAGAAGGCTTGTGCACGCCGCTCCCCGCGGGGTAGCTGTCCACGCGGAAGGGGGTGTATTCGTAGCTGCCCTTTCCCTTTATTATCACCGTGCCCAGCCGCTTTGAACCCAAGCTCACGCGCATTCCCGCCCTTTCGGCAAAACATTCCGCCTGCTCTTGTAAACAAGCGGAAGTTAGATCTACGTCGTAAACTTTTCTGCCCAGCAGTTCGTCGCGCACGCATCCGCCCACCGCATACAGCGGCTTTTCGGGCGGGAAAAATTCGGCTAGGGCTTTGAGCTCTTCATTCACGGCTTTTCAAGGTGTACACGTGGGGGAGATTGCGGAACTTTTCGTCCCAATCCAAGCCGTAACCCACCACGAATTCGTCGGGGATGTCGAAGCCGACGTAATCGCCCTTTATGTCCACCACGCGGCGGGAGGGCTTATCCAGGAGCGCGCATATCTTCACGCTGTTTGCGCCGCGCTCTTTCAGCATTTTTTCAAGGGCGAGAGAGGTCTTGCCGCTGTCGATTATGTCGTCGACGATGAGCACGTCCCTGCCCTTTACGTCCGTGCGCATATCGGAAATCACCTTCAAACTGCCGCTCGTGGTGCCGCTGCCGTAACTCGATACGGTGATGGTATCCACCGTCACGGGCAGATCTATCACGCGGATGAGGTCGGCGTAAAAGGGTATCGCGCCGCGCAAAGTGCACACGGCTACGGGCTGTTTGCCCGCATAGTCGCGCGTTATCTGCTCGCCGAGCTCCTTAACGCGCTTTTGAATGCTGCCTCCGTCGATCAAAACCTTGTCTAATACGTAACTCATTATATTCTCCTAACGCAGATATAAAGGCGGTCATCGCCTTCGTTTACCTTTAATTTTTGCGATATTTCCATGCCCGCAACCACATATATCTCCCTGCCGCTCGCCAGCACGGGGATGTGTGCGCGCAGATATTTGGGCACCTTTTTATCCGTGAGCCAATCGCCCAAGGAGCGCCTTCCTCCGCCAAATGGCAGGAAGATGTCCCCATCGCGGCGCGTGCGCCACACGGCGTCTTTCGGTACCGCAGAGGCGTTTATCATGAGCGCGCCGTGCTCCTTCTTCTTGGAAACCACCACCTCGTATTCGCCTATGCTCGCCCCGCCCGTTTCAAAGGGCAGTTCGCCGCCGAATACGGGCGTTTCGCGGTAAAAGTGCACCTCGTCGCCCACCCTGCACGCGCGGTACGCGGAAGGCAGATACGCCATTGCGCCGTTTTCCCTCTCCGCCAGGGCGAAGATAGCCGCGATATGGTCGCTCGTCACGTCCACCCTGCCGCCTATTTTCCCCAGCGCCTCGAATACAGCCGTTTCGCCCGTGACCCCGTGCAGATCGCTCAATTTGAGCACCGCCGCACGCTCGCGCATGACGGCCTTGGGCGAGTGCTGAGCGATGTATTCGTATGCTTGCGCAGCGCGCTTGCCCAGCATGGCTATGCCCTCACGCGCGTTGGGGAAGCGCTCTTCTATCTTCGGCAGCAGCTCTTTGCGCACATAGTTGCGAGAATAGCGCGTGTCGTCATTTGAAGAATCCTCGCGGTAGGGCACGCCCTTTCGCCGCGCGTATTCGGCTATCTGCTCCGAAGCGGTGTCGATGAGCGGACGATATACCACCCCGTCGTCGCGCGGTATGCCGCACAGCCCTTTAAGTCCGCTGCCGCGGAAGATGTGCATGAGTATGCTCTCCGCGTTGTCGTCCGCGTGGTGGGCGGTGAGCACCCTGTCCGCAAGGCCGCACTTGACTATCCTCTCGAACTCGCGGCGGCGAAGTATGCGCGCGCCCTGCTCAACCCCGTACCCGTGGCGTTTGCAGAAGTCCTTGCACTTCAAGCGGATCACATCACATTGTATGCCGCGCTCGGCGCAAAAGGCGCTCACAAAGGCGCTGTCCTCATTCGATTCCTTCCCGCGCAAGCCGTGCTCGAAGTTGAGCACCGCAAACGGCGGCAACTTTTGCGCATTCTCGATGAAAAAATGCAGCATGCACATGGAATCCCTCCCGCCGGAAACGGCAAGGATCACCTTTTTGAAACCAGAAAATTCTCCCGCGTATATCATATATCTTATTATAACGCAAAATGCGCGCGGGGGCAAGGGGGTATTTGAATAAAATATAAATTTGCGGGTACCCGCACCCAACCCCAGTAGAACACATTTTGCATATATAATCGATTTTCTCAAATATATGTTAATTCATGTGTGCTATTACGCCACCGCAAAATGCTCGCTTTTAGCGAGGTGAATTTCGTTCAGTTTTGTGCGAGATGGCGCGCAGTTGTAGTACCTCCTACAACAAACGACATATCGCGCAAAAATGAGCGGAAGGCGCCCGCTTAAAGTGTTCTACTGGGGCCCAGTGCGGGTAAGAGAGGAATTTTCGCACAAAAATTTTTCCGCCCGCCCCTTGCCGTTGACTTATATTTTTTATTGTGCTATCATATACTTACTTGCGCGGGTGTAGTTTAGTGGTAAAACATGAGCTTCCCAAGCTTAGGTTGTGGGTTCGATTCCCATCACCCGCTCCACAGCGCAAAAATTATCCGCCCTTTCGAGCGGATTTTTTATTGTTCATCTAGCTGTCACTGGTATGCCCTGCCGGTGCGAAAATCGGAAATGAGCGTACTATTTAAATAAAAAACCTTGTTAATGTTGCGCCACAAAAGCACTTCATAGAAGCCGTGTCAGACTAGGAAAGGTGCGTATTTTGGGAATGAGCGTACTCCTTGTACGTGATTTCCCTAAATCCGTGCCTTGACAACGTATCACGCGGCTTATATGAAGTGCCCTCGCTCAAAATTTTAATTTATAACCGCTTTAACGCCGCGAATTGAAAGCACTTCATAGAAGCCGTGTCAGACTAGGAAAGGTGCGAATTTTGGGAATGAGCGTACTCCTTGTACGTGATTTCCCGAAATTCGTGCCTTGACAACGTATCACGCGGCTTATATGGAGTGCCCTCGATCAAATATACGAGGCGTAAAAAACAAAAAGGCAGACTTTCTTCGTCCGCCTTTTCAAGTTTATCCTTTTTGTTTTTTATCGTCCCGTATATTTGAACCCCTGTTTTTCCAATGCTTTCATGTGGAGCAACACATTATCCACAAACTCCGCGTTGTTTTTGGTGCGCATGAGCATATTGAGGAGCTGCTCGGTGGCGTCGGCGTTGTCGCCGGCGATCATGCGGCGGATAGCGAAGACGCCCTCAAGCTCCTTTTGGGAAAGAAGGAGATCTTCCCTCCTGGTGCTGGAGCGGTTGAGGTCGATTGCAGGGAAGATGCGGCGTTCGGAGAGCTTCCTGTCGAGGTGGATTTCCATGTTGCCGGTGCCCTTGAATTCTTCGTAGATGACGTCGTCCATGCGGGAGCCGGTATCGATGAGCGCGGTGGCGATGATGGTGAGGCTGCCGCCGTTTTCTATGTTACGGGCGCTGCCGAAGAACCTCTTGGGGGCGTGGAGGGCGCCGGGGTCGATACCGCCGGAGAGCGTCCTGCCCGTGGGGGGAATGGTGAGGTTGTAAGCGCGCGCGAGGCGGGTGAGTGAATCCATGATTATCACCACGTCCTTGCCCAGCTCCACGTTGCGCTTGGCGCGCTCGATCAGCAGTTCCGCCGCCTTGCAGTGGTGTTCCGGCATTTCGTCGAAGGTGGAGTAGATCACTTCGCCGCGAATGGAGCGCTGCATGTCGGTGACTTCTTCCGGGCGTTCGTCCACGAGGAGCACGAATAACATGACGTTGGGGTAATTATCGGCGATGGCACCGGCTATCTTTTTAAGAAGGGTGGTTTTACCTGCCTTGGGGGGCGAAACTATCATTGCCCTCTGCCCCTTGCCGATGGGGGCGATGAGGTCGATGCAGCGGATGGCGAAGTCGTTGCGCGCGCTGTCGCGCTCCAGCTTGAAACGTTCGTTGGGATAGATGGGGATGAGATTGTCGAATTGAGGGCGCTGGCGCAGATTTTCCGGCGTGTTGCCGTTGACCGTTTCCACCGATACGATGGCGGGAGGGCGGTTTTCCGCATTCTTCTTGGCTATGCCGACCACCATGTCGCCCGCGCGCAGACCCATGCCGCGGATGAGTTTGGCGGACACATAGGCGTCCTTATTGCCGTATTCGCAATTTTCCGCACGCAAAAAGCCGTAACCTTCCGCGAGCACGTCGAGCACGCCGCTCTTACGCTCGCAATCTTCGTTTTTCAAAAGTTCTTCCGGGGTGGCGTAATGCTTTTCCTGCACCGCCTCCGCCTGCTGATCCTGCCCTTCCGCCTGCTCTGCCGCCTTGCGGGGTCTTCCCGGCTTGGGCTTTTCCTGCTCCGCCGGCTGCGCGGGGGCTTCTTCTGCGGGGAGAGGGGTTTGCTCCACCCTCTTTTTGGGCGGACGTCCGCGGTTGGGGGTAAGGGTGGGACTTTCCTTGCCCGAGGATATATCGATATATTCTTTTACAAGTTCCGCTTTTTTCTTGGTTGTGGGGGAGGCTACGCCTATCTTCCTTGCCGTGTCGCGCAATTGAAAAATAGACATCCTCATCAATTCCTCTTCGGTATAATAACGCTCTGAATCGCTCATAAACAGCTCCTTTAATGGGGTTATATAGTTATTTTTTTGTATACTATGGTAACACAATGTAAACTCATGCTACGCTTGCTTACTAAAATATATATCGGTTATTGATTTTCTTATGAAAAGTTTTTAATGCGGCGCCCGCACCTGCAAAACGGGCGCCGACTTAATTTTTTTAGAATTTGTCGCCGTCAAACACGATAACTTTTGTGCTTTCGCCGTCAAAATCTTCCCTGTCGAGTTCGATGCTGTCGCCTTCAATAAAGCGGATGTGCTCATCGTCAAACATCTGTAAAAACGGCCTGAGTTTGTCGATGTCCAGCTGACAGGACGGGGTCTTGTAGTGCATGGGGATGACGATATCGGGCATGAGGAAGTCCACATATTCCTTGGCTTGTTCTGCCCCTATCGTGTAATTATCGCCCACGGGGATTAAAAGTACGTTTACCGGACTTATCGCCTCGCCCAACTCGGGAGTGATCTCCTCGCCGATGTCGCCCATGTGCACCACATCCACGCCGTCTAAACGAAACTTACAGATGAGGTTCTTTCCCCTGCGGCTCCCACCGTGGTGATCGTGGTTGGATTCCAGCGTGTTGATGTCTACGCCGTCTATCTCCCAAAATCCCACGCTGTCGATCACTTTGGGATTGCCCTCTACGGCGCTCACCGCATTGTGATCTTTGTGACCGTGACTTATCGTTACGATGTCGGCACGCACCTTAGGATAGGGGATTCCCACGTAATCCCCGTCGTAAGGGTCGGTGACGATCGAAGTGCCGGTGGATTCTTCCAACAAGAAGGAGGAATGACCGAGCCATTTGATTTTCATAATTACTCCTCTATTTTTATTGCGAGCTGCTGAGGGCGACACTTGTTGTACGCCTCGATGAGCTCATGTATTTTGTCGTGAGGGTCAAGCAGCGTGCTGATGGAATATCCCTGATTGCAAGCCGCCATGATGTACGCCACGAATTTGGACATATCCGCCTGGATAAACCATTTTTCTTTCAAAAGTTCGGGCGTGGCGTAAGTGAGGTTGGTGCTGACCACTGCGGTGAACAGCCCCTGATCGTATGCGTCGCGGAACTTTTGCAGCCCTTCGGTGAACAGCGCATAGGTGGCGGAGAGGAAGATCTTGTCCGCGCCGCGCTCTTTTAATTCCACGCACAGTTTGAGCATGCTGTCGCCCGTGGCGATGATGTCGTCCGCAACGAAGATGTCCTTGCCGGAAACGTCGTTGCCGATGTAGTCGTGCGCGATGATGGGGTTGCGGCCGTTGACCACGTTGGCATAGTCGCGCCTTTTATAGAACATACCCAAGTCGGTGCCCAGCACGGAAGCATAATATATGTTCCTGCCCATGGCGCCTTCGTCGGGGCTGACTATCATAAAGTTTTCCTTGCTCATGTTCACATCGGGATACTTTTCGAGCAGCGCTTTGAGTATCTGATAGGTGGGCATGAAGTTGTCGAATCCCATAAGGGGAACGGCGTTTTGCACGCGGGGGTCGTGAGCGTCGAAAGTTATCATTTCGCTTACGCCCATCGTTTGAAGCTCTTGCAGCATTTGGGCGCAGTCGAGAGATTCGCGCGCGTTGCGGCGGTGCTGCCTGCCGCCGTAGAGCATGGGCATGACCACGGTGATGGACTTTGCCTTGCCGCCCATAGCGGCGATTATCCTCTTTAAGTCCGCATAGTAGTCGTCGGGCGACATACGATGCATCATGCCGAACATGTTGTATTCAATCGAGTAATTGCCCACGTCCACGATGATGTAGATGTCCTTCCCGCGCACCGTTTCCGCAATAAGTCCCTTGCCGTCGCCCGTGGTGAACCTGGGGCAGGAGTTTGCGATGAGGAAGGTTTTTACCCTGGATTTGCTCCCGTGCTTTTCCGCTTCCGTATTGTACCAGTTGACGAGATAGTCGTCCACTTTTTTACCGAGCTCCCTCGCCCCTTGCAGTGCGAGAATGCCCATATTGCTGGTGTCTTCCTTGCCGAATTTGAATACGTGTTCAAAAAATGGCATATCTATTTTGACCTCCGTAAAACTTTTTGCGTATGAAAATTATTGCACATTATTCCTTTGCACGAATAGATGTCGTTTGCGTAAAACGATACAGAATGTGTAAGTTGCGATCGCGGTTTACCGTCGCAGGAGTCGTTGGACATATAAATCCTCTCTTACTTGATACGCTATAATAATAACATACTTTGCCCTCTTTATCAAATACTTTTACAAAAAAAATAAATATTTGTTGCAAAATGAGAAAAATCGCGGAAGTTTCCCTCCGCGACTTTCCTTGCGGGAATAATTCCCCGTCCGTTAAATAAGCAGTTCTCCCTGCTCGCCGTTCACCACCATGAGCACCCTGACCTCGTCGCCCGTGGAAGTATCGGCGTATACGAAGAATTTTTCTTCGCCTACCCTGCCGTACACCTCATAAGCGAGGCGCTCGCCGCCGCCCGGCGTGGGGATGACGGCAAGGCGCACGCTCTGCGTTTCCAGCTCCCCGTACTTGCGCGCCATTATTTCCCGCTCGCTCAATTGCGGAGCTTCGATGTTCCTTGAAGTGTGGTTGAACAGGTAGGAGAGCGTTTCGCAGCCGATGACGTGCCCGTCGAGGGCGTTTATCTTGACCTTTATCATGTCGGGGTAGATTATCACTCCGCCCTGCTCGTAACACAGATTCATATATATAATGCCGCCGCTCTCCGCGCTCCACACGGGGGTCATATTCTCATAGCCGAGGGCGGAGGCAAACGCTATTGCGCTCTCCTTGGCGTTGAAGGACTTTTCTTCGCCCTCTTCGCAATTAAAGGTGAATTGCACGATGTGCCCGCCTGCGGCGGAGAGCTGCACGTCGCCGCTGCCGTGGTCGTCGTCTATGGTGTAGAGGTAAGTTTTGAAGTGCGAATTGCCCTCGCCCGCGTAACTCACGCCGTTAATGCCGATGCCGCCCAGCTTTTCCTTTATTATCTGTGCGCCGCGCTCGGGCGTTATCTCCTCGCCGGAGAGGGATTTTGCCTGCTTGTCGTCCAGCCCGTCGCTGAAAGGTCCGTCATAGATGAGGGATGGATACTCCATAGAACCGTCCTGAAGGGCGTTCATGATAGAGGAAAACTCCTCGTTCAAGCTGCCCAGGCGGGAGGAGAACTCGTAGCCGCCCTCTCCCATGCCCTCGCGCACGGGGGCGAGCTTTTCCTGCACGAGTGCCGCCGTTTGGCTGAGCTTTTGCAGGGTGGAATAGTCGCTTTGAGTGATCTCTTCACCCTTTGCCGCCTTAGAGTGCAGATAGGCGCAGTAATCGCCCACTTGATTGGCGAACTTGGTGAGCGCGCTCGCGCTGTATCCGTCCGCGGAGAACTTGTAAAGCGCCTGCGCCGCGCTTTCGCAGCTTACGGAAGCGTCCATCATCAGCTCGCACATCATGGCGCTGCTATGCGTTGCGCGCGCTTTATCTAAATTAACGCGCATATTTCCCACGCTGTCTGTAAGCTGATAGTACGCTTGCTCGTAGTCGTTGTTCGCTTCCAGCTTATACTGCCGCTCCGATTGAAGGGAGATATTCAAAAATACGCCCATCACCGCTACCGCCGCAAGGAGCAGCGCGGCGAGAATGGTTATGAATGTTGCAGTGCTCTTTTCCATATTCACCTCTTATTTGCAGAAGTTATGCCTGCCTATTTGCAGCATGATGGGGCGCGACCATATCCACGCGCTCGTTGCCGTGGCGGGGTTGTAGTAATAAAGGCAGCCGTTGGTGGGGTCCCAGCCGTTCATGGCGTCACGCGCGGCGTTATACGCCGTTTGATTGGGCTCAAGATATAACTGCCCGTCCGAAACGCAGGTGAAGGCGTACGGCTGATAGATAACGCCTGAGATGGAGTTGGGGAAAGCCGCGCTCTTTACGCGGTTGAGTACCACCGCCGCCACCGCCACTTGCCCCACATAGGGCTCGCCGCGCGCTTCGCCGTACACGCACCGCGCAAGCAGATATAGGTCGGAAGAAGAGTATCCGCCGGAAGTAGACGAGGCGGAAGAAAGCCCCAGCGCGGCATACGTCTTGGGTCCCACTATTCCGTCCGCGGAAAGACCTTTTGCACTCTGAAAGCGCCTTACCGCAGAGAGAGTGTTGTTGCCGAAGATGCCGTCCGCCGTGCCGCTCCAATAGCCAAGCTCGTTTAAGCGCGACTGCACCTGCCTCACGCTCTCGCCCCTGCTGCCGTAGCGGAGCAGCTCGCCCGCCGCGACGGCTTTTCCTCCGCCGATGAGCAGGACGGCTATAAGTAAGAGTATAAGCGCGCAAGCGATAACTCCGCGCCCGTTTATCCTTTGTCTTGTAAGCATTGTATCCTCCTTGATTGTAGTTTGCGCAAGAAAATGCTCTTTATGAAGTATAATTTCAAATTGCGCGGCAATAATCACGCCAAACGGCAAATAAAGGAGAAGACCATGAAGGAAAAGTTGAAGTTGAAAAGCCCGCTTTACATAACGATAGCTATCTTCGTTATACTTTTAATTGTTATTTTGATACTCACCGCCTGCGCGCAGGGTGAAAACACGCAATATCTGCGCCTTCACATACGCGCAAATTCCAACCTGCAAACCGACCAAGACGTAAAATACGAAGTGCGGGACGCCGTGATAAATTACCTAACCCCCCTATTGCACGACGTGACGAATTTCGATTACGCCATGAGTGTGGTTGAGGAAAACAAGGGCGCGCTGGAAGAGCTTTGCGAGCGCGTGCTGGAAGAAAACAACTTTGATTACGGCGCAACCGTGCGGCTGGCGCGCGAGCAGTTCCCCGCCCGCACATACGGCAGTATCACCCTGCCCGACGGCGTTTACGACGCGATCATAATCGAGCTGGGCAGCGGCAGCGGCGACAATTGGTGGTGCGTGGCGTTTCCGCCGCTGTGCTTTGTTTCCGCGCCGGGCGGCGAGTTTTCCTATAAGAGCATAATCGCGGAGCTGTGGGAGAAGTATGTGAAGAGATAATTTTTTCAGGTCGGCATAATTTTATGACGAGCGATAGCGACCTGAAAAAATCGTGATATTTTTCGGAAGATAAAAGTTATGAAATAAGCGAATGTCGCGTTACTTCCGAAAAGTGATATTTTTGGCTTGCCAAATTATAAGGCCTTGAAGTAACCATATAAGGGAGCGCAAGGCTTTCTTTCTTCGCAGAAGCATATCATACGCCAAAAGTGAAATGCGCCCTCAAACCGCAGAGCGACGAGAGGGCGCGTGATATTTTTGGACATACTGCCGCAAGCGGCGCTGTCCAAAAGTTGCGGCTCCGCAAGCGGATTTACATTTTTTTCTTTAATAAATACGCCGCTTTATAAATGCCAAAAGTGGAAATTTGCTTGTCAAATTTCTTTGTGCGGCAGCAGATTATGTTGCGATACCTAAAAAAGCATTTATTACTTATCCGCTTGAAAACTATCGATACCTGAAAAGTAAGGCGAGCACAACTATGCCCCTCAAACCGCCAAGGCGACGAGAGGGCGCGTGGAGATTTGCCCACAAATCTCTTTGCGCGGCAACAGATACAGTAACGATACCTGATATGTAACCAATCTTCCCGCATATGACCTAGCGATACTCAACCACGCAGGGCAAGCGCAACTATTTGAAGCGCGTACTGTTGCAAGCAACGCCGCGCAAAAGTTGTGGTGCCGCAGGCGCATTAGAATTTTTATTTTAGATAAATATGTCGCTTTACTATTAAATCTAAGAATGATTAGAGTGATTACTTTCGCAACAAGACCAACCAAGTGTAAACCCGCTTTGCGGAGCCGCAACTTTTGGAGAGCGTTTGTCGCTTGCGGCAAACAGTGTCTCCAAAAATATCACGCGCCCTCTCGTCGCTTGCGGTTTGAGGGCGCATATCACTTTTTGGCACACGAATAGTTGTTCATGGCATTATAGTGTATCTGCCAAAAAATATCACTTTTTACCTTCTGATAAAAGCGGCGCAATAAAATTTAGTATATGAAGGTAAAAAATATCACGATTTTTGAGGGACGCTATCGCTCGCAATAATTCTATTGCGCCCCTCAAAAATCATTTATTTCCCTCCCGCCCTAATGAACATTCCGAAGAAGGGTCCCGCAAGTTCGCGGTACATGGACTGCCAAAGGTCGGGGAGATCGCCGCGCACGGGTCCGTCGGACATGGGGCGAAGCGCGCCGCCGGGGATGTGCAATACGCACCCGTCCAGCAGGTTAAAGCCGAGGCGATTATAAAAGGCTATCCTGCGCTTGCGGATGGTGAGTTCTTCTTCGTTTGCGGCTTTTTCTATATCCTCAACTTCTAAAATGAGAGTGCCTCCCACGTCGCTTTTGATGAGCGGGATCACCTTGCCGCCCGTGCCCTTCCCTCTGCCCGACAGCATGACAGCGAGATAGAGCACCTGAGTATAGCCGCGGAAGAAGTGCACCACAGTGTAGGCGAGCACTTTGCCGCCTTCCTTGGCAAAATAAAAGCGCGCCTTGCCCTTTTTTGCAAGCGATTTTAAAATGCGAAAGGGCGTGCGCTCCGCCAAGGGGAAATCACGCTTGAGCCATTTGCCGAGCTGTTTTGCGTCCGCTTTGTTTGCGGTGATATTCACAAGTTCCATAGCGGCATTCTAACATATAAGATATATTATGTCAACACCCGCACTGGGCCCCGGTAGAACACATTTTGCATATATTGCCGATTTTCTCGAATAGATGTAGTTTATATGCGTTACGCACCACTGCAAAATGCTTGCTTTTAGCGAGGTGAATTTCGTTCAGTTTTGTGCGAGATGGCGCGCAGTTGTAGTACCTCCTACAACAAACGACATATCGTGCAAAAATGAACGGAAGGCACCCGCTTAAAGTGTTCTACTGGGGCCCAGTGCGGGTGGCACCGCCGTTGAGGCAAAGGCGCATTTAAGAAGGCGGCACTTATGAAACGCGCCGCCTTGGTTGAAAATTTTTCCGTAAAAATATCGTCCCCCGCAAAAAGCGAGGGACGGAGTGTTACTTTACTTCGGTCACCCAACCGAATTCGTCGGGATATTTTTCCTGCTGAATGCCCGTTATCTTGTCGTAAAGGAAGGCGGTGATTTCGCCCATCTTGCCGCCGCCGACTATCATGTCCTTGCCGCGGTAGCCGATCACGCCCACGGGAGAGATGACCGCAGCCGTGCCCGAACCAAAGCTCTCCTTCAAGCTGCCGTCCTCGTAAGCTTTTACTATTTCGTCCATAGAAATGCGCCTCTCGCTCACCTTGTAGCCGTACTTTTTAAGCACCTGAATGCAGCTGTTGCGGGTGATGCCGGGGAGGATGCTGCCCACGAGCGCGGGGGTGACTACTTCGTCGCCGATGACGAAGAAGATGTTCATGCTGCCCACTTCTTCCACATATTTATGCTCCTTGCCGTCCAGCCACAGGGCTTGGTCATAACCCTTTTCGTTGGCTATCTCTCCGCCCATGAGCGAGCAGGCATAGTTGCCCGCGCACTTGGCTTCGCCCGTGCCGCCGATGAAGGCGCGCACCAGCTTTTCTTCCACCAAGATCTTGGTGGGTTCCAGCCCGTGAGCGTAGTAAGAGCCCACCGGGGAGAGAATGATGCAGAATGTGTACTTGTGGCTGGCATGCACGCCCAAGACCTCCTCGTTTGCGAACATGAAGGGGCGGATGTAGAGTGCCGTACCCGGTTTGGTGGGGATCCAATCCTGCTCCAATTTGAGCAGTTCAAAGAGCGCCGCCTTCACCTTAGCGCTGTCGATTTGCGGCATGCACATGCGCTTTGCGGAGTTGTTCATGCGCACGAAGTTGTCGTCTATCCTGAACACGGTTATTTTGCCTTCGCTGTTCTTGTAAGCCTTTGCGCCCTCGAATATGGACTGCGCATAGTGCAATACGTTGGTAGCAGGCGCCATGGAAAAAGGCGCGTAAGGCACTATCTCCGGTTCTCCCCATTTGCCGCCCTCATACTCCATAACGAGCATATGGTCGGTAAAATACTTGCCGAATCCCAAATTTGAGAAGTCGGGCTTTGCCTTAGGGTTACTTGTTAATGTCACTTTCATTTTAATCCCCTCTTTGGCTTTCGCCGAGTTATTTTACATTGTAGGCGCGATATTCTTCGCGCAAAATTTGCACTTTGCCCCTGCCGAAAGTTCTCTCGGTAAGCAGTTTTTGGAACGCGGGCAGGCTTTCTTTGGGAAGCGCCGCGACTATCTGCGCGCCGCCCTCCCAGCCGCGCTCGTCTATCACTCCGCCGCAGGAGATAACTATGCTCTCCGCCGCACCCGCCATGGAGTACTCCACGTCAGCTTTTATCACGCAGGATGGGCGATAGACGCGCACAGGGGCTTCGTCCAGCGCGCGGGCAACGCAGCCCGAATATGCGCCGATAAGTCCGCTCGCACCCAGCTTTATTCCGCCGAAGTAGCGCGTGACCACCGCCAAGATCATGTCCGCGCCGCGCTTTTTCAGCACTTCCGCCATGGGCTGACCCGCAGTCCCCGCGGGTTCGCCGTCGTCGCTCGACTTTTTATACTGCCCCGCGGAATATGCGTAGCAGTTGTGAGTGGCATCGGAAAATTCCCGCTTTATCTTTTTTATCTCTTCCGCCGCCTGTTCGGGCGTTTCCACCCTTACAAGCGTGGTGATGAAGATGGATTTGTTTATCACTTCCTGCCTGCGGAAGCTCCCCTGCAAACCCAAATAGTCCATATTATTCGAGCACGACTTTAATGTGCATCTTCTTGCCCTTGTGCAGTACGATGCCCTCTTTTAACTGCTCGCTTGTAAAGGAGGTTTCGAAAGACGTAATCTTTTCATCCCCCACCTTTACGCCGCCGCCCGCGATGAGCTGGCGCGCTTCCGATTTGGATTTTGCCGCCTTAACCGCGCACATGATGTCCACGATGTTGTTCACGCCCGCGGGCACCGCAGCCGTGGGCAGCTCTCCGCCGGAAGAAGCGAACGCCGCAAGCGACTGCGCCTGCGCCTTTTCCGCCTCGTCCTTGCCGTGCACGATGGCGGTGAGTTCGTAAGCCAGGCGGGCTTTTGCCGCGTTTATCCTCTCGTCCTTGTATTTGCACATTTCGGCTATTTCGTCAAGCGGCATGAAGGTGAGCAATTTCATGCAATTTTCCACGTCCGCATCGTCGATATTGCGCCAATATTGATAAAACTCGTAGGGGGAAGTCTTCTCCCTGTCCAGCCACAGCGCGCCCTTTTCCGTCTTGCCCATCTTCTTGCCTTCGGAGGTGGTGAGCAGTTTGAAGGTGATGGCAAAGGCGGGTTTGCCCTCCTTGCGCCTGATGAGGTCGGCTCCCGCGAGGATATTCGACCACTGATCGTCGCCGCCGCATTCCAGCTTGCAGCCGTACTGCCTGTAAAGGTGCAAAAAGTCATATGCCTGCATGAGCATATAGTTGAATTCCAAAAACGTAAGTCCGTTTTCCATGCGCGATTTGTAGCATTCGGCGGTGAGCATCTTGTTAACGGAAAAATATACGCCCACGTCGCGCAAAAACTCGATATAGTTGAGCTTGTCCAGCCATTCGGCGTTGTTCACCATGATGGCGGCGTTTTCACCCTCGAAGGAGAGGAACTTGGACATCTGCTTTTTAAAGCATTCACAGTTGTGTTTTATCGTTTCGTCAGTCATCATCTTGCGCATGTCGCTCTTGCCGGAAGGGTCGCCTATCTTGCCCGTGCCTCCGCCGATGAGGATGATGGGTCTGTGCCCCGCTTTTTGCATGATGCTCATCACCATGAGCTGCACGAAGTGCCCCACATGCAGGCTGTCTGCCGTGGGATCGAAACCTATATAAAAGGACACGCTCTCCTTGCCCAAAAGCTCGTAAAGCTCATCTTCGTAGACGGTTTGCTTTACGTATCCTCTTTCCTTCAATGTGTCCAATACGTTTTTCATTTTAATAACTCCTTGAAATAATCTGCCAATATTTTTATCCCCTCTTTTATCTTCTGCGGTGTGGCGGCGGAATAGTTCAGGCGCAGATGGCGCTTGTCATTGCCGCCTGCAAAAAAGCTTTCGCCCGAAACGTACGCAACTCCCCTTTCGCACGCGCCGGCAAACGCCGCCTGAGTATCCAGATTTTCAAAGCCGCCCCAGATGAACAGTCCGCCCGCGGGAGAAGTGCATTTGAACTCCTCCGGCATGTACTCCTTTATCGCCGAATACATCGCGTCCTTTTGCTCCTTATAGACGGGTATGGCGCGCGCCACCACTTTGTCGAACAAGCCGCGCTCAAAGTACTCCTCCACTATCGCCTGGGATAGGAGAGATGTGTGCACGTCGGTGGCTTGCTTGCCTATGGTGAGCTTTGCCATGACTTTTTCGTCGCCTATGCAGTATGCCACGCGCAAGCCGGGCGAGATGGTCTTGGAAAAGCTGGCGGTGAACACCACGTTGCCGCATTTATCAAAGCTCTTGACGGACGGGACGCGCTCCCCTTCGAAGCGAATTTCACTGTAAGGGTCGTCCTCAAGCACCATTATGCCGTACTTTGCCGTGATGTCGGCTATGCCTTTCCTCACTTCCGTGCTATACGTTCTGCCGGTGGGATTGGAGAAAGTGGGCACGCAGTAGAGCATCTTGGGCTTGTATTTTACTATCTTTTCTTCAAGGTCAGTCAAATCAAGCCCCTCTTCGCCCGACTTCACCCCCACGGGCACGCCGCGATAGGTGCGCATGATGTGCATGGCGGCGAGATAGGTGGGGTCTTCCACGAGTACGACGTCGCCGTCGTTTACAAAGCACTTGCACATGAGGTCGATGGTCTGTTGTCCGCCGGAAACGATACGGACATTATCCACGGTTATGCCGGTTATCCCGTAGCGCGAAACAAAGGAAGTAACTCTGCTTCTAAGCGGCATATAACCTTCGGTTGCGCCGTATTGCAAGATCTCCTGCGCCTTGTCGCCGTTCATGAGGTATGAAGTTATCTCCCCCACTTCCTTGGTGGGGAGCAGCTTTGCCGAAGGAAAACCGCCGGCAAACGAGATCATATCCGGGCGGGCGAGCAGCTTGAATATCTCCCTGATCGCGTTGCCGCCCATATTCTTCATCCTGTCACTGAAAATGTATTCCATATTCGCCTCATCATTATTTTATATATTGTATCACCCATATTTTAAAATTGCAATAGAAAAACGCGCATAATAATAAAAACATTGCTTGCGCGAAAAATATGCGGCGTGAATGCACAAAATATACATATGAAAAAGGGTCTGACAATAATTATTGTAATCATCTGCGCACTTCTCGCCGCAAGCGGCTGCGTGAAATTTGTCTCGGATACGGGCGGATATTATATTCCGTCCGACATAGCGGAATTTGCCTCAGTAACCTGCCAAACGGGTGAAAATGAGATAAAAGTGCACAAAAAAGACGGTTATTATGTTGTCTTAACCCAAGGGGAAACCTATATATTGACGCAAGGCTTCGGCGCGATATTCGACGGCGGCGATATGCGGGAGTTGGATGAAGAGCAGTCAAAAGCCGCTCTTTACTCCCTTATGAGCGAAACGGGACTTATATATACCGCCATGGATAAAAAGGGATATATAATGACGGACACGAGCGGAAAATACCGCGCCGACGCGGAAAAATTCTTTTATAAGTCAGAATATATGCGCCGCCGACTGAACGGCGAGAGCATAGAAAACTTCTCTTCTTACTTTGAAAGCGCCGCTCCGCAAAAATTCGGCGACTTTGAAGATTATAAGATAACGCTTGATTGCAGCAAGCAAAACGAGATGACCCTAAAAATAGAAAATATCCGCTACGCCTTGGCGAGCGAATACCTTTTTAAAGATATAAACGACACGCACATCCCCCTGACCGCCCAAATGCTCGCTTACCTGGATGCGCACGCATTAAGTGCATAAAAAACACATTATATACTTGCGCGCAATACCCCCGCCGCGCCTGCGCCTTTCTCCACCTTGAACGATAAAATACTAGCTATATGCAAAAAGTGCACAAACTAAACATAGTATATTATCTCCCATTCCGCACACACTGCCTTTGACACAAAAGATAAACCCTAAAAACACAAAAGAGGGGGCGCAAGCCCCCATGCTTTTTTTTGAATAATAATTAACGGAATAGCGATAACTTTATTGCAACAGCTATTACTTGTTATTCATGTACTGCGCACAAAGAAATTTGCGGGGCAAACTTCCGCCTCTTGGCACATGTTAAGCAGTTCATTGATAAATGTCTGCCAAAAAATATCACTTTTTTGGGGTAGATATGGAGCGCTTTTTCTTTTTTCTTTATTCCCAAAAAATAGTTGCGCTCCCTGACTTTATCGGGTATCGTTATTTTTTATAAGGAAGGCTGATTACTTGGCCGGGTATCGTAACATATCTCTACGCCGCGCAAAGAAATTTGCTTATCACACGTTGTTTAAATGTCATAGTTATCAAAAGCAAATTTCCACGATTTTTTTAGGGCGCTTACGGTTGCATTATTGATACAGCGCCCCAAAAAAAACATCCTAGTTATACACCCTATAAAAATGGCTTATCTCCATATCCTTGGGAATATCCTTGCCGTGGTTGCCCAGCAAATACCATTCGCGGTGCACGCCGTGGTCGGGGCCGTAGCCAAGCAGGGTGCGTTCACCGGTGGCGGCGACGGCTTCGCCTATGCGTTTGAAGTTTTCCGCATAGTGGTCGAGCGCGCGCTTTGCCTTCCACGATTTGGGATGGGTGAAGTGGATGCTGTCGTCGTATTCCTGGTTATAGATGACCAAAAAGTCGTACTTTCCTTCCTTGATGAGTTCTATGCCTTTTTCAGTGGCTTCTTTGTCGTATGCGACGACGTAGTAGTCCATCTCGCGCTCGCGGAAGATGTGGTTGAGAGAGCTGTTTTTTGAAGCGACTATCGCCGGCTTTTTGCCTTGGCGCAGGAGCGCGTCAAAGATGGTGTCTATCTTCACCACGGGCTTGACGTACTTTTGAATACCGTGAACCGCGGGGAGCGCGCCCGTATACATGCTCGCAAAGCACACGGGCGTTTTGGGCGGGAACACCGTGCGCATCTTCAGCTCATAGGGCGCGGTTTCACGCACCGGCACGAATTTTTCTGCAAATTTATTTACTATCCACGTGCCCACGGCGTCGGGGTTATACATGACCACCTTGTCCACGAGCTTGCCGCCCGTGATGTCGTTTACGAATGCGTCGTTCGCCTTATCCGCGTGCTCGGGAGGCTCTACGCCCATGCATTTGCACAGGGAAGCGCATAAGGTGGTGAGTGATGTGAGTTCTTGCATAATTTTTCCTTCCTTTATTCTTTATTTTTCCGCCAAAAATCTCAGCCGCATATAGTCCACATGCCACACGCCGTCGAAGTAAAGTTCGCCGCGCACGCTGTTTTCAACGCGCCGTAAAACTTTGCTTTGCCACTCGCCGCCCGGCAGAGTATCGCGGCAAAATTGAATTATCCAATTAGCCATGCCGTCCTCGCCTTTAAGCGGAGTCATACGCGGAAAAAGCTCTATCTCCTTCACCGTAAAACCCGCGCCTTCCAGCACCCGCTTAAACTCGAGTCCGCGGTAATGAAAGGGACTGTTAAAGGGCAACTTTTCCTCTGCAAGCGCTTGCTTCAAAGCGGAAAGGACGATATTCGCGTTTCCCGTGCCGCCGAATTCACAGGCAAATTTACCGCCGGAGATCAGGCTGCCGTATATATTCTTTATCACGGCGTTTTGATCCGCTATCCAATGCAATACGGCATTGGAGTAGGCGCAATCAAACGCCTTATCCCGCCGGTATTCTTCCAGCCTGCACTTTTCCAGCTTCAAGCCGGGGAATTTTTCGTGCGCCGCGGCGAGCATATTTTCATCTGCGTCCACGCCCGTGACGAGCGCGCCGCGCCTTGCCGCTTCCGCCGCCAATGTGCCCGTGCCGCAACCTGCGTCGAGCACCCTTTTCCCCTTTATGCCGCCCAGCATATCCAGCACTTTCAGTCCGTATTCGGACACAAAAGCATGGCTGCCTTCGTATAGTTTACCGTCCCATTCCATATCGATTTTATTTTACCTTGCACGGCGCATATTGTCAATTAACATGTGGTAAAATTCGTTATCAGCCCGTAGAGATAGCGGAAGGACTTATCTAAATCGTCCGTCAATATCTCCAAAACGAGCACGTCGCCGCCCTTAATGCGCGTTTCGCCGTCGTCGGGGAGAATGAGCTCTCCGCCGCGATATATGCCGCGTATCCTGCATCCGTGCTCCCACATGATGTCCACGGGGTATCTGCCCACGATGAAGGAGCCTTCTTCCACGTCCACTTCCAGGCGGTGGAGCTTGCGCTTTTTGTCTAAGCCGTTGTTTTTTAGGTATCTATCCAGCATGGAATCGTATATGGGGCGGTTGCCGGAAAGCTCCGCCGCAACGTACGCCGCGAAAATCGCCACTATCGCGGGCAGAAAGTCGAGGGAGTAGCCGGTTATCTCCACTATCAAAACCGCCGCCGTTACGGGCGTTCTTACGCTTGCGGCGAAAAACGCCGTCATGCCCACGCACACCATAACGGGATAGTAACTCTCCGCCATACCCGCCGCGATAAAGCCCTTGCCCACCAAGGCGCCGATGAGCGCGCCGAGCGCGAGCATGGGCACGAAAAGTCCGCCCGTCGCGCCCGAATTATAACACAGCAGAATGAGCAGAAATTTTATTATCAAAATTGCCATTATGATGTACCACGCCATATCCGCATGCGCGTACAAGTCCTTTATAAGGGCGCTTCCGCCGAAGATAGCGCCCTTGATAGCGGGGATGAGCCCCACCGCGCCCACGATGAGGAATGTCACCAAAAGGCGCGCCCAATAAGGGAACTTTTTACCCCACTTATCCGTTACGTGCTGGGTGCGGATGAGCAGGACGTTGAACAATATTGCGCACACGCCCACAACTATGCCCAAGATGAGCAGCATCCAATATATGTTGAAGTCGGTATAGTCGAGCGAAATGCCGCTCAAATTGAAGAGCACATGGTTTTCCCACGCGCCGAAGATTGCCATATGCAGGGCGCGGTACACGAGCGTTGCCGCCACTATCGCCGCCGAGCAGGTGAAGAGCATGGTGGCGGTGAATTTGCGCTGACCTTCTTCCAGCACGAACACAAGCCCCGTGAGCGGCGCATTGAAGGCGACGGCGAGTCCCGCTCCCGCACCCGCGGAGATGAGGTATCTGCGCCAAGCAAGGCGCGTTTTTAGTACGTGCGCGGTGCCGCTAGCCGTGGTTGCGCCCACCTGGATGCTCGGCCCTTCGGAACCGAGCGGCAAGCCGCAGAAGAAGGAAATATACGATAAAAATATGGTGGATATGAGCACCTTCAGCTTGCGGAAGGAGAAGAATCCGCGCATAACGCCCTCTGTTTGAGGTACTCCGCTGCCGCGCACTTCGGGCACGCGCGCATGCACAAGCGCGGTTATCAGCGCAAATGCCGCGAGCGCCAAGAATAAGAGCGGTATGTAATAAGGGTGGGCATATAACCAATCGTATATGGCGGAGGAGTTTTTGGTAAGCCACTCCGCGCCCATATTGAAGAAGGTGACGATGACGCCCACCACCGCTCCCGCCGCTCCGCCGTAGACGAAAACGGGCACAACGGTGTTGCGCAACTTGAAGAAAAACCTTTTTATCCTGCCGCCTTCCTGCCTTTCCATTGCTTAAATTATAAACCAAAGGCAGATAAATAGCAAGGATATATAAATTGTTTGCAAGCAAAAAGGCGGCACTTTTGCTGCCGCCCCTTTCTTTTTCCTATGTCGCGATCAGAAGATGATGTTGCCGCAGATTGCGAGGATGAAGTAGAGAATAAACATGATTATGCACACTATTCTCCAGCCCTTGCCCTTGCTGCAAGCGTATCTCCAAGCGGGAAAAACGATGGCTATTCCCAGCATGATCGCCGCGATGATGGTGAAGATGTTGCCCACCGCGCCCAAGCTCACGCCAACGGCGTTGAGGATGAGCTGTATCACGAAGAGTACAGCGGCGATAAACATCGCCCAAAACGCACAAAATGATGCCAAATCGCGCTTTGCGGCGCCTTCTGTTCTTTGCTTCTTTTTACCCATAAAGGTTTACCTCCGAATTTATTTCCGCTATTATTATAGCATTGACTAACCGCTTTTGCAATAATCGCGCGATAAATTTTTCTTTGTTTTTTGACGAATTTTTTCTCGGCAGGCATCACTCCTCTGCGCTTTTCACAGCACGTTCACGGGGATCATGCAATTGCTGTTATCTATGGGCAGCACGGCAGGATGCATACAGATGATTCCGCCTTCTCCTCTGGGGATGCTGTTACTGTCGAGTACGTCAAATTTTTTTACCTCGCGCTTATTGGGTGAAGCGGACATCTTTATTTCCAACGGATGAATTTTCCCGTCCGCTTGCAAAAACAGATCTATTTCCTTGCTGTTGCTATCCCTAAAATATGTGAGGTCGTAAGGCTGAGCGCTGTAATCCAAATCCTTTATAAGCTCCATGACCGCAAAGTTTTCGAAATAGTTGCCCGCGGCGTTGCCGTTTGCCAGAGTATCCGGCGTGAGCCATTTGCAAAGATATGCCGCAAGAGCGGGATCGGTAAAATAAAGTTTGGGGGATTTAGCCAGCCTTTTCAACTTATTGTTTGCATAGGGCTGCAATAAATACACTATGTGTAGCCTTACCAAAAGATCCAGCCACGCCTTTGCAGTGGGAGCGGTAATCTCCGCCACGCTTGCAACAGACGTCATATTGAGCTGGCAGGCATTGTTCGCCGCGCATGCCGTAATAAACTTCCTAAATCGCAGCTCATCCCTTACCGAACTTATAGTCATGATGTCGCGCATAAGATATGTGCTTATATACGTTTCGTAATACATCGAATGTTCTTTTTCGCCGGCATCCTGCACGGCAGGCATACCACCCTGCCATATCGTGTGAAAAACCTTTTGCACATCAAACGGTTTGGCTTCGCGCTCCCGCTCGATAAGCGAAGCCATATCAAAGCGCAGGGGCGAAGAAAAGAAAGTACCGTTAATCTCATTAAATGACAGCGGATAGAGCGTCATTATGCCTATTCTGCCCGCAAGCGATTCTCTAATATTGCTCATTAGGGAAAACTGCTCCGACCCGGTCAGCCAAAACAATCCCCTTTCATCGGTATTGTCACACGCAATTTTGATGTAAGGAAACAATTCGGGCGCCTTTTGCACTTCATCGATGATCACGGGCGGCTTGTAACGCTGCAAAAACAGCTCCGGCTCCGAACGGGCAAGCTCCAAATCCGCTCCGTTATCCAAGGAAACGTATGCCCTACCTTTTGCCAAGTTTTTCAGCATGGTAGTCTTGCCTACTTGCCTTGCACCGGTGACGAGCACCGCTTTAAAAAACCGGCTCATCTGAAGAAAACTCTCTTCGAGCTGACGTTTGATATACATGGGCGCACCTCCGAATTTATGATAATTTCGAACTCTATTTTATAATATCATAACTTTTTCACTTTGTCAAACATTTATTATATAGATAAAAAGCGTGGGAACCACCTTCACACCATGCAATGGGCAGAAAAAAAGCACCGCTTGCGCAGTGCTTTTCTTGTGCTTTGTTTTTTGATTAGTCGGCGAGTTCCGCGAAGTACTTGATCGTCCTAACCATCTGGCTGGTGTAGGAGTTCTCGTTGTCGTACCAGGAAACTACCTGAACCTGATAGGTGTCGTCGTCGATCTTGGAAACCATGGTCTGGGTTGCGTCGAACAGCGAGCCATAGGTCATGCCGATGATATCGGAAGACACGATTTCGTCGGTGTTGTAGCCGAAGGATTCGTTGGAAGCGGCCTTCATAGCGGCGTTGATGCCTTCCTTGGTTACGTCCTTGCCCTTGACCACTGCCACGAGGATGGTGGTGGAACCGGTAGCGGTAGGAACGCGCTGAGCGGAACCGATCAGCTTGCCGTTGAGTTCGGGGATAACAAGGCCGATAGCCTTAGCAGCGCCGGTGCTGTTGGGAACGATGTTCATAGCGCCCGCACGGGAACGGCGGAGGTCGCCCTTACGCTGAGGACCGTCGAGGATCATCTGGTCGCCGGTGTAAGCATGAACGGTGGTCATGATACCGCTCACGATGGGAGCGTAATCATTGAGCGCCTTAGCCATGGGAGCAAGGCAGTTGGTGGTGCAGGAAGCAGCGGAGATGACGTTGTCTTCCTTGGTCAGGCTGGTGTGGTTTACGTTGTAAACGATGGTAGGCAGATCGTTGCCCGCGGGAGCGGAGATAACGACTTTCTTAGCGCCTGCCTTGACGTGAGCCATAGCCTTTTCCTTCTTGGTGTAGAAGCCGGTGCATTCGAGCACTACGTCTACGCGCAGCTTCTTCCAAGGCAGCTTTTCGGCGTTGGGCTCGGCATATATGGTGATCTGCTTGCCGTCAACGATAATGGCGCCGGGGGTGACGACCTTCTTGCCGTCCTCGCTCCTGACTTCTTCCACATAGGAAACTTCATGATTCCTAGCGTAGTTGCCCTGCATGGTGTCGTACTTGAGCAGGTGAGCAAGCATCTTGGGGCTGGTGAGGTCGTTGATAGCAACTACCTGATAGCCCTTAGCGCCGAACATCTGCCTGAAAGCCAGACGACCGATGCGGCCAAAACCGTTGATTGCAACTCTTACGTTCTTTGCCATAATTATTGTGTCCTCCAAAAGATTTTGTCTTTTTTTTATCAATTAACAGTTTAACAGTTACAGAGCCGTTTTGCAACTGTTTTTCATATTTTTTACGAAATTTTGCCCTAAATCACCTGTTTATCGCCCTATTTAAGGTTCTCCGGGTTCAATCCCGCAAGTTCGGGCAGCACGAATCTGCCGTCTTTGCGCACGAGCACGCCGTCCATGTATATCTCGCCGCCGCCCATTTCAGGCGTCTGCACCAAGACGAGGTCCCAATGCTCCGCCGATACGTTGCCGTTATACGCGTCGTCGTAGCACGCGCCCGGGGTGAAGTGGATGCTGCCGCTTATCTTTTCGTCAAAGAGGATGTCCCCCATCGCCTTGTTGATATAAGGGTTCAAGCCGAAGGAAAATTCGCCCACATATCTTGCGCCCTCGTCCACGTCGAAGATCTTGTTGATCGCCTCGGTGTCGTTGGCGGCGGCTTCAACTATCTTGCCGTCCTTGAACAAAAGAGAGACGTTTTCGAACTTTATACCGTTGTTTACCGAGGGCACGTTATAAGTTATTCTGCCGTTTACGCTGTTTTTCACGGGCGCGGTGTACACTTCCCCGTCCGGGATGTTGCAATGTCCGCTGCACTTTACGCCGCCTATGCCCTTTATCGAGAAGGAAATATCCGTGCCGGGGGAAACTATCCTCACCTTATCCGTGCGGTTGATCAAGTCCACTAGCGGGTCCATGGCCTTGTCCATCTTGGCGTAATCGAGGTTGCACACGTTAAAATACATATCCTCGAAGGCTTCCGTGCTCATGCCGCTCATCGCGCTCATGCCGGGCGTGGGATAGCGCAGGATGACCCACTTGGTCTTTTTCACGCGTATGTCGTGGTGGACGGGATGGGCGTAGTAGAGGTTGTATGCGTCCATGTTCTGCGAGGGCACGTCGGAAGTTTCGTAGGCGTTGTTGCCGCCGCGGATGCCGATATACGCCTGCATCTTTTCAAACTTGGGCTTGTCGAATTCCGCCATGGCGTCCGCCAAGTGCTTGTCCATACCCATCAAAAGCTCGCGCTTTATGCGCGAATCGCCCAGCGATACGAAGGGGTACGCGCCCACGGCGTACGCTTCGCGGATAATGCAGCCCACGAGCTGCCAATCCGCCTCGGTACATTCGATAAGCAAGTTTTCGCCCTTTTTCAAAGAGCAAGAGTAGTGCACCAAATTGTGCGCCAAAGTTTTTATTCTGCTATCTGTAAGCATAACTCACTCCTTTGCCTTTTAGGCCGGTTAAAATCGTATAAATTATAGCACTTTATATATTTTATTACAATATATATAGCCCAAAATTTACAAGGATTTACTCGCATTGAAGATAAATTTGCCCAAAACGATTGAAATATATCTTGCCGTGTGTTAAAATATTATCGAAAAAATAAATTATTTACTCGGAGGTAAATATTATGCCATTGGTTACAACCAAAAAAATGTTCGAATCGGCATATAAGAACGGATATGCCATCGGCGCATTCAACGTAAACAACATGGAAATCATTCAGGGCATCGTGGAAGCGGCTACCGAAGAAAACGCTCCCCTTATCCTTCAAGTTTCTTCCGGCGCAAGAAAGTACGCCAACCCCGTATATCTGCGCAAAATGGTGGAAGCGGCTGAAGAAGTAAGCCATCTGCCCATCTGCCTGCACCTCGACCACGGCGACAGCTTCGAGCTGTGCAAGAGCTGCATCGACGGCGGCTTCAACTCCGTCATGATAGACGGTTCCCACCTCCCCTTTAAGGATAACATCGCCCTCACCAAAAAGGTTGTGGAATATGCTCACGACCACGGCGTGACCGTTGAAGGCGAGCTCGGCAGACTCGCGGGCGTAGAGGACGAAGTAAAGGTTTCCGCAGAAGACAGCTCCTACACCCGTCCCGAAGAAGTGGAAGAATTCGTGACCAAGACCGGCTGCGATTCCCTTGCTATCGCCATCGGCACTTCCCACGGCGCTTACAAGTTCAAGCCCGGCACCAAGCCTCAGCTGCGCTTCGACATTTTGGAAGAAGTTTCCAAGAGGCTCCCTATGTTCCCCATCGTGCTCCACGGCGCGTCTTCCGTGCCCCAAGAATTCGTTAAGACCATCAACGAGAACGGCGGCAAGCTGGTAGAAGCCATCGGCGTACCCGAAGATATGCTCCGCCAGGCTGCAAGAATGGCAGTTTGCAAGATCAACATCGACTCCGACCTGCGCCTTGCATGCACCGCAGCCATCCGCAAGCACTTCAACGAGCATCCCGATCACTTTGACCCTCGTCAATACCTCGGCGACGCTCGCGCCAACATCAAGTACATCGTAAAGCATAAGCTGACCGAAGTGCTGGGTTGCGCGGGGAAGGCGAACGAAGCGCTTTAATAAGCAAAAGAAAAAAGAGATGAAGGGTAGCGCGGTTTACAACCGACGTTGCCCTTTTTTCTTTTGCTTGCCGAGGGGAAACCCCGCCATTCGCAAGCAAGATAATTCCGTGAACAGCTGCTGCGCTCCGACGGCGCGGCTCCGCCGTGCCGCGGCATTGCTTGCTTGAGCCGCGGTTTCCCCTCTTTTTGCGGCACACTTGGGCAGAGTAGCGTGCATTACTTAGCCGCAAAAATTCACCCTTTCCGTCCCGTCGCTCCGCTTGGGCGAGAGGCAGTCGCCTCTCTTAAGGTAACGCTTGGCAAAAATGCGATTTTGCCGCGCTTTATCTACACTTCTTTATATCTTCGCAAGGGCTTTAATTACAAAAGCGCAAGCTGGTTTCTTCGCAATCTTACGGGGTAGAAAGAATACTTTCGCTATAAGAAAAAGTAGTTGTAAATCCGCTTTGCGGAGCCGCAACTTACTTCGCGGAAAAGAATTACGGTAAGCGTTGCTATTTAATAAGGTAAGTTGACTACTTGGGAAGAATGCAAACATAATAATGTTGTCCGCGAAAGCCGATTACGCTATAAATAGCACAATCGGCGGAGAGCGCCGCTCTGCGGCTGTATGTCCAAAAATAGTTGCGCTTGCCCTGCTTTATCAGGTATCGATGGTTCATATGCGGAAAGATTAGTAACGTATCGGGTATCGCAACTTTATCCATCGCCGCGCAAAGAGATTTGCGGGGCAAATCTCCACGCGCCCTTACATCTCCGCCCAAACAAACAGTTTATTGTGGTAGAATGATAACTTTCGCTATAAGATAAAGTAGTTGAAAATGCGCCTGCGGCACCGCAACTTTTGCGCGGCGTTGCTTGCAACAGTACGCGCTTCAAATAGTTGCGCTTGCCTTGCTTTATCGGGTATCGCTAGTTCATATGCGGAAAGATTAGT
>CALWKO010000014.1 GCA_944381275.1 uncultured Clostridia bacterium | reverse complement strand
TGGACGACAAGGAAACCACTCTCGACGAAGGCTTAAAGCTGTTCGACGAGGGCGTCAAACTTGCGGAAGAGTGCATGAAGAAGCTGGAAGAGAGCTCCGGCAAAGTCACCGAGCTTTCCGAAAGGCTGGAAAAGCTGCGCGCAAATGACGGAGAGGAGAGCGGTGAATAACCTGAGCTTATACAAGGAACGCTTCGAGCGCGTACTTTCTGATTACTTGCAGGCATATCCCGTCAAGTTTTCTCCCGTGTGGGACGCCATGGTTTACGCCGTTTGCGCGGGAGGAAAAAGGGTGCGCCCCGCACTCGCCTATATGGGCGCGAAGATAGCGGGCGGAAGTATGGAAAGAGCGGATAAAGTGGCGCTCGGTGTGGAATTTATCCATAACTACTCCCTCATTCACGACGATCTCCCCTGCATGGATGACGACGATCTGCGCCGCGGGCGCCCCACCGTGCACAAGGCGTTCGGTGAAGGAACGGCGGTGCTTGCGGGCGATGCTCTTTTGAATTTGGCGTTCGAATGCGTGGGCGGCGAAGGCGAAACCGCTAAGTATATCGCAAAGCAGAGCGGCATGTGCGGCATGGCGGGCGGGCAATGCCTCGACCTTGCCAACACGGGCAATGCGGGCGTGCAGGGCGAAGAGTGGCTGGACAAGATCAATTCGCTCAAAACCTCCGCGCTCTTCAAAGCCGCGCTCGCGGGCGGAGCGATGATCTGCGGCGCGGACGGTGAACTTATTTGCGCGCTGGAAGAATACGCCGACTGCCTGGGCAAGGTGTTCCAAATAGTGGACGATATACTTGACGTGCAATCTTCCGCCGAAGTGCTGGGCAAGAGCGCCGGGCAGGACGAAAAGAACGGGAAAGTCACCTATGTGTCGCTCTTGGGATTGGATGGAGCCAAGCAGAAGGCTCGCGCGATAAACGACGAGGGCAAAGCCGCGCTTGAAAAATTCGGCGCCGCCGCAGGCGAGCTCATCGACTTTGCGGACCTGCTGCTGGGCAGGGTGAAATAGTATAAACGAATATTCGCGCAAATATAATTAAACGTGCGGAATATTCAAAAAGAGGGGTGCAAACCCTCAAAAAAAGTAAAGACCAAGCGCCCGCGCGCCACGTCGTGGGCGTTGAAGATAACGCCGATAACCTTCTGCCTGTCCTTGGCGAGCAGCATATTTTCGCAGGCGGTCACCACATATACCGACTTGACCGTATCGGTAATGCTCCTGCTGTTTATGATGCTCGTTTCGGTGGTGTTTGACGGGATCGGTGTGTCCGTGACGTCGTGCGATAAGAGCGAAGTAAAAAAACTTTTGCAATATGACGCAAAGCGTGCTAAAATAGCTATGAGGCTTATCGACAATGCAGAGAAGGTCAACAGCGTATGCGCCGACGTGATTGGCGACATATGCGGCGTGCTGAGCGGCGCTTGCGGAGCGGTACTTGCCGCGGGGTTGATCAGGGAGCTGGGCGGCGGAAGGCTGCTCCCCACGCTCACCTCTGCCGTGGTGGCGGCGATCACCGTGGGCGGCAAGGCGTTTATGAAGGGCATTGCCGTCAAGAATGCCGATAAATATGTTGTTATGACGGCAACGGCGCTGTCATACATATACAAACCTAAGAACAAGAAAAAGAAGGAACTGCGCAAATGAGCAATCTATTGGATAACGTAAATTCACCCGAAGATATCAAATCTTTCGACGTGCCCGCTTTAGAGAAGCTGACGGGGGAAATTCGTGACCTGATTTTGCAAGTTGTGCTCAAAAAGGGCGGGCACCTCTCTTCCAACTTAGGCGTGGTGGAGCTCACGATAGCTCTGCATTATGTATTTGATTTTAAAAAAGACAGACTCATTTTAGACGTAGGCCATCAATGCTACGCGCATAAGATACTCACCGGCCGCAAGGAGGAATTTGCCGCTTTGCGCACAAAAGCCGGCATTGCCGGCTTCCCCAAGAGGGAAGAGAGCGTTTACGACGCGGCGGACACCGGGCACGCTTCCACGTCCGCTTCACTCGCTTGCGGCATGCTCCGCTACGGTCACGACGGGGCGCAGATAGTCGCGCTCATCGGCGACGGCGCCATGACGGGCGGACTTATATACGAAGCCTTCAACGACGTAAAGACGATAGGTAAAAAATTCATAGCGGTTATAAACAACAACGATATGTCCATCTCGAAAAACGTGGGCAGCGTGGCGGAATATCTGCGCGATCTGGACAGTGTTCGTCAGCCGTTCAGGGAGTACGGCATAAAATATTACGGCTCTGTGGACGGGCATAACATTCGCGATTTGATCAAAGCGTTCACTTACGCCCGCGATTGCAAGAACAGCATTATAATCAACGTTCACACGCAAAAGGGCAAGGGATACGCCGAAGCGGAAAAATTCCCCGATAAATACCACAGCTATTCTCCTTCATCTTCTTCCGGCGGCTCGTTCAGCTCGCATATGGGCGATAAATTATTCGAACTAGCCAAGAAAGATACTAGGATATGCGCCATCACCGCCGCCATGGCGGACGGCACGGGGCTGGAAAAAATAAGGAGCGAACTCCCCGCACAATTCGTGGACGTAGGCATTGCCGAAGAGCACGCATTGTGCATGGCGAGCGGCATGGCGATGAGCGGTGCCAAGCCTTATTTTGCCGTGTATTCCTCCTTCCTTCAACGCGCATACGACCAAGTTATTCACGATATGTGTTTGAACGACTGTGCCATAACGCTCTGCGTAGACAGGGCTGGGCTCGTCACCGGCGACGGGGAAACGCATCAGGGCGTTTACGACATCTCATTTCTCAGGGGCGTCAAGAATATGACCATACTTGCACCCAAAGATTTTTCCGAGCTGGAGGAGATGCTCGAATGGTCTAAGGATTTCAAGCATCCGCTTGCAATACGCTATCCCAAGTACACTCCCGTGCATAATTATTCCGATAATTCGTCCTTCAAGCCCGGCAAGTGGGAGTGGCTCACTTCGGGGGATAAAGACATGGTCGTACTGGCTTGCGGCGCAGTTATGAATGATTTTGCAATGACCGTTCATGATGAGGGCGGGACTTTCGACGTGGTGAACGCCCGCTCGATAAAACCTATGGATGAAGAGCTATTAAAGCAGATTGCGGGCAAGAAGATAATAACGCTGGAAGACGGCGTGCTCCCCGGCGGATTCGGGAGCGGAGTCGCGGAGTTTTATGTGACAAACGGCTTGCCCGTGCCGCGCATGATAATCAAAGCCGTCGACCCGGAAAAGCTCACCCACGCCGCATTGAACGAGCTCATGCAGATGAGCGGATTTACAAAAGAATCGTTGCTTGCGGACGTTGAGTCGCTTAAAAAATGAGGCTGGACGCATATATATCCTCCGTCAATAACGTCACGCGCACCAAAGCCAAGCAGATGATTGAGCGCGGAATGGTGAAACTCAACGGCAAAACGGCGCAAAAGCCCGCCGCGGAAGTGGGCGAAAATGACGAGGTCATAATTGAAAAATTCCCCGAATATGCTTCTTTCGGCGGCGAAAAACTTGCAAAAGCGCTGCACGATTTCTCCTTTGACGTAAGCGGACTTATCTGCGCGGATATAGGCGCTTCCAACGGCGGCTTTACCTCTTGTTTGCTCATGAACGGAGCGCGCAAGGTGTATGCCGTGGACGTGGGCGAATGCGCCCTGCCGGAGGAGCTGAAAAACGATTCCCGCGTGGTGATAAAGGACAGGACAAACGCCCGTTTTTTGACCGCTGACGACATAGGCGAGCTATGCGATTTTGCCTGCATCGACGTGAGTTTTATCTCCCTTGAACTCATCCTGCCCGCAGTTGCGAATATTATAAAAGAAGGCGGCAATATCATCGCCCTCATCAAGCCGCAATTCGAGGCGGGCAAGAAGGCGCTCAGCAAGAGGGGAATCGTTACAAGCGCAAAGGAAAGGGACAGGGCGGCTGATAAAATACGCGCCGTTGCGTTAAGTTGCGGATTGGAAGAGAAGAACTTTACAACCGCACCCATACGCGAGAATAAAAACATAGAATTTTTAATACTTTTTTGTAAAAAGCTATTGTATAAATAAAAATTTTATAGTATAATATTCATACTATGAAGATTGGAATTTACAGCAATCCATTTAAAGACGAGGCAGGGCGGCACGCAAAAGTGCTGTGCGATCTGCTCGATAAATACGGAGCGGAATATTTTTTGTGCAACAGCGAGAAGTTTTCGCTCGACTGCGCAAGTTTCACTCCCGACGTGGTCGTGGCTTTCGGCGGCGACGGTACCATGCTGCGCGCGGTGAGCGAATGCGCACAAAGGTCAATCCCCATATTGGGAGTAAACTTGGGCAAAGTAGGCTTTCTCACCGAAATAGGGTGTGAAAATCTGCAGCAAGCCGCCAAGCAGCTCCTTAGCGGAGAATACTTTGTGGAAAAGCGCATCATGTTGCAGATAAAGTGCGGCGATAAAAAATATTATGCGCTCAACGAGGCGGCTCTCACCGGTTCGCAATGCCGAGTTGCCGAAGTCACCGTGGAGATAGACGGCACCCTGGCAGACAAGGTCCGGGCGGACGGCATGCTTGTGAGCACCCCCACGGGTTCAACCGCTTATTCGCTCGCGTGCAACGGTCCCGTGCTTTCCCCCGATGTAGAGGCGTTTATAATCAACGCCATCTGCCCGCACTCCCTGCATTCATGCCCGATAGTGGTGGGTAGCGGCAGTCTTATCACCTTAAAGAGCGAAAGCGAAGGACTTAACCTGGTTATCGACGGCACCGTTGTGGAGAGCGGCAGCATGACATTGCAAATAAGCAAGGCGGAAAGAAACGCCGAATTTATAAGATTCAGCAAGCAGAATTTTTACAACAGACTGCTTCATAAGCTGAGCAATTGGAGTTAGTATGACAAGAAATGCAAGACAACGCAAAATTATCGAGCTTATAAAGGAGCGCGATATCGAAACGCAGGAAGAGCTGGTCACTCTCCTGCAGCAGTCCGGCTTTAATATCACGCAAGCCACCGTATCACGCGACATAAAGGATTTGGGACTTGTGAAAAGCCAAACGCCGAGCGGAAGTTATAAATACTCTCCCGTTGAAAGCGCACGCCCCAACACCTTGGGCAAATTCGGCAATATGTTCCGCCAAGCGGTAGTGGCTATTTCTCAGGCGGGCAACCTCATCGTCGTCCGCACCGTTACGGGTACCGCAGGTACGGCGGGCGCGTTTGTCGATTCCATGAGTTACGAACACGTATTGGGCAGCGTCGCCGGCGATGACACGATATTGATCGTCTGCGATACGGAAGAGAACGCAAAAACCGTTAAATTATTATTAGAAGGCACCTTGGAATAATGCTTACCACTTTATCAATAGAAAACATCGCGCTCATAGATAAGCTGGAGGTGGATTTCGGCAAAGGGCTGAACATCCTCTCAGGTGAAACGGGTGCGGGTAAATCGATAATAATAGACAGCGTCAACTTCGTCCTGGGCACCCGCGCGGATAAATCGCTCATAAGATACGGAGAGAAGACCGCGCGCGTATCCGCCTACTTTAACGAACTCAATCCTCAAATAAAAAACCTGCTGGACGAATACGGTATAGAAGAGGAAGGGGAGCTGATGCTCTCACGCACCATGTCGGAAGACGGCGCGAGCGTATGCCGCATCAACGGGCGAAAAGTGACTTTGTCCATGCTGCGCGAGATATCCGCTCATCTGGCGGATATATATGGTCAGCACGAGTCGGTGAGCTTGCTCAATCCGGCAAATCACCTCGCCGTGGTAGACGGCTTTGCGGGTGAAAGCCTGCAAAAAGCGCTGGCCGAGCAGGCAAAACTTTGCGATGAATATTACGGCTATAAGGCGAAAATAGCCGAATATAGGGAACTTGCCAACGATGATGCGGAATATTTGGACTTCAAAATAGGTGAAATAGAGGACGCCGCCTTGCAGGACGGGGAAGAGGAAGAACTGCTCGCCGTCCGCCGCAAGCTGAACAATTACGAGGCGTATCTCACCGCTCTGCAAACGGCAAGTGAGTATTTAGACGGAGAAGAAGGGGCGGTTGAGCGAATATCTTCATCCATGAAGGAACTCTCACGCATAACGGATTTTGATCCCAAGGTTTCCCCTTTGATCGACAGGCTGGACGCGTCGATAATAGAACTCGGCGATATTTCGTCAGAACTCAATTCTCTGCTTGATGATTCCGATTTCGATGAACAAAAGGCTCAGTATGTGGAAGAGCGCATAGCAAAAATCAACTCTTTAAAACGCAAGTACGGCAGCTCGATCGGTGACATCCTTCAAGAGCTTTCCCGCTTAAAAGACAGACGTGCAAAATACGACGACGCCGTTGCCGAGTGCGAAAAATTCGATAAAAAAATCGCGGAAATGGCGGATAAATTGTATGCCAACACTATTAAAATAAGCGATATACGCCGAAAGGCTGCAAAATCCTTTGCAAGCAGCGTTACCGGCGAGCTTAAAAGTTTGGGCATGAAGAACGCGGAATTCACCGTTGACTTTGCCCCTATCGAAAGTAAGGAAAACATTAAATTCGAAAAGGGCGGAAGCGACGAAGTGCAATTTCTCTTCTCCGCAAACAGCGGTCAGCCGCCGCGCCCCCTTTCCAAGATCATATCGGGCGGCGAACTCTCCCGCTTTATGCTGGCGATGAAGAACTCCCTGCCTTCCGGCTTCGGTATTCAAACGATGATATTCGACGAGATAGACACAGGCATAAGCGGCGAAACCGCTCAGATAGTGGCGGAAAAGCTATACAACATCTCGCGCGGCAAACAAGTACTCGCGGTTACGCATCTGCCTCAGCTCGCCTCTATGGCGGATGAGCAATATCTCATCGCCAAAAACGTGAAGGGCGGGAATACATATACTTCGCTCACCCGTTTGGACAGGGACGGCATGCTCGCGGAGATCTCACGGCTTATAGGCGGCGCGCAGTACAGCAAACACGCGCTTCTCCATGCAAGCGAGATGAAAGAGCACGCCGACAACTATAAAAAATCGCTTTCGTGAATAATTAACTGCTTTTTCCTTACACTACCGTAAAGGAGAGCAGCATGAACAAACAGATATTTTCCGGGCTGCTCGTTCCCGTTGCCGTCGCCCTCATATTGGCGATCGCAATCGGGGCGGGCGCTTTGTTTATTAAATCACCTATTCAAGAAGAGCAGGCAGTTTTTTCACCTGCGGTTTGCTGCGGCGAATACGTCGAACAACCGGGAGTGAAAGTGATGCCCGCGGCGCTTTTGCAAGAGGAAAACACCGTCCTCTTGGGCGGATACCCGTTGGGAATAAATATCCATCCTCAAGGAGTAATAATCACTTCTAGGGTGGGCGTCGTTACTGCAAACGGCGTGGTGACTCCGCTCGCGGGGGTGGAGATAAATTCGGGCGATCTGCTCAGTGCCATCAACGGGGAACAGGTGCGTAACGCTGACGACATCTCCCGCATATTAAATTCCGCGGACGGTGACGTTACTATCGTCATATCCCATGCAGGAAACAGGAAGACCTATACCGTCACCCCGGCGGTGGATTCCGTCAACGGGGAGAGAAAACTCGGCGTTATGCTGCAAGACGGAATAAGCGGCATAGGAACACTTACCTTTGTGGACAGCCGCGGCAGATACGGCGCACTCGGCCATCCCGTAAAGGACGCATACGGCAACACGGTGGAGCCGGAATCGGGAAGCATCTATCCCGCCGTTATCAAGGGAGTTATCCCGGGAACAAGCGGTAAGGCGGGCGAGCTTAAGGGCGTATATTCCAAGGCGGCGGGAGGCATCGGCACGATAGACGCAAACAATATCTTCGGCATATTCGGCAAGTATACCGGCAGTACGCAAAACTTGATTCAGATAGAAGTCGGCGCGCGCGAAACCGTTCAGCCGGGCAAGGCTTATATCTATTCCACGCTGAGCGGAACTTCCCCCAGACTCTATGAGATTGAGATAATCAAGGCGGAAAGGCAAAACTCCCCATTAGACAAAAGCATGGTTATCCGCGTGACCGACAGGGAACTTTTGGCAAAGGCGGGCGGAATAGTGCAGGGCATGAGCGGCAGTCCCATTATTCAAAACGGCAAACTCGTGGGAGCGGTAACTCATGTACTCATCGACGATCCCACCAAAGGCTATGGAATTTATGCCGAATGGATGATGGGAAGATAGCAAATAAGTTGCAATTTTCCCCGTAATATTGTAAGATATATGCAGATAATTTACGAGGTGAACATATGGCAACTTATACCGATCCGTTGACAACGCGTTACGCAACCAAGCCCATGCTTGAAAATTTCAGTGAAGAACACCGCATGGTGCTGTGGCGCAAGCTGTGGGTGGCTCTTGCGGAAAGCGAAAAAGAACTCGGCTTAAACATCACCGATGAACAGATAGCGCAAATGAAGGCGCACATCGAGGACATCAACTTCGACGTCGCCCGTGCAAGAGAGAAGGTGGTGCGCCACGACGTTATGGCATACGTCTATGCCTACGGTCAGCAATGCCCCGCAGCAATGCCCATCATTCACTTGGGCGCAACCAGCTGCTATGTGACCGACAACTCCGACGCGATCATCTACCACGACGGACTCGTCATGTTGCGTAAAAAGCTGATCAACGTTATAAACGCGCTCTCCAAGTTTGCGGAAAAATATGCTACGCTCCCCACCTTGGGCTTTACCCACCTTCAGCCCGCTCAGCTCGTCACCGTGGGCAAGAGGGCGAGCTTGTGGATCCAGGATCTCATGCTCGATTTGGAAAACCTCGACCATGTGATAGAAAACACCCGTCTGCGCGGCGCAAAGGGCACCACGGGCACCCAGGCGAGCTTCCTGCAACTCTTCGACGGCGACCACGAGAAGGTGAAAAAGCTCGACCAAATGGTGGTGGAGAAGATGGGCTTCAAAAACAAATTCGCGCTCTCCGGTCAGACTTACACGCGTAAATACGATTACAATATATTGTGTGTACTTTCACAAATCGCCCAAAGCGCCTACAAGTTCGGCAACGACATCCGACTGCTTCAAAACATGAAGGAAATAGAAGAGCCCTTCGAAAAATCGCAGATAGGTTCGTCCGCAATGGCTTATAAGCGCAATCCCATGCGCAGCGAACGCATATGCTCCCTTGCGCGCTATGCCGTATCCCTGCCGGTCAATGCGGCGATCACGGCGGGCACTCAGTGGTTGGAGCGCACCTTGGACGATTCGGCAAATCGCAGATTAGTCATGGCGCAGACATTCCTTTCCCTCGACGCCATCTTAGAGCTCTATCTCAACGTGGCGGACGGACTTGTGGTATACGAAAAGACTATAAGAAAGCATATCATGGCGGAGCTTCCTTTCATGTCCACTGAAGTGATACTCATGGAATGCGTAAAGGCGGGCGGAAACAGGCAAGAGCTGCATGAACTCATCCGCGAGCACTCCATGGATGCGGCGCGCGTGGTGAAGGAGCAGGGCGGCGACAACGACCTGATCGATCGTATTAAAGCCGATCCCGCCTTTGCCGCGATAAAGGACAGAATAGACGGCTTGCTCGCTCCCGAAAACTTCATCGGCAGAGCAAAGGAGCAGACGCTCGAATATCTGCGCGACGAAGTAAAGCCCATGCTGGAAAAGAACAAGGATTGCCTGGGTGCAACTTCACATATCTCCGTTTGATATAATACAAATAACCGGGGCAGCCGAAACGGCTGCCTTTTTTTTTGTAAATAAAATTGTAGACAAGAGTATGCATATCCTTCAAATTTATATTTTTTTATTACATAATGTAATAAAAAGCCGAAAATTGTAAGGTGAAAAAAATAATCTTGTAAATTAAGCGAAAATTTGGCGATTGGGTATTGATATTTAGGCAAAAAAGTGTTATAGTATGCTTGATAAAAAAATAACAAACTACGGAGGTAAACTATGGGACGTTTTACTTTGCCTCGCGATCTCTATCATGGCGAGAACGCTTTGGCAGAACTTTCCAACCTTAAAGGCAAACGCGCCGTGCTCGTTTTGGGCGGCGGCAGCATGAAGAGATTCGGCTTTGTTGACAAGGCGGTCGAATACCTCAACAAAGCGGGAATGGACGTTAAACTCATCGAAAACGTAGAACCCGATCCTTCTGTTGAAACCGTTATGACGGGCGCGGCTATCATGCGCGAATTCGAGCCCGACTGGATTGTCGCTATGGGCGGCGGTTCGCCTATCGACGCGGCTAAGGCTATGTGGGTGTTCTATGAATATCCCGATACCAGCTTCGAAGACATCATTCAGCCGTTCTCTTTCCCCACCTTGCGTACAAAGGCTAAGTTCTGCGCAATTCCGTCCACTTCCGGTACGGCTACCGAAGTTACGGCTTTCTCGGTCATCACCGACTATCACAAGGGCATAAAGTATCCTTTGGCAGACTTCAACATCACGCCCGACGTGGCTATCGTGGATCCTGCTCTTGCAAGGACCATGCCTCCCAAGCTCACCGCTCATACGGGTATGGACGCAATGACCCACGCAATCGAGGCGTATGTTTCCACTCTCCACTGCAACTATACCGATCCTCTCGCACTGTGGGCAATCAAGATGATAGCCGCAGACCTGAAGAATTCTTACGAAGGCGATATGGAAGCGCGCAAGAACATGCACGACGCACAGTGCCTTGCCGGTATGGCTTTCTCTAACGCGCTGCTCGGTATCGTTCACTCCATGGCTCACAAGACGGGCGCGGCTTACAGCGGCGGCCACATAATCCACGGCTGTGCAAACGCAATGTACCTGCCTAAGGTTATCGCTTACAACTCAAAAGTTCCGGAAGCGGCTGAAAGGTATGCCCAAATCGCCAAGTTCCTGCACCTGGAAGGCGAGAGCACGAAAGATCTCGTTAAGGCTCTCATCCAAATGCTGCGCGACATGAACGATCAGCTCAACATCCCTCAGGCTATCAAGTACTACGGCGAAGGCGGCGTTAAGGCGGACACCTCCATCATCGACGAAAAGGAGTTCCTCGCCAAACTGCCCGAAGTTGCAAAGAACGCCATCGGCGACGCTTGCACCGGTTCCAACCCTCGTCAGCCTTCTCAAGAGGATATGGAAAAGCTTCTGCTCGCCGTTTACTACGACAAGGAGATCGACTTCTAATCGGCAAAACAGACGATACTTCGCTGAAAGGGGCGGCGCGTTTGCGCCGCCTTTTTCTTTACAAACAGCGTATTTTTATACGCTAATACGCTTATTTTTTCTGATTTTGGCAATAATAACCTTGCAAAACAAAAAAACGGAGGTTATATTGTGAATCCTTTTAAAGAAAAACCCGCAAGAATCCAATCGCTTTTTACAGACAGGGAAAAGAATTACCCCAAACCTTACGACAAAAATGCAGTCGATCCTTACACCAAAACAAGGATCATTCTCATGAACGGCACGGAGTTCGAGGCGAATTGGTTTTGTCATCAAGCCGCCCGCCATACAAACAACACCGACCTGCGCCGCGAGATGGCGGCAACGCGCATGCAGGAGAAAAATCAGCAGATAGACATCTCCCTCTTAAAGCCGGAAGATGAAAGTCAGCTGGAGCACACCATAGGTTACGAACAGCTCGCCGTCGACCTCACCGCCGAACTAGCCAAGCGTGAAAAGGACTTTTATGTGAAAAAGGCGCTCGACTTTGCTCTGCTGGAAGATTTCGACCATCTCTACCGCTATGCCGATCTGCTCGAAATGCGTGAGGGCGTATTGGCGGAACAGCTGGTAGGGAAGTATACCGAGATAATGCCCGGGCGCCCCACGGTTGCACACCACCGCCACCCGATGGATAACGTTCGCCGACCGATAAATTCCAAAACGGCGGACAAGATGACCACGCTCGCCACCATGATAATCACCGCCGCGGAACAGCAGACGATGAATTATTATATGAACGTGACCACGCTTGCAAAAGACTCGCTTTCGCGCAAGCTCTATCGTGAAATCGCGCTTGTGGAAGAAGAGCACGTCACTCAATACGAAGACCTCATCGATCCCTGCGGCAGTTGGCTGGAGATGGCGCTATGGCACGAATACACCGAATGCTACCTGTATTGGTCGTGCTATATGACGGAAACAAACGACTATATCAAGGCGCTTTGGGAGAAGAACTTCGTGATAGAAGTATCCCACCTGCACAAAGTTGCGGAGCTGCTTAAAAAGTTCGAAAAGACCGACCCCTGCGCCGTCATCCCGGACGGGGAATTCCCCGAGCCGCTTTCTCTTCATGAAAATATCGACTATGTGCGCGAAATTTTGAAAAATACCGTGCAGTACACCTCATTGGGGGAAGAGTATGCCTTGCTTGACGATATCCCTTCAAACGCGCAATTCTTCACCTATCAAAAGCAGATAATGCCCAAACCGGAATGCGCGCCTTCACATAAAGTGATATGTGAGCATATCGACAACTTCGGCAGGGATTACCGCTTTGAAATAAAGAAAAATCCCATAGACGAGCTCACCGACGTCAAATGCGACAACATTCAAGTGGGCAGAGAAAAGGGCTCATGCACGCCCGGTAGCGGCTTTAAAGCAAACAAATAATCCTCGAGTCCAGCACTTGTCCGATCTTCTTCGGGCGGTGCGGGCACGGCATACATATATTACCAAATTTTATAATATTATAACAATCATATCCCATCTGCCTTGCTTTTTGCGCACAAATATAATATAATGTAATTAAGTTCAGCAATATAAACACAGGAGAGGATATGTTCGACAAATTTTACTTGAATGCCCGCAAACCGAAAGGGGTGGGCGGAAAACTTATACTTGCGCGAATGAATAAGTTCGAGCACGCCCGCCTTGCCGAGTGGGGCTTGGATCATCTTGCGCAAAATTTAAATACGGCAGAAAAACGTATGGTTATGGATGTAGGCTGCGGCGGCGGTGCCAACATAGAGCGGTTGCTCACACGCTGTCCTTCGGCAACCGTTTTCGGCTTGGATTACTCGCCCGTCAGCGTGGAAAAGAGCTTAAAACATAACAAAGCCGCCGTAAAGGCAGAAAGATGTATAGTAAAGCAGGGCGACGTTACCGATCTTCCTTTCGGCGACAACGAGTTTGACCTTATAACCGCCTTTGAAACCGTATACTTCTGGAAGCCTATTCAAACGGCGTTTTCTGAAGTTTTCAGGGTGTTAAAGCCGGGCGGAGCCTTCTTTATATGCAACGCTTCGGGCGCCAAGCCGTGGAGCCCCGATAGCCGCAGCGAGCTTTTGGATATGACCGTGTACGATAAAGCCGCGCTAAAAAATCTGCTTTCATCCGCCGGGTTTAAAAAAGTTGATGTACATACCGCAAGCGAAAGCGGCTGGATATGCGCAATCGCAATCAAGTAAGCATATATTGGGGGTTTTATGAGTAATATTGCACTCACCGCGGTGGGATTCACGATAATTTTCGCCTCGACCACTTTGGGCTCCGCGCTCGTTTTTCTCTTCAAAAAGGAGATCTCGGGCAAGCTGAATACGCTCTTTTTGGGATTTGCTGCGGGCGTAATGGTGGCGGCCTCCGTGTGGTCGCTGCTTATTCCTTCGCTTGAAGGGGCGGAAGAAGGGTTCGGAGATCTGTCCTTTATCCCCGCCGTCGTCGGGTTTATTTTGGGCGGGGTCTTCCTTGTGATAATAGACAAGCTCGTTCCCCACATTCACGGCGGCACAAACGAAGAAGAAGGACTGCCCAATCACTTGAAAAAACCGGTAAAGCTCTTTCTTGCCGTAACCATCCACAATATCCCTGAGGGGTTGGCGGTAGGATTCGCCTTCGGCGCTGCGGCGGCACTCGGCGATCACGGTTCCTTTGCGGCGGCGTTCGGGCTTGCGGTGGGCATGGCGATTCAAAACTTTCCTGAAGGCGCAGCGATCTCTCTTCCTATGAAGGCGGCGACGGGGAGCAAGGGCAAAGCCTTCCTCTACGGAACGGGGAGCGGGGTGGTGGAGCCCGTCTTTGCCGTGGTCGGTTACTTCCTCGCCGCCAATCTCACAAGCGCTCAGCCGTGGCTTTTGGCATTTGCGGCGGGAGCCATGATCTTTGTGGTGATAGAAGATCTCATACCCGACGCCCGCCTTTCCGAACATCCCCACTTGGGCACATGGGGCGCCATGATAGGTTTTGTTGTGATGATGACGCTGGATGTGGCTTTGGGATGACTATCGCTTTACTTTTTGCTCGCTAAAGCGTATAATCAAATATAATGAAAAACGACCTACCGAAATCTCGATAAGTCGTTTGGCAGGGGAGACGCGATTCGAACACGCAACCAATGGTTTTGGAGACCACTACTCTACCGTTGAGCCACTCCCCTAAGAAGCATAGTAATTATATAATGTTTGCGCGGCAATGTCAACCAAAAAACGGGCGTTAATGCGCAAAAGCAGGTGTAATATGACAAATTATTCTTACAAACTCGGTTTTATCGGCGCCGGAAACATGGGCAAAGCCATCGCTTCGGGCATTCTCACCCACGGACTTTTAAAAGAATCGGATATTCTCATGTCCGACATCAACCCGCAAGCGACCTTCGGAAACGTGAAAATCGTGCCCGACGCCGCTGAAGTATTGGAAAAATGCGAAAGTGTGATCCTCTCCGTAAAGCCGCAAATTTTCCCCACGATAACCGATAAGGTGAGGGCGGGCAAGTGCCGCCTTCTTATCAGCATAATGGCGGGCGTTGCCGTTAAAACGATTGAAGAAGCCGCTCCCGCGGGTGCGAAAGTCATTCGCGTCATGCCCAACACTCCCTGCTCGATAGGCAAGGGCATAACAGCCATCGCTCAAAACGACGCAGGCGAGGAAAGCAACGCTTTCGTAAAGCAGATATTCGACACAACGGGCGAAACTGTCAGCCTTCCCGAATCCTTGTTCGACGCCGTGACGGGCGTGAGCGGAAGCGGACCTGCATACGTTTACTATTTTATCCGCTCCATGATACGCGGCGGAGTGGACGCCGGACTTGACGAGGAAGTGGCTCAAAAGCTCACCCTTGCCACCGTTCAAGGCGCGGCAGAGATGGTCAGGCGCAGTACCGACAGCCTCGACACCCTCATCGACAAGGTATGTTCCAAGGGCGGAACCACCATTCAGGCGGTAAATTGCTTTGATGAAAAGGACTTGGACGGCGTGGTACGCGAGGGCATGGCGCGCTGCGTGGCGCGCAGCAAGGAGCTGGGTAAATCGTGAAAGACGTGATCATCTATACCGACGGCGCATGCTCGGGCAATCCGGGCGTGGGCGGCTGGTGCGCAATACTTATGCACGGGGAAGCGCAAAAACAGATAAGCGGATATGAAGCCTCCACCACCAACAACCGTATGGAGCTCATGGCGGTGATAATGGGGCTGAAAGCGCTCAAATATAAGTGCAATGTGGCTGTTTACAGCGATTCCGCCTATGTTTGCAACGCCGTGGAAAACGGCTGGCTTGCGCAGTGGATGAGCAACGGCTGGCGCACTGCGGGCAAAAAGGACGTAAAAAATATAGACTTGTGGCAGGAGCTTCTGCGCCTGATGGACGTACATCAAGTATCCTTTGTAAAGGTGAAAGGGCATGCCGACAACGAATATAACAACGCCTGCGATAAGGGCGCCCGCGCAGAGATAGACAAGTACAAAAAATCAAATCCGCAATAATTCGTTACAAAAACTACAATAAAAAACCGCTCAATAGGGCGGTTTTATTTAATTTATATGATATTTCCTGGATGAGTACAATTTTGTGTATATCAGCACGGCTATTGGCACGTCCAGCATAAACACGAGCGGTATAAAGACGGGTTTTACCCACGTTGAAATCATATCCGCTCTCACTCCGAACACGAAAAAGCCCAGAATAAACACCAATATAATGTATATCAGGCAGAACGCCAAGCAGCTTAGTAATGCGCTCTTAAAGTTATAATTCGCGCGTTTACGCCTGTTGGGTTCTATCAAGTACGCAATCATCATAAATATCGGCACCAGCAGGGAGATTCCCGCAGTCAAACCGAAAGCCGCCCAAGAAATACCGCCCGCAAGGGCGCATATAAGCAGCTCCGCCGCGAAAATTACAAACATTATGAGCGTGCAGTCGCGCAATAATTTGTTCGAGTAGAAATATTTGTTTATGTAATATCCCGCATAAGTCGTTTTGGTATACGGCTTTAACGTGAAGCCTTGCATATAAAAAGCCTCGCGCACCTGGCTGAGGGTAGGGGGATCGCTCGCGGCCGCAGAAGGACGCTCCGCGGGTTTGGTGTCTTCTTCAGCCTGTTCATCCACATTACGGTTATAAAATTTTCCCAAACTCTCTATGTAATTGCCTTCTCCGGAATATACGGGAAGCGGCTGCACCGGCGGAGCGGGCTCGACGGGCTCTTCCTCCTGCGGCTCGGGCGGAGCGCCGTAGAGTACATCGGCGGCACGGCGGGCGGCTTCTGCGTCGTATTCATATACGGAAGTGTCATAATTCAGCGGCAGCTCCTGTTCGCCGCTTTCCTCCGCCGCATAAACATCTTCAACGGCACCTTCTTCATCGTAAGAAACTTCTTCCGCGGGAGTGCTGTCTATCGCCTCATTTTCCTCAATTACGCTTTGTTCGGATTGATCTTCTTCGTAAGAAGGTTCCGTGTGTGAGGCATTATTGCGCTCTTTTGGCAAATTATAAACTTCTTCTTGCACGATTTCTTCCGTGAAAGTATCAGACGCGGCAGGGGATGCCTCGCCCATATCGGAAGTATAATCGCGATATATACGTTCTGTATGATGAACAGGGTCACCGGCATAACTATCGCCTGCAGGCTCGGACACGGGCGGAATGTCGCCGTCTTCCACGATCTCCACGCTTTCATCCTCGTGCGAAGGAATTTCCGCCTGAGCGCTTTCATCTTCGTGCGGATAATTCTGAGCAGGTATCTCCGCGGGCGTTACGTCACCTTCGCTGTAAACCACGCTTCCGTCATAAGAAGAATCAAATGAATCGTCCGCGCTCTCATCGGGCGCTTCTGCTTGAGCCGCAGCGTTAAGCTCTTCTTCGGTAAGTTTGGCGGGATCCACCGTGGCATAATAATTCGCGTCGCCGCGCTGACGGCGGGTGAGAGGGCGGAAGGAAGATACGTCGAAAGGCTTGGGCGCCTTTTCCGGATCGTAAGCTCTGTCCGAAAGCAAACTATTTATGATCGTCCTGCTGAATTCCCATTGAATCTGGTCGTTTTCCAAAAACTGCCTGCCCATATCGGTGAGCGAATAATAGACGCGCTGCGCGCCGTAAGAAAGATCGCCTTTATACGATGTGACGAGTCCTTGTTTTTCCAAGCGCTTCAAGCAGCTGTAAAGGGTAGGTTGTTTAAGGGAGTAAAGACCTTCGCTCTTGTCAGATATTTCCGATAAAATTTCATAGCCGTACTTATCCCCGTCACTGAGCGTGCGGAGAATGATCGTATCCATATGACCTCTTATCAAATCGATATTGACAGAGGAGTTATCGGGAGTATCCTTTTCTTTCATACTTCTATTTTACATCATAAAGATGTAAAATGCAATAAATTCTACAAATTTTCTAAAATAATTATTCTTAATTATCGCATTTTTTAGAATACTTCAACATGATAAGGGGTATTTTACGCCATTTTAGGCACTATTAATTATAATTAGGCTTAATTGATCTCCCTCCGGTTGTCATAAATAGATTTTCAGCCTGGCATATGAAGGAGAAATCAGTCTTTTCAATAAAATAAATCGTAAAAGAGCAGGCAATATTTGCAAAATCAACTCATATCGACAAAAATGCCAAGGTTGGTAATATTCTTATTATGCTGCCGAATAATAAGCCGGCACGCCGAGCGGGCAGAGCGGCGAAATTTCGCGCGTCACATTACAAATTGCAGGCTGATTCTTGGCTAATTCGCCCAAATGAACTATATGGGTGAGAAGCAATTGCTCGATTAAATGATCGATAATCGTGATAGAGCAGAGGCGAAAATCAATTTTTTAACCCGTTTAAACTATTCGCAAAAGGCAACTTTTGCGAATAGTAAGGGGTATTTTTAAGCATATAGGGGAGTTTTTTCTTTTCGATAATTTCTTTGCGGGTATTTTCAATCGATTTATTTGCAGCCTTATATCAATATAATTATCAATCGGCGAATTTAATTGCCGCCTTATATCAATGCGTAATTATCAATCAGCGATTTTTTTGTCGCCCTTACATTTATCGATGTAATTACAATCAATTCAATATTAATCAACCTTCCGTTTTCTTATAGTCTTTTTATCAAGCCGATTGAAAATATGATTATTAATAACCATTAGATAATCGGCTTTTGCCGTATCCGTGTCCGCATGGCCTATCATCTATTTATTTGCATATTTCGAACATATATTTGCACATTTATTTTTTTTGTGTTATAATTAAGTCATGGCAGAAGAAAATTACTACGCTAATCGTGATAAGGAAAATAACCTGAAAATCAAAAAATTGCTCGCCGAGGAGCTTCCCAGGCTGTGCAGCGAGTATTTTTTGGGCGTTCAAACGCATACCACTCCGCTTACCAGGCTGGGATATGCCCAAGATTTATGTGTGTTTTTCGACTTTTTGTTCAAGGAAATCGACGATTTTGCCCACTGCGACAAGGATCACTTCACCTATGCCGATTTGAACCGCGTAAACGCCACCCACATTGAAATTTTCATGGATTACCTATCCTTTTATACCTACGGAGGCCGCGAATTTTCCAATTCTTTAAAGACAAAATCGCGAAAATTGTCCACTTTGAAGTCGTTTTTCAAGTACTATTATAATAAGGATAGGATTACCGCCAATCCCGCGGCAAAGGTCGCCACGCCGAAAATCAAGGACAAGCCCATCTTGCGCCTCGACAACGACGAAGTCGGCGAACTGCTAGACCTTGTGGATTCGGATACGGACAGCGGCGAGTCCACCAAGCGCGTCATTTCCTTCCGGGAGCACACCAGGAAGCGCGATTTGGCAATTTTGACCCTCTTTTTGGGCACCGGTATACGTATCAGTGAGTTGGTCGGATTGAATATTTCCAGCATCGACTTCAAGTCAAAGGCATTCAAGGTGACAAGAAAAGGCGGCGCACAGACGATTTTATATCTCACCGATGAAATAATCGCCGCATTGCGTGACTATTTGGACGAGCGCGAAAGTCAAAAACTCATCGAAGGCTACCCTGCACTCTTTCTTTCTCTGCAAAAACACAGGATCACCGTGCGCGCTGTGGAGAATTTGGTTAAAAAGTATGCCTCGATCGTCACTCCTCTCAAAAATATCACGCCGCATAAGCTGCGCAGCACATTCGGCACGAGCCTTTATAATCAAACTAACGACATTTACGTCGTCGCTGAGATACTCGGTCACCGCGATATAAACACCACAAAGCGCCATTATGCGGCAATAAGCGAACAGATCAAGAAGGAAGCGGCGGAAAAAGTCAAATTGAGGAAGGATAAAAAGGATTAATTTAATAAAACCGCTTGCATTATGCAAACATATGTGCTAAAATATAAAAAAGAAACTTATACGGGATAAAGCCATGACTGCAAAATCTGACGACAAAGAATTGCAAACCCTGCAATTTATAAGTGAATTTGTTGCTAAGTACAACTATCCGCCCAGCGTGCGCGAAATCTGCGCCAATGTGGGCTTTCGTTCCACGGCATCGGCTCAATATTATTTGAATAAGCTGGTCGAAAGCGGCAAATTAAGGCGAAACACGGGCAAAAATCGCACATTGGAGATAATCGCGCCCGAATTTATCCGCGCAACTCACGACGAAAGCAAGATGTGCCGCGTACCCATGCTGGGCAATATCGCCGCAGGTCAACCCCTGTTTGCGGGCGTAACGAACGACGAGTATATCGACATATCTCCCGAATATTTCAATACCTCCGGCGAAATGTTCATACTCACCGTCAAGGGGACTTCCATGGTGAATGTCGGCATTTTGGATGGCGATACTGTTTTGATCAGGCGCCAGCCCACCGCACACAACGGTCAGATTATCGCCGCCATGATCGACAACAACGAAGTTACGTTAAAGCGTTTTTATAAGGACGGCGACGTGGTAAGATTAAAGCCGGAAAACGACCATATGGAAGATATAATCGTGGATTCCTCGCACGATTTCGCAATTCTCGGTATCGCCGTGGGACTTATGCGCAACAGCATTCATTGATTTATTCAAAAAAATGGGTCGGCAAAACGCCGACCTTATTTTTTTTACTTATAACGATAAAAACCGGCTATCAATCCTTTATCAACCCTTCCAGGCATTCTTCCACGGCTATTTTTGCATGCTCGTATGTGAACGCGCCTTGAACATATACGATGTACGGCTCGCGTATGGGAGAATCGGCGGAAAGTTCTATCGAAGCGCCCGCCACAAAAGTGCCCGCCGCCATTATGACCTGATCGGTATATCCAGGCATATCCCACGGGAACGGCGTAACGTTGCTGTCGATGGGTGAAACGCGCTGAATAGCCCTTACAAATTCGATAACTTTGTCGGCGCTGCCCAATTTAACGGCGCAGATAATGTCCCCGGGAATGACTCCGGGCTTAGGCGATGCGTCATAACCCAAATCGGAAAACACCTTAGAAAACAGCATGGCGCTCTTTAACGCGCAGGCGGTGACGTGCGGTGCCAAAAATAACCCTTGGTAAAAATTGCGATAGCTTCCTGCGTAAGATCCAACCTCCATTCCTATAGAAGGCGCCGTCAATCTTCCCGCAATTTGGTCGATATATGCCTTTTTACCGCAAATATAACCGCCGGTTGGAGCAAGTCCGCCGCCGATATTCTTAATAAGTGAGCCTGCAACAATGTCAACTCCGCAAGAAATAGGCTCTTCATCCTCCACAAATTCGCCGTAGCAGTTGTCGCACATGATGACCACGTCCTCGCGCACGCTTCTTATCTGTTTCACAAGCTCCGCTATGTCGGAAAGTTTAAGCGCGTCGCGCCACTCATAACCGCGCGATCTGCCCATAAACACGAGTTTCACAGTACGATCGCCGCGCAAAATTTCGCACATTTGCTCGCCGTCAAAGCGCACTTCGCGATATTTTACGCCGAAATCTGCTAACGAACCATTGCCTTTGCCGCCGATAACTTCCTGCAAAGTGTCATAAGGCGCGCCCGTAACCGCCAGCATGGTATCCCCGGGGCGCAAAATTCCGAAAAGACACAACGAAAGCGCATGCGTTCCCGAAACGATCAGCGGCGAAACGATTGCCGCCTCCGCTTTAAATACGCCCGCGTACAGATTACAGAGCGTATCGCGGGCGATATCGTCATAACCGTAGCCGTTGGTGGGAGCAAAATGGCGCTGTCCCACATTGAATTTTCTAAAGGCGTCCAAAACGTCTTTTTGTCGTTTGAGAGCGTTTTTATCGATGACCTCGAATTGAGTCTTTAATGATTTTTCCGCGTCTTCAATGATTTTTTCTATCTTTTTATTCATGATTTTTCCTTTCCGCAAAGTTTTTTATGTCGTTCAACATCTTATCTTCTTCATCCAGCCCATACCAAAGTCCTTCCTTATACCGCTTAAACCAGGTGATCTGCCGCTTGGCATAATGCCGAGTGTTGCGCTTGATCGCTTCTTTCACCTCATCCAAGGACGCAGTTCCTTCAAAATACGGCTTAAATTCCTTGTAGCCGATCGCCTGCATGCTTTGGCAATCCCAATGAACGCCGCCATCAAGCAGATTTTTCACTTCGCCTTCGATTCCGCTAGCGAACATCTTGTCAACGCGCGCGTCTATGCGAGCATAGAGCTCTTCACGCGTTGGATTTACAATGAAAAGTCCTATGTCGTAAGCCTCATTGGGCACGCGCTCGGCGCATTTGCTCTTGGTTTTTCCCGAAAGTTCATATATTTCCAGCGCGCGGAGCAGCCTTTTTACGTTATTCGGATGAATTTTTTCGGCGTCTTCGGGGTCTATGCGCTTCAACTTTTCATACATGGCTTGCGCGCCCAGGCGCTCATATTCTTCATATAGCCGCTCACGTACTTTATCGTCTTTTTCCACGATGAAGGACAGCGGATATATGAGCGATTCCACATAAAGTCCCGTTCCGCCGACGATAATCGGAATTTTTCCGCGCAAATTTATATCCTCAATCAATTTTTCCGCTTCTTGAACAAAATTGAATGCGCTATACTCCCGCTTAGGATCGGCAATGTCGATCATATGATGCGGCACGCCGCTCATTTCTTCGGCTGTCACCTTGGCGGTGCCTATGTCCATACCTTTATATATTTGCATGCTGTCGCAAGAGATGATCTCGCCGCCGATGAGTTTTGCCGCACGAATGGCAATGTCGCTCTTGCCGCTCGCGGTGGGTCCGCCAATGATAACAAGCTTTATCTTATCCATTATATATTATTACCATATTATATATATCACATTATTATATATCACACAATACGCTTGAACATCTTGTCGAAATCGGCGCGCGTGAACTTTATAACGGCGGGTCTGCCGTGAGGACATTGCAACGGCAATCCCTTGTCCATAGCGGCAAACAGCTTTCTTATCTGCACGGCGGAAAGCGTATCACCCGACTTGATCGCTTTCTTGCAGGCGCGCTGCATGAGCTTTTCCTTCAAAATATCCGTCAAACTTGCCGATATGAGTTTATTATCGCCTGCAATATCATTGAGAAATGCGTCGAGATTGATGTCATGCAAAACAAACGGCACCGCAGATACCTTAAACGACAATCCTCCGAACTCGCATATATCGAACCCGATCGCATTGAGCGGCTGCACCAGCTTGCTTAGGCAATCATACTGCGAAGAAGTTGCGTTGAAAATAAAGGGTATAAGCAGCTGTTGTGAAGTAACTGCGGCTTTTTCCATCTGTTCGCAATACTGTTCGTAGATAAATTTTTCATGCACGGCATGCTGATCGATGACATATACCGCGCCGGCGCGCTCCACTATCAGATATGTCTTTAAAACCTGCCCCACGATCGTATAATCCTCCGCAAGCTGACTGTTCACAAGATCTATCAATTCAGAAGACGACCTCAATATCTCCTTGTCCTGCTTGCCATAGGAGTCCGAACGCTTACCTAAATCCAAAATTGCCCTTGCAACCACGGGCGTTGCAACTTGGAGAGTATCCGTTTGAACGGGTTGAGGCTTTGCGGCGAACTTATCCTTAATCTTTTGGGCGACGTCGCTTACCTGCGCGGAGTCAATATTTACCTTATCGGGCGCTTCGACAGCTTCGCCGTTTGTCGGCTTTTTGTAAGAAGCGTCGGAAATGTTTGAAAGTTTCCCCTCGCCATTTCCGTCATTCTTTTGATTACTTAATGTTATATCGTTAGAAGAAATATTGCCAGATTGCTTTAAATTATCGCCTTTTTCATAATTATTCGAGGTGTTAGCCGAATTTTGACTTTCCGCAGAAACATCTTCCTTCTCCTGCCCTTTTTCAAATTGCAGGTGCGTTTGCTGATAAGCCAGCGCCGATGTGAAGAACCTGTATACGCAGGAAAATACTTTATTTACATCCTTAAAGCGCACTTCCTTTTTATTGGGGTGAACGTTTACGTCCATGTCCTCCGCGGGCATTTGAATATTCAGCACATATACGGGAAAGCATCTCTTCATGAGCATGCCGCCGTATGCCTGACTTGCGGCGATCGAAACGGTATTGTTGCTCACCACTCTGCCGTTTATAACCGCCGTTTGATAATTCCTGTTATGTTTGCTATATCCCGGTTTACCCAAATAGCCGCTTATCTTTATGTCGTCAAACTGCTTTTCGTGATAGATAAGGTTATCGCCTAGTTCCTTGCCGTAGACGGAATATATCGCGTCGTAAAGTCCGCCCGAGGTGGAAAATATCTTCTCATTATCCGCCGTATATGTAAAAGATACGTCCGGACGGGAAAAGATAAGCTGAGTTACGACCGCGGTCACTTCCGCGCGTTCCTGAACGGGTTTTTTCAAAAATTTCAATCTGGCGGGCGTATTTTCAAACAAATTCGCCGCTTCGCACGTGGTTCCGCGCGCCCTGCCGCACGGGACAATGTCCTTGATAACGCCGAACTCGGCGTTCATCTTATAAGAATCCTGCCCGTCACAGGAAGTTATCGTAAATCTGCTCACCGCCGCTATGGAAGCAAGAGCCTCGCCCCTGAATCCCAAGGACGATATATTCTCCAAATCCTGTGCAACCCTTATCTTGGATGTGGCATGAGGCAAAATACAGCGGGAAAGATCTTCCTTGCTCATGCCCTTGCCGTCATCGGATACGCGTATGAGTGAGATACCGCCGTCTTCTATTGCGATATCAATATTTCTCGCCCCTGCGTCGATACTGTTTTCCACCAACTCCTTAATAACGCTGGCGGGGCGTTCCACAACTTCGCCTGCGGCTATCAGATTATAAACTTTCGGTTCCAGAATGTTTATTACCGACATAATTTACCTCTCACATCTTTTTGGCGATGTCGACCAATTCGTTTAAGGTGGTGAACGCCTGCATGGGCGTTATCACATCCATATCGATTGACGTCAATTTATCTTTAAGCGTATTATTTTCACTTATGGTTATCAAATTGACCTCATCCGTCTCTTCTTCCAGCTTGAGCGGTGATTTCTCCAGCTGCTTGGAAAGCGCCTTTGCCCTGTTAGTCACCGCCTTAGGGAGCCCCGCGAGCTGAGCGACTTCTATACCAAAGCTCTTGCTTGCCCCGCCGCGCATGACTTTGTGCAGGAAGATGACCGTATTTTTGTTCTCCGCAGCGGTGACTTTATAATTTTTTGCGCCCTCCACTCGCCCTTCAAGGGCGGTCATCTCGTGGTAGTGGGTGGAGAAAAGCGTTTTACAGCGAATACGCTTAGCGATATCCTCCGCTACCGCCACGGCGATGGAGAGCCCGTCCAAAGTTGAGGTGCCCCTGCCTATTTCATCCATTATGACCAAGCTGTTCATGGTGGCGCTGTGCAATATCTCGGCGACCTCTACCATCTCCACCATAAAGGTGCTTTGACCGTAAGTCAGGTCGTCGCTCGCGCCTATCCTGGTGAAAATCCTGTCCGCCAAGGCTATATCCGCCTTTTTCGCCGGAACAAAGGAACCCACATGCGCCATGAGCGTGATGAGCGCGATTTGCCGCATATATGTGCTTTTACCCGACATATTGGGACCCGTGATGATCATGAGCCTGTCCTGCGAGCAGTCCAAATATGCGTCGTTGGGCACAAATTCGTTTTTCTTCATCAGCTGTTCCACCACGGGGTGACGCCCTTCCTTAATGGTGGTGCTCAAATCGCGCGAGATCGTCGGCTTGACGTAATTATTCTCCTTGGCGACTTTGGCAAACGACAGCAACACATCGAGGTACGCCACATTGCGCGCCGTAGATTGAAATTGCGAGATCCTGCCCGTCAGCTCGCGGATAATCTCCTTCAAGATGTCCTGCTCGAGCTTTATTGCCTTTTCACTGCTGCCCAATACCTTGTCTTCCACCTCTTTAAGCTCTTCGGTTATGTAGCGTTCGTTGTTCACCAATGTCTGTTTGCGCACGAAATAAGGCGGAACCTTGTCCGAAGCGCTCTTGTTTACCTCTATAAAATAGCCGAATACCTTATTGTAGCCCACCTTCAGATTTTTGATGCCGGTGGATTCACGCTCCTTAGCCTCTATATCGGCAAGCCACGCTGAACTTTCCGTGCGCGCATTGCGATATTCGTCCAACTCGCTTGAAAATCCCGCCTTGATGTAGCCGCCCTCCTTAGTGGTGGCGGGGCATTTTTCGTCTATCGACAACTCCAAAAGATTGGCGATATCCTCCAGCGAGAAAATATTTGAGTTGAGCGTGCGCAAGAGTTCGGAATCATATAGCGCGAGATTCGCCTTTATCCCCGGCATCGCCTGCAAGGATTGCTTTAACGAGAGCAAATCCTTGGGCGATATCATCGTTTCGTAAGAAAGTTTGGAAGTTAAGCGTTCGATGTCCTTTACGTCTTTCAGGATTTCATCGATAGCGGCAGACTCCTTCACCTTGCCGATGAGCTCTTCCACCGCGTCGAGGCGCTTTTGAATTTTCGCCCTGTCGCGCAGGGGCTGTTCCAAAATCTTATACAATAATCTGCCGCCCATACTCGTCCTTGTCTTGTCGAGCACCCAGAGCAAGGAGGCCTTGCGCTTATTGTCGCGCGCGCACTGCAAAATCTCCAAATTCGCCCGTGTATGTGCGTCCATAAACATATAGGAGTTATTATTCACATATCGTATGGTGTTCACATGGGACAGGCAGCGCTTTTGCGTTTCGTAGACATAACTCATCAGCGCGCCGCACGCACATACGGAAGTTTCCTTCCCCTTCAATCCGAAACCGTCAAGCGTAGTGGTGGTGAAATGCTTATTGAGTAAACTTTCCGCCTTGGAAAACTTAAATTCATCTTCCGAATAGGCGTTGAATTTAGGCAGTTTTCCCAATCGTATGTCGGAAAATTTTTCACTCTCCTTCCTCGCCTGCTCGTTGCAGATAATCTCCGCGGGTGAAAGCATTGTAAGCACATCCTCCACCCCTTCGATGGACGACCCCTTCTCTTGACAAGTGCAGAACTCGCCGGTAGATATATCTATCCACGCTATGGCGCAATCGGTTTTTCCCGAATAGATGCACGCCAGATAGTTGTTTTTCTTTTCATCGAGCAGAGTGTCTTCTATCACCGTGCCGGGGGTGATGACGCGCACCACATCCCTGTCCACCAAGTTTCTGCCCGCTTCTTCCGGGGTGTTGAGCTGTTCGCATACGGCAACTTTATAACCTAAAGCTATCAGCTTCGACAAATAGGAATCGACTGCATGGTAGGGAACGCCGCACATGGGGGCGCGCTCTTCCAAGCCGCAGCTCCTGCCCGTCAAAGTGAGATCCAGCAGGCGCGACACGAGTATGGCGTCGTCGAAAAACATCTCGTAAAAGTCGCCCAGCCTGTAAAAAACAATGCAATCTTTATATTTTTCCTTGAGTTGCAGGTATGATTTCATCATCTGTGACATCTCGTTTTTCATTTCACCACCTCACCAAATAAGGACGCCGATTGACTTTTTACAATCTTCACGTCATAAAAATTGCCTATGCTGTGTACGTCGCCGCCGAATGTGACCATCCTGCCGCACTCGCTCCTTCCGCACACTTTACCCGCCCCTTTGGGCGCAAGATCTTCACACAATACTCTTAGCACTTTGCCCTCGAATTGCTTGGAAATCTCCTTGACGATTCTGTTTTGAGTGTCGACAAGTTCCACTATTCTGCGCTTAGATACCTCTGCGGGTATTTGCGGCATACTCGCCGCCGGAGTGCCCTTCCTGGGGGAATACACAAAGGTGAACGCGCCCGAATAGCGCACTTTGTTCACCAAATCCAAAGTATATTCAAAATCCTTGTCATCTTCGTAGGGGAAGCCCACCATTATATCGCTCGTTATGCCGCAATCGGGCATCTTGCTACGGATCATCTCTATAAGCGAAAGATAATAATCGCGCGTGTAGTGCCTGTTCATCAGCTGCAATATCTTATCCGAGCCCGACTGCACGGGAAGATGAATATTGTTGCAGATATTCTTAGAGGAGGCTATCACATCGGCAATCTCCTCGTTGAAATCCTTGGGATGAGAGGTCATAAACCGCACGCGGAAATCGCCGTTAATCTTGGCGATCTCCTCTAAAAGGCGTGCAAACCCGTTCTTCATGCCCAAATCCTTGCCGTAAGAATTGACGTTTTGCCCGAGCAAAGTCACTTCTTTATAACCTTCATCTATAAGGCGTTTGAATTCATCCATCACATTTACGAGAGTGCGGCTGCGCTCCCTGCCCCTGACGTAAGGCACGATGCAGTAGGTGCAGAAATTGTTGCAGCCGTACATGATATTGAGCCATGCATTGGTGCCGCTCGTCCTGAAAACAGGGGTATCTTCATGTATTTCCGGAGTCGCGCACGGGTCGATAAGCACACTGCGCTTGCGTGCGGAGCGAACTTTTTCTACGCATTCCGCCAATTTATCCAAATTATTCGTGCCGAGAATTATATCCACATGGGGGAATTTTTTAGCCATGGTCTCCCCTGCGGAATCCTGCTGGGTCATGCATCCCATTACCGCAATGATAAGGTTCGGATTGGCGCGCTTGAAAACTTTGGCGGCGCCTATATTGCCCTTGGCGCGGCGCTCGGCATTATCTCTTATGCAGCAGGTATTGAACAAAATGAGGTCGGCATCCTCTTCACTTTCGCACTCTTCATAGCCGAGAGTTCTTAAAATTCCCGCGGCTTTTTCCGATTCATGCAAATTCATCTGACATCCGTATGTAATAATCTTATACTTTTGCATATAACAATTATAGCCGTAAACAAGATATTTTTCAACCAAATAAGCGTTATTTATATATAAAAAAGCGTATGGAAAAGAAGAGGAAAGAAAAAGGAAGAAAATCCGCATGGAAAAAAGTTATGTTAGCTGTAATCATCATCCCCGTGCTGATCGCAATAATCGCACTTTGCGCGGGAATGATAATCCTGCACACGGGAGATGAAGAAATAGACGAGGGCAAGCTCAACTTTACTTCGGCGAACTTGAAAATAACGGATAATAGCGGTCAATATGTCGATTTACCCGAAAAATACGATAAATTCGCAACAAGCGAAGAAATACCCGATATTCTGAAAAAAGCATTTGTAGCTCTGGAAGATAAGAGATTTTACATCCACCATGGCGTAGATTACCTGCGAGTTGCCAAAGCCGCTGTGAACAACATCGCCGCCGGCGGTATTAAGGAAGGCGCATCTACCATAACGCAGCAGCTTATCAAAAACACTCATTTAACTGCGGAAAAGAATTTTAAGCGCAAGCTCACGGAAGCGCGCCTTGCGCTGAAATTGGAGAAGCAATACTCAAAGGACGAAATACTCACCATGTACCTGAATATGCTCTACTTCGGAAGCGGTGAGTACGGCGTTAAAAATGCCGCATACAGATTCTTCGGCAAAGAACTGAGCGAGCTGAATACGGCGGAGTGCGCCATGCTGACGGGGATAGTTAAGAGCCCGACAAAGTATAACCCGATAAACAATTATTATAATTCTATGGAGCGAACCGACCTCGTTTTAAACGTCATGTGCAAAGAAGGTGTTATTTCAGAATATGAACGTGATAAGGCGAAAAATACCGATATAATTATAAAAAATCAAGTATTTAAGAATAATTCGGCATTTTATTTTCTAGAATATTCCATTAAGGAATGCTGTGAAATAATGAACATAACTCCGGAGCAATTGCTTTCGGGCGGATTTACAGTTAAAACTTACCTGGATGTAAGCGCTCAAAACCTGCTTCAAAAGGTGATGACCAACCCTGCCCTGACGTTAAACGACGCGGGCGGAGATACGCCCGATTGTGCCGCCGTAGTTTTGGATAATTCCACAAGCGGTGTAAAGGCTTTTTACTCCAATTGCGATTACTCCCCTTCAACCAAGCGCCAGCCCGGATCCGCGTTAAAACCTCTCGTATGTTACGCCCCTGCGTTTGAATGCGGCGCCGCGTTCCCCGCTACAATCATCGACGATTGCAAAAAGAATTTTTCCGGCTATTCTCCCGATAATTATAAGGATGAGTATTACGGCAAGGTGAGCGTGCGCGAATGCTTGATGAACTCGCTCAACGTCCCCGCGGTGGAAGTGATGAATATGGTGGGCGTGGAGCAAGCCTGCTCTTACCTGCCCAAGCTGAACATCGAGCTTGAAGAAAGCGATTACAATTTTTCTACAGCTTTGGGCGGCATGACCTACGGCACGAATATAACCAATCTTGCCGCGGCATACTCCGTCTTTACCCGCGGAGGTATGTTCACCCCTCACGCATTCGTCAGCGAGATAGTCAATACGAGCGGCAAAACGATATATAAACGCGCCGCGCTGCCTAAGCGAGTATTCGGCGCCGACACATCTTACCTCATTACCGATATTTTGCAGGATACCGCAAAGAGCGGAAGTGCAAAAAAACTCGCCCCTCTCAAATTCCCCATAGCCTCGAAGACGGGGACCGTATCGGCAAGCGACCCGAATTATAATACGGACGTATACAATGTTTCATATACCACTTCAGAAACGGCTGTATTTTGGCAGGGAAATATGTCAGGCAAAGCGGAAGATATGCTCCCCGCCGCAATAACCGGCGGAGGAAGCCCCACATTGATGGCAAGACAGTATTTTTCACGATCAGTAAGCGCAAAAAATGCGTTTGTCGTTCCCGGCAATGTCAAGCAGCTGAACATCGACTCATGCGCCTATGCCGAAGGAAAGGTGATTTTGGCGGACGCAGCCGCGCCAAAGTATGCCGTCACGAGCGAATTGTTCAGCCTAAGGCATATTCCCAAGGAGAGGAACAGGTCATACACTGACCTTCACAAGCCGCAGATAGCCGTTAAAAGGAGCGGAGAAAATCTTATGATAGAGCTTCAAGCGGATCCTCGCCTGGGTTACGAGATAATCCGCCGAGACTATTTCAGCGGCGACGGCGTTGTTGCGGCGTTCTATGGCGGCAAGGACAAATATTCATTTACCGAATCGCCTGTCAAAAACGCCGTATTCGCCCCGCGTTATGTCGTGAAAGTATTTTACACATCCGAAGGCGGAGAGCGTATTTCCCGCACTTACCCGCTCGATTTACGCTTATAACGGAAATTTTGCAAACCGCGCAATTCTAGCCTCGATTAGCATGCGCTTATGCAAAATCGGCGGCAATAATCACCTTATGCAAGCTGTTTGCGCATTTTCGAGATAACTTTCGATTCTATCCTTGAAATTTGCACTTGCGAAACGCCCATAATCTTGGCAATCTCGCTTTGCGTCATATCCTTATAATAGCGCAGTTTTATTATGGTTTTTTCTCGCTCCGGCAGCTCGTCGAGCAATTCTTTAAGAAGGATATTGTCTATAAGCTCGTCGCCGTTCCCCTTTGCGGGAAGCCGATCGATTATACTCCCGGAACTTTCCTCGTCGAATTTTTCGTAGATAGACAGCGGATATTTATTACTGTCCAAGGCAAAGACTATCTCCTGCTTATCGGTGCCGAAGATCTGCGCCAATTTATCGAGAGAGGGATTTTCACCGTTCGCCTGCACATAATCATCGATATACGCGTGCAATTTCATGGAGAGCGTTTTAAGCGCCCTGCTCACTTTCACCGCCCCGTCATCGCGGATGAACCGCTTTATCTCGCCCGCGATCATCGGCACTGCGTAGGTGGAAAATTTCACGTTGTAGGCTGCGTCGAAGTAGTTTACCGCCTTTACCAGCCCCATGGCGCCCAGCTGCATCAAGTCCTCATATTCCACATGTACGTTGCCGTAGCGCTTGACTATGCTCTTAATAAGCGGCATATTTTCCGTTATCAGTGTGGATTTTGCCTCCTCGTCGCCTGATTTGGCGCGGTCAATCAGCTGCAGAGTCTGTTCGTGAGTCAACATTTCGGGCACCTCTGATAAATTTTGTCATAGACACCTGCGTTCCTCTGCCTTTTTCCGACGTAACGAGCAATTCGTCCATAAAGGTGCTCATTATTGTAAAGCCCATACCGCTGCGCTCTTCGTCTGATTTTGTGGTATAAAACGGCTGTAAAGCCTTCTCCACATCCTCGATTCCGCAACCGCTGTCGGTAATTGTTACGGTCAATTTTCCGCCCTCTTCGGCGGTAACGCTCATATCTATGTATTTATCGGCAGCGCCGTTATATGCATGCACTATGCAATTGGTAACGGCTTCGGAAACAGCCGTTTTAACGTCGTTGATCTCGTCAAGCGTGGGGTTGAGCGGCAGGCAAAAAGCCGCCGCGCACGAGCGGGCAAAGTTCTCGTTTTCACTCAACGCGCTCAACCGCATTTCAAATTTGTTTATCTTGTTCATACGCTCACCTTTTGCATTATGGTATATATTCCCGTTGTGCGCAAGATCCTGTCCATCTGTGCATTCACGTTGCAGATGAACATATTCTTGCCTAGCCCTTTGAGCAACTTATACCTGCCCAGCAACACGCCTATACCCGTGCTGTCCATAAAGGAAACGCCTCCCATATCGAACAAGATATTCTTCTTCACGCTCGGTAAGGTCAGTCCTTCGTCCAGCTCCCGCCTGAGCTCTTTGGCGGCGTATTCATCCAGCTCGCCGCTCAGCCCGGCAATGGTATATATACCTTTGTTGTATATCTTTACCTGCATATCTTTCCTCGTGAAATCATTATAAAAAAACCGTGATGTCGAATCACGGTAATTATTGTCGAAAAATATTAAATTATAATGTAAAAGGTAATTTTATTCACATAAAAGATTATAAAGAGATTGCATGGTATTTCCCTCTTTCAAATTGTAATAAAACACCCTGCCTTGATATTTGCCCTCATATTCGCGAATCAAGTTATATCCGCAATAATCCTTGTCCACTTTTACAAGAAGCGATTCAAAGGGAATTTCGCCGCGATAGCGCCTTTCGGAATACACAAGACGCACCCATACGCCGTTTTTCATCTCTTCCCGCGTGAGCGAATCGATGCTCACCCCGTAGCCGGGCATTTCGTATCCGCCCTCATTCATTGCGGCAAAGCACGCCTTTACTTCGTCCGCTTTTTCCGGCGAAAGCAGCTCTTTAACGCCGCCGCGATACACCTCTATAAAGGCGCAATCGTCTATCACATCATTCAAATCATATCCGTACATAGCGCAATATATCACCTTTCAATTATGCTCAAAAATCTTGTTTTAATACTTCTCGTTATATGTGGGATAAGTGTATTTATCATCATCGGTAATTTCGCGTATCACGCGGCAGGGAACCCCCGCAGCTACCACGCCGGAGGGGATATCCCCCTTGACCACGCTCCCGGCACCTATAACGGTGTTGTCGCCTATCGTCGTGCCCGCCAAAATTATCGCACCCGCTCCTATCCACACGTTGTTGCCTATCGTTATGGGCTTGGCAATCTCTACGCCATCCTTCCTCATCTGCGGGTCCAGCGCATGTTCCGCGGTTGTAAGCAACACATTGGGCGCGATGAAAACATAATCGCCGAACTTGATCCCTCCGCCGTCCTGCATAATGACGTTGTGATTGGCGTAAAAATAATCGCCAACCTCTATATGATAACCGTAATCGCACCAAAAAGGCGCCACAACGGTCACTTCCTTTCCCGCCTTGCCGAAGAGCTGTCGCAATATCTTTTCATGCCCCTCATCGTCGTTGGGATGCAGATTGTTATACTGCCAGCACTTATCCTTTGCCTGCCTGATGTCGTGATAATAAGCGGGGTTATAACTGCCCTTAAAGAAGCAATTCAACGGTATATTCGGTCTTTCCATAATCTCTTCCCTCTTATTGTTTTACTACATTCATTTTATCAGAATAATACTTATATGGCAAGAAAAAAGGCAGCGCATTTGCGTTGCCTTGGTGGGCAGGGGTGGATTCGAACCACCGAAAGCTGAGCTGGCAGATTTACAGTCTGCTCCCTTTGGCCACTCGGG
>CALWKO010000013.1 GCA_944381275.1 uncultured Clostridia bacterium | reverse complement strand
CCCAATATTTATCTCTTTATCCTTCCTCTTCTTTCTTCTTTGGCTTTGTGTAACAAATGTATTGTAAACCTACACAATTTTGTAAATAATTTTTTCAAGTGTAGGTTTGTCAATCATTTGTTACACCATTGGCATAAAAATTTGCGAGGTATTTATTGAGGGCTATTTTGTCTGTCAAAGACTTGTTAATTGTAAAAACTACCCGTTACTCAAATTCTTTGAAAAATTGAAGTAGCGGGAGTCCTGTAAACATAGATGTTATCCCATCATATTTTAATATTGAGTTTGCTTAATAAAGAAGAGAGCTTTTCTGCATCTATTGATTTTTTTAGCAACTCCAACTCGTCTTGACTGCGACCATGATAATCGCTACCATATGACTCAAGTAGATTGTATTTGCTTGCTAAAGCATGTAAATAATTTTTTTGTTGCTCACTAAAAGACTGGTAATATGACTCTAAACCATCTATCCCTGAAGAAAGCATCTCAGGTAAAATTTGCTCTATTTGTGCTGTAGACAAAGATATTTTCCTCCCGCGTGTAACTTCAAAAGGATGCGCCCAAATTGCAATACCGTCAGCTTGATGTATTGCCGATATAGTAGTTTTGATCCCATTTGCAAAAACAGATAGTTTTATCAATTCTGTAGTGTTTAAAAGGTTGTCGAAAGCTTCTTTCTTGCTTGCAAAGTAGCCCTTTTCCACAAGCAATTTTGCTATTGCCCCACGGTCAACAATTCTTCCAGATTCGTTCAAATCTTCAACATTTATTTCATACCCTTTCTTCTTTATCGCATAAACGATATTCCTTAACGACTGTTGTTTATTGAAGGAAATTGAATTGCAATATTCTGCAATTTTATCCGAATCAACACCTAGCCCTACTATATGTATATTGTAGGTTTCATCTAATCCGTGCACTCCACTTGTCGCATAAGTAGACAACTCTGTTCCAGGAATAAAATTTAAATTATATTCTTTAGCTAAAACGGTACACTGATCATTTCCTTTGACAGTATCATGATCGGTCTTAGCAAAGATATTGATATCGTTTTCCAATAAAGTTCTCACGAGTTCTTCAATGGAAATTACTCCGTCTGAATAGCTTGTGTGTAGATGTAAGTCAATTCTCATATTATTCTCCTGGTGTTGGCAACGTTATTAAATAACGCTGCAACTCTAACTGTAGTTTCTTTTATATCTGAATTAATTTGCCATATTTTGTAAGCTTTTTGTAGCTTGCTGATATAGTTGTTTATCAAATTACCTTTTTCCACTTCCGATACTCTTCTGTTTGTCAAAATATTTAAATACCTCACCACATCGACAATTACTGTTTTTATCTCTTCTAATTTTATTATCTCTTTGACATTGCCCGTGTAGTATAAGAACATCGGATCGTTTTCTATATAATAATCTAGAAATGCTTGCGCCATCGTATCAGAATATTTCATTCTATGCAAATGAATCGCTATATCTGCACTTTTTGGGGCAAGCATGGCGAATTCCCAGTCAATCAAATTAATATCGTCATTCGAATTAATAATGATGTTTTTTTGATGAACATCTCCGTGACATAAAGAAATCTGTTCATATTCCAGCATATCTAAATCAATCTTTACTAAAGATTCAACATCCTTTGGAAATTTTAATATTGAAAAAACTCCCCTAAATCTCGGTAAGTACTCGTTATACTTATTTATTATAAAGTCAGAGTAATATTGTACATATGACTCAATGACGGATATGTTTTTCAATGTGTTTATTTCATTAATATCCGTTATATCATAAGAGTGAAGTTTTGCCATTGTTTGAGCAATCTTTTTTATTATATAGCTTGGAACATCATTTACGGAAGGATATCGTTCATTTAACGTTACCCCCTCTATAAAATTCAAAAGTGAGACTCCTTTATTTTCAATGATGAACTTCATATAGGGCTTTGGTGCAAAATCCAGCTTAATCATTGACAAAAGGGAAGTTTCTTCAAATGCACGAAAATCCATCTGACTGGCTAATTCGTTTTTTACGCGAACAATATAATCTTTCCTGTTTAACTTGTTGTGGAATTTATAATTGTTATTGTAGTATCCATTAAACGCTTTTGGGGTATCTTGTAAGAACTCCGATACCTGTTGTTTTAATTTGTAATAACCCAACGCTTCAGCATTTTTTGAAAGAATTTGATATTCAGTCGGAAAATTTTCTTTGTATTTTATATTATCTACCGCGAATAATATTGTAAAATTTTCAATGTCCCTGCTTTGGTCACAAATATCATAAAGTTTATTAAGTGCTTGCATATATAACGCCGGATAAATTTGCTCTCTTTCATAAAATCTTATTGCTTTTAAGAGAAACATTTTTGCGTCATCTACTTCATTTAAGGCAAAGCATGCCGACGCATATTTAACTTGTGCGTTTGCCAAACCTGAGCGATAATTGATTTGGCTCATCGTATCCATAGCCTTTAATGCCCATTCTTTTGCTTTTAAAAAATCTTGCATTTTCAAATAGACATCAGAAAGTATGGTGCATGTTTTACCATAATACAAAGCATTATAGCCATATTGCTCATGTAATTTTATATTGGCATTTAACAAAGAAAGCGCCCTTTGAATATTATCTGTTACTTCGGCAACATTGTTGTTAGCGTCAAAAAGTTGTATAACCGCTGAAAGACGAGCAGCTATTTCTTTTGATTTTTCGAATATATCTAAAGCTTTCTTTTTATCAATATATTTATATATTTCACCTTCTAATTTTAATATTTTATAATTATTCAATGAAACATCATCAACACTGAGACTTTTTCTTATTTCATCTATTTTTGCGATAACTTCTTTAATGTTTCCGGATACAGAGTCCAGATCAAGCAAGGCGCAATAGTTATCCAAATAAGTGCTTGAATTTTTATCAAATGAACACAAGTTGATTGCTTCATTGTATAGATAAATAGCCTTGGCATGATTGCCTAAATGCCTATAAGCGTCAGCAACATATCTTAATACATCCGCTCTTGATTTCGCATCGAAGCTGTATTTTAAAAGCTCATTTCCTAAGCTTATTAGATCTAAAGAGTTTGCGGAAGCACATCTTTGGATAAAAAAGGTTATATAGTCATTCAGCATAGCAATTTGCTTATTTGCCCCTTGATCAGGCAAATGTAACAAATAATTTGGAAGCGCCTTTAATTCAATTGCCATCTTCAAAATTTTAAACAACGAGCGAGGATATTGCTTACAGCTGTTTATAATAGCATTCAGAATCTTCCCGAAAACATTTTCTCTCTTATTAATAATTTGAGATATGACAAATTTTGATACAGCATCTGAGACCCTTCCATCGTCAATGTAGAACATATCCAACATGGCATCGAAATCAAGATTCTCATAAACATATTGCATTCCATACTTGTATACGAAATTATCTATATTTTTTTTGATAAAACTTTCTTTACACCAATCCGCTATCATTTTTTTACCGGTTTGAATAGACACATAATATTTTTCATTCGGAGACATTGCAGTAAATGCATCATATAAACTTTTATGCCCGATTTTAACTATTGATGAATCGATCGTTAAAAACTGGTTTAAAATACTAATCATGTCGCATACTTCACTCTCCGATATATGTAGTATATTCCCTATCTGTGTTATATTGAGCGGTTCAACAGATGCACAAAGGATAGAAATAAAGTTTTTGATATTGTCAGAGAATTTAATTTTGCCTTTATCAAAAGTTCTATCTAAATACATACAGACAACACCATGCATACCATGTGGAAATGAAATTTCACGAACGCGGTTTTGAGGATTGTCCGCAATTTCTTCACAAATAAACTTTAAATAAATATAATCTCCATGCGAGACATTGACGATATATTCCAAATCATCTGAACTTAATCGCAATGTCGGATATTTAGACATTATATAGTTTCTCATTTCTGCATAATTGCTTTTCTCAATATCAGATTCAAGGATACACCCCAAGGCTTGTATATGACTAATAAATGATGGAATATGTCTGGTAGTCATTATAAACTTAAATTTAGGGGAATCAAGCTTGGAAAAATTAGAGAGCACGATAATGAGTTCATTTAAGGCAGTTTCGCTTAATTCATCGATGCCATCAATTAAAACGAAAATATTGCACTCCATAGATACTGCAGGTCTCGTTTTGAATAAAAGATCAAACAATTGATTAATGGTCAACACATCGTAAAATAAGTTCTTCCTTTTTGCCTTTAAAAATTCGCGATAATCATTATCAAATTTTGCTAAACACGCAGCTATTGTATAGAGCAAGGAAGAAATATTACAGCTATTTGCATTATTGTGTTGAAAAAAGTGGATTGCTTTTTCTTCTTGATTGATTTTTCGATAAATCTCCGATATAATATAACTTTTTCCGCTACCGGGCATTCCAGTGAAACATAATATATTTTTAGTTGAATTATTTATGTCTTTCACCAAGGACATATACTTTAAATTGATATCTACTACATGAGGGTGTAATGATTTATCAAAATTGATGCATGGTACAATTTTAGAAAAATCTGTTTCTGCCTTCTCTTTTTCTTCATTGATATAGCCTTTTAGGGTTTTTATAAGAGGCTTATATTTTTCCCATGCCGAATTATTGATATTGTAAGATTCGTCTAGTAAATCAGGTAATACCATTTTCTGACAATTGATGAAGAGCGCTGAATCCATCGTGTCATCGACTTTTAGTATAATTATTCTTTTGCCATAACGTTCCGCAAATTCAATTTCACCATAGCAATAACTTCCTTCGCGAACAGCTTCCTTTGTTTGGATGAACAAAAAAATATCGCTAACAAATATATGATTATCGATTTCTGTTGCCCATTGATCTCCAAAGCGCAGTTTTTTATCCGTCCAAACGGTTTCATCAACTTCAAGTGTCAAGAAACTCGTAAGTTCTGTTATAAAAGGGTCTATTTTTTCTGCATGTCCGTAACTTATAAAAATTGCCATGATAGAATAAACATAAAATCCTCTTGTATTTTTCAGGTTTGAAAATATGCTCTAATGCACTCTATGGAACTATTATTATGTATTATAACAACTATATTCCCCTGAAATCATTGTTATTATACCACGCAAACTGCTTTAAGTCAATATGTTAAAACAGTTACAATGTTACATTATTGCATGTTGTCATTTAACATATTATGCCCCATAAAATTTAGAAACCAAATCATATTCTCTAATGACTTTTGTAAAGGAATACTATGTTCATCTCCCATATATCGCTTCAAGGAAGTTATAGGGTGGAGCGCCCCGCGCTCCACCAAAAATCACTTCTCCTTCACAATCCCCCCGCAGTAGTTGCACACTCCGCTGCCCGTGATGGGGTTGATTATCACCTGCGCGCCGCAGAAGGGGCACTTTTGCGTGGACTGATTGAGCGTCTGCTTTTTTGAAGTGATGAGCACCAGCTCGTCCCCTTCCATCTTAAAGCCGGCGATATAGCCCTTTTGCATGCTCTCGTTCAAGTAGCCGCGCACCGCCTTGGGGCTGATGCCCGTGCCCGCGGAGATGTCATCGACAGAATAGAGGTTTTGGTTTTCCACCGCCGTTATCACCCTCTTCAGCTTGCGCTTTTCCGCCACCTGTACCAGCATAATGGGCGAAACGTAAAAACCCGCCACTATGAATATTATGCCTATAACGAGCAAGGCGGTTATCCCCTTCGTCGCGCCGAATACGGTCATGGGTATGCCCGCGACAAAGGCTATGAGCAGCGATATGCCCACTATCGCAAAGGTCTTTATCTTTTTTTCCAGCTTTTCCATAATTCTACCTGCCTTCCCCTTTATTATATATCCTGCCTAAATTATTGGCAACACCTGCGCAAAAAATTTTTTATAACTTAGAGGCATTTTTGGAGAGCTGATATTCCGTGGGCGTGACGCCGGTGAGTTTTTTAAACACTCGCATAAAGTATGCGGGATCGTCGTACCCCACCGCGTTTGCCACGGCGCGTATCTTTATGGCGGGGTCGGAGAGCATTTCCTTCGCCTTCTTCACGCGCACTTCCGTTATATATTGCGGCACCGTCTTGCCCGTGACGGAGGAAAACATACGCGAAAAATAGTCGGGCGTGACGTAGCACATAAAAGCCAGCGTGCTCACGCTTATCTTTTTATTGTAGTTCGCCTCGATATATTTGATCACGTCTTGCAGCCTGTTTAGCCCCTTGCTGCGCTTGGCGTCGCCCGCCTGCAATTCCGCAAGCGTGTGGAAGTTGCCGATAAACGCGCTCAATTGATTGCAAAGGCTCGCCGTTTCCTTCAATTGCCTGCCCTCGGTGAAGGGGATGGAGGAAAAAAGCTCCTTTAATTGCGGGAACTCATCCAAATCGCGCGGCGCAAGTTTTATGTCCACGTCCTTATCTTCTATATCCGTGCTCGCACTCCCGCCCAGCGTGGCGCCCATAAACTTACCCTTGTAAAAAAGCGGCACGGCAAAACACGTCAGCCCGAAAAAACACTTGTAGTAAACGCATTTCCTCTGCCTGCCCGATTCAAAAGCGGCATGGCTCGCCACGCCCACGCACCTATCACTCAGCCCCTCGGTGTTGCGCGCACAGCGGCAAAAAGGCGTGTCGTTGCAGGGCGGAATGAGCGTTTTTCCCATATTGTCGAGCACACACAAATTTATGCCCGTCGCCTTAGAAAGCGTATCGAGCAGTACTTTAAGTTTTTCAAGAGGTATGATTAAATCGAGTTCGTTCTTTTCCATAGCTTACTTTTTCCTTTTGAATTAAGTCGGAAAAATCCACCGAAATTATACAATATATTGCGGTTTTTGTCAATTGTCACAAATGTAAAGGTTTTGTATGATAAGTATAGAAACAGCCGCTTTTTTGGGGTAAAAGCGGCAAAGAAGGAGGAAATTATGAGCAATTTCAAAAACGACATCAATACTTATTGCAAAAACAACAAAGTCGCGCTCATCTTCCTTGCGGTCTGCATTTTGGTGATATTCCTTTCAAGTTTTATCGCTTCCGCACTGCAGTCTAACGGCTGGCAGGTGGAAGTTACCGATTTGAGGAATGCGGAAAACGAAGGCGTTATCACCGTTGCGGGCGAGGAGCAGGAAGTAAACGGCATTGTTGTTTCCGGCATCTTGTTCAAGCCCAAGGACGCAAGCGCGGAAAATCCCCTGCCCGCGGTTGTGCTCACGCACGGATATTTGAACAATCGTGAAATGCAGCTGCAAAACGCCATCGAGCTGGCGCGCCGCGGCTTTGTGGTTTTGACCGTGGACAGGGAAGGTCACGGCAACTACGAAAATTCCGGCGATCAGTCCGCCATGATGGCAACGAGCGGCCTTTACGATTCCGCCAAATACCTTTACAACTTGGACTATGTGGATAAGGATAAAATAGGTATATCCGGTCACTCCATGGGCGGATATACAACTGCCATGACGCTCATGCAGGACGCCGGCGTGGGGATCGTATCCGCCGGTCTTATTCAGGCGTGGAGCACTTTTATAAGCGCCGGTGAAGATGTGGACGTAGGCATGCTTAAAGCCAAGGACGACGAGTTCTTCTTCACCACGAACGAGGGCGAAGACGGCACCATCTCTCGCGAATACCTCACCACTCAGGCGGCAAAAACGTTCATCGGCAACACTTCCCTTGAAGGGGACGTGGTATCGGGCGCGATATATGTGAACGGCCAGGCGGCGGAAACCACCCCCGGCACGGAAACGGAGGGCGCGTTCAGGGTAATTTATGAGATCCCCGGCGTGCACCCGCAAAACCACTGCTCCGTGGACGGCGCGGAGGCGGTCGTCAACTTCTTCTATAACGCGTTCGGCACCCCCAACGGATATGAGTACATCTCCGAAGGCAATCAGGTTTGGTGGGTGAAAGAGGCGTTCTCGCTCATCGGACTCATCGCTTTCTTCGCGCTCATCTTCCCCTTGGCGAGCCTGCTGCTCACCACGCCCATATTCAAGAGCCTGCGCGTTGCAAAGCTCGTGCCCGTGGAAACCACCCGCGTGGTCCCGGACGAAAACGGCGAGGAAACCACCGTTACGGAGACGGTTATGCAGTGGGACGGCGGCAATCTGCCCGTTCAGCCCAAGCCGCTTAAAGGCGTGCAAAAGAACCTCTCCTATTGGCTCGCCGCAATCGGCATAACCATATTCAGCGGCTTTTCCATCCACTCCATTTGCACGGAATACGGCGACAAGGTGTTCCCCAATACCCAGCTCTACCCGCAGGATACCACCAATTGGGTGGCTACGTGGGCTGTGGCTACCGCGCTCTTCTCGCTCGCGGTGATACTCTTCTTCTGGCTGGCAAACACCGTGATAAATCGCGTGCGTTACGGCGCAAATTATAAGAACTATCAGGAAAATCCGTTCGCCGCGGGCAGGATCGCCACCGGGCTTTCCGGACTATTGAAGACGCTGTTGCTCGCCCTCTTCATCCTGGGCATACTGCTGGCGGTGCTCTACACCAATTGGGCGATATGGAAAGTGGACTTCCGCATCTGGACGCTCGCGGTGAAGGTGTTCGACTTCGGCGTGCTCTTCCCCACCATAGTGAGATACGCCGTGTTCTTCGGAATATTCTTCATAATAAGCGCGCTGTTCGGCGAAACCTACCGCGCTTCCAATATCCCCGAATGGGCTTCTACGCTCATCAATGTATTCTTTAACATATTCGGCGTGCTGCTCGTCATCGCCATCCAGTACGGCTGCTTCACCACCACCGGCTATATGTGGCAGGACGATATGGCGCTCGGCTACATCGTGCTCTTCCCCATGGTGCCCATACTCGCAATAGCCACCGTGATCGCAAGAAGAATGACCGCAAAAACGGGCAATATCTGGCTGGGAGCTTTGATCAATACCCTGCTCTTCACCATGATAACCTGCTCCAACACCGCCGCGTCCTTCTCCTACATCATGGGCTAAGCGCGGGGCGCTTAACCCCTGGTTACGCTTCGGCAACGTGGGACGGCAACGTGGGACGTTGCATCCCCTATGCGCTTCGCAGGAGCGGAAAGCAAATGCGAAGCGCGCATACTCCGACGAGAGTATTCGTTAAAGGATTAAAGGAAAAGGCGAAGCAAACATATTCCGATGAGAGTATTCGTTAAAGGATTAAAGGAAAAGGCGAAGCAAACATATTCCGATGAGAGTATTCGTTAAGGAGTTAAAAGCAAATGCGAAGCGCGCATACTCCGACGAGAGTATTCGTTAAAGGATTAAAGGAAAAGGCGAAGCAAACATATTCCGATGAGAGTATTCGTTAAAGGATTAAAGGAAAAGGCGAAGCAAACATATTCCGATGAGAGTATTCGTTAAGGAGTTAAAAGCAAATGCGAAGCGCGCATACTCCGATGAGAGTATTCGTTAAAGGATTAAAGGCAAATGCGAATTGCACTTACTCCGATGTGAGTATTTGTTATATTTACCCATCTACTTAAAAGTTGCGCCCCGGCGGCAATGCCGCGGGGCGTAATTTTCGCCCTTGCGATTACATTCGATAATTTTACTACATTTCGACAATATGGTGATATAATAGATGTGTGAGGTATAGGTATGAGAGGATTGAATTTAATCGCATTGTTCAACAAAAAAGGCGACCGCGTGCTTATGTGCACGCGCAAAAAAGACCCCTACAAGGGGCTTATCAATTTCCCCGGCGGCAAGATAGAGCTGGGCGAGGACGGACTCACCGCCGCCTACCGCGAGCTGGAAGAGGAAACCGCCGTCACATTCGAGGACGTAAAGCTCACGCACATCATGACTTTCGTCTACCCCCTGGATAATTGCTATGTGGAAGTTTACACCGGCAAACTGAAAGAAGACCTCGACGTGCACGGCGAGGAAAACGAACTGTTCTGGTCGCGGCTCGACCACAACTTTTTCGATATGTCTAAATACGCCGGCGAAGGCAACATAGGGCACATAATGGAGCATATTCGTTTGGCGAAGGAAAGGCTGGGGTGGTAATTTTTTCAGATCGGCATAATTTTATGACGAGCGATAGCGACTTGAAAAAAATCACCCCTACGCCATACACGCCCTTATCGCGTGTTCCCAGCCCAGGATGAGTTTGCTGCGGGCGGACTTATCCATGCCGGGGAGAAAGAGCCTGTCCACCTGCTTTATTTTGCGGCACTCTTCCAAATCGCTCCACATTCCGCAGGCTATGCCGGCGAGAAACGCCGCGCCCAAGGAGGTGGATTCGCGGACGGCGGGGCGCTCCACCGTTATGGCGGCGATGTCCGCTTGAAATTGCATGATGAAGTCGTCCTTGCTCAAGCCGCCGTCGGCGAGCAATTTTTTTATCTTTACGCCCGTATCCGCCTGCACGGCGCGGAGGACGTCCAGCACCTGATATGCCACGCACTCCTCCGCCGCGCGGACGATGTGTTCGCGCGTGGTGGTGTGGGTGACGCCCGTGATCGTGCCGCGGGCGCGGCTGTTCCAATGGGGCGCGCCCAAACCGTTGAACGCGGGGACGAAGTACACGCCGCCGCTGTCTTTCACCTTGCGTGCGATATCCGCGCAGTCAGAAGGATCGTCGATAATTCCCATACCCTCTTTAAGCCAGCCTATCACCGTGCCGGCGGAGAACATGGAACCTTCTAAGGCGTAATCGGGATTCATATCGAAAGAGGCGGTGAGAGTGGTCACCAGTCCGCGCTTGGAAATTATATTGCGCCCGCCCGTATTCATGAGCATAAAACAGCCCGTACCGTAAGTGCACTTGCTGTCCCCGTAATTAGTGCACATAAGTCCCAAAAGCGCCGCCTGTTGGTCGCCCGCCGCTCCGCATACGGGGATGGGCGCGCCGAGCAGCTTGGTCGTGCCGAACTCCCCGCCCGAAGGCAGCACTTGCGGCAGTATGGCGCGGGGTATGGCAAACAGTTTAAGCAGATCCTCGCTCCAGCGCTTGGTGTGAATGTCGAAGAGCATGGTGCGGGAAGCGTTGGTCACGTCCGTGCAATGCCTGCCCGTCAGCCGCCAAAGCAAGAAGGAATCCACCGTGCCGAAGAGCACCTCTCCCCTCTCCGCGCGCCGCCTGACCCCGGGGACGTTATCCAAGATCCAGCGCAGTTTTGTGGCAGAAAAGTAGGGGTCGGCTTTAAGACCGGTGCGGTCGTAGATGTAATCTTCCAGCGCTTCTTCCTTTATCGTGTCGCACATGCCCGCGGTGCGGCGGCACTGCCATACTATGGCGTTATATACGGGTTTTCCCGTGGCTTTATCCCAAACGACCGCAGTTTCGCGCTGATTGGCTATGCCGATTGCCGCTATCTCGTCCGCGCTTACGCCCGCCTTTGCCAGCACGTTTACGGCGCACTCCGTCTGCGCGCTCCATATGTCCTCGGGGTCGTGCTCCACCCAGCCGCCCTGCGGATATATCTGCCTTATCGGCTTGGAGCACATGGCTACAAGTTCCCCGCCCTTGCCGTATATCACGGCTCGCGCGGACGTGGTGCCTTGGTCGAAAGATAAGATGTATTTTTTCATTTCCCCCTTCTTGTCACGCCCCGTTCACCGCCGCTATTGCGATGAGATCGGCGCCGCTGCCGCACACGTTTTTTGCTATTATCTGCCCTTCCGTTACGGGCGCGGATATGACGGTATGCCGCGCAAATTCCGCTATGGGCAGGATGTATTTTTTGTTCACCGCCCTGTCAACGCGCACCGCAACGGCTCCCCTTTCGCCGCCGCTCACTCGCACGGACACGGAGAACGAACGGACGGGATTGGTCATCTCGGATATGGCGTACTCCTTGCCGCGCGGGCAGGTGTTGCCCGTAACGACGAAGTCCTCGCCGGCTTTTTCTATCGTCATAACACAGCCCATGGGGCAGCGAATACAGGTGAGTTCCTTCATTTTTTCTCCTTCATTTCCACTGTCACGCGCTCCGCCTTGCGCAGCTTGCTTGCCTTGTCCGCGGGGACGGTGAGATACTCCATCTCGCCGGGCGCCACCACGCGGCGGAATACCGAATACACTTCCTCCCCGTCCGCGCTCGCGGTGATATACACGTTCTTTGCCACTCTGCCCACGCGCAGCTTTAAGGAGAGCGCGCCCTCTTCCCGCCTGAGCAGCAGCTGGGGCACGGTGTAGCGCACGCCGCCGCGGCATTCCGCCTTCACGCCTTCGCCGCCGCCCCTGTTTCCTTCAAGGTAGCGCACGGCAAAGCGGGCGCACTCCTCCGCTTCCTTGCACGCGTAGTCGGCAAGGTCGTGCACATGCAGCATGTTCCCCACGCAGAAGATTCCCTCCGCCGTGGTCATCATGCGCTCGTCCACCACCGCTCCGCCCGTGACGGGATCTATCTCCGCGCCCGCGGCTCGCAGCAGTTCCACTTCGGGGAGCAGTCCCACGCTCAAAAGCAGGGTATCGCATTCAAAATATCTCTCCGTGCCGGGGACGGGCGAGAGTTTTTCGTCCACGCGGCTGACCGTGACGCCGCACAGCCTGCCGCCCTTCTCGCGTATGTCCGTGACGGTGTGGGAGAGCATGAGCGGCACGCCGTAATCGTCCAAACATTGGGCGATGTTCCTCTTCAAACCGGAAGAAAACGGCATTATCTCCGCAACGCCGAGCACTTCCCCGCCCTGCAAGATGGCGCGGCGAGCCATGATAAGCCCTATGTCGCCCGAACCCAAAATGAAGAATTTGCGCCCCGGCATTATGCCGCTTATGTTGATCAATTTTTGCGCCGTGCCCGCCGTGTACACTCCCGCACAGCGCGCGCCGGGGATGCCGATGGCTCCGCGCGGACGCTCGCGGCAGCCGCAAGCGAGTATGACGGCGTCCGCCCTAACGGTGAAAATTCCCTCCTCGCTCACGCATTCCACCTCAAGGGAGGGGGTGACGTTCAAGACGGTGACGGAAGTGAGGGCGGTTATGCCCGCCGCCTCTTTTTCCAAACGCGAGGCGTATTCGGGACCGGTGAGTTCCTGACCGAACATATGCAAGCCGAAGCCGCTGTGGACGCATTGATTCAAAATGCCGCCCAAGCGCACGTCACGCTCGATTATCACTATGTCCTTTGCGCCCTCCGCGCGCGCCTTTGCCGCGGCGGCGAGCCCCGCGGGGCCTCCGCCCACGATGACCAGCCTGCCCGTTTCAGACGGAGAGGACAGCTTGTTTATAAGTTCTTTACTCATCGATATATCCCTCCGTCATGTAAGATGCGCCGCCGAATTTGGTGACCTCGTTTATATCTATATTCAGCTCGCGCGCTATGATCTCAGCCACCTTAGGCATGCAAAATCCCGATTGACACCTGCCCATACCCGCGCGGGTGCGCCGCTTTACGCCGTCCATATCCCTTGCTCCCAAGGGACGGCGGATGCTCTGCACGATCTCCGCCTCGGTGACCTGTTCACAGCGGCAAACTATCTTGCCGTAGAGGGGGTTTTCCGCTATCGCCCTCTCCCTTTCTTCGTAGGACATGGCGGCAAAGGCGCGTATCCCCTTGCGCTCGGCGATGTAGTCCTTGTCTTCTTCAAAATTATAGTCGGCGGCTATCATCTGCGCCATATATTTGCCCAAAGCGGGGGCGCAGGTGAGCCCGGGCGATTCTATCCCCGCCAGATTATACCACCCCTCGAACGCCCTGCCTATTATGAAATCTTCACTGCTAGGGTGGGCGCGAACGCCTGAAAAGCGGGTTATAGCCGTTTTGGGAAGGATGCTCGGCACGCTCTTTTTTGCGCCCGCAAGCACACGCTCGCCGCCGCTTGAAGTGGTATCCGCGTCCTCTTTATCCCCTATGTCGTCCGCGGTGGGACCGAGGAGAAGATTGCCGTGCACGGTGGGGGTTACGAGTATGCCCTTGCCCATAGCCGTGGGGGTGTGGAATAAGGTGGCGTTCACCTTGCCGCCCTCAGTCTTGTCCAAAAGGATATATTCGCCCCGCCTGGGGGTGATAGTGAAGGAGATCTTCTCCCCCTCCCCTTCATAGGCGCGGCAGACGTCATCCGCATGCACGCCCGCGCAATTCACAACCGCCCTAGCAATGTATTTTTCACCGCTTTGCGTGGTGAGCAGGAAGTTTTTCCCCTCGCGCGTTATCTTGGTGACGGCGCTGTCGAAGTAAAACTCCGCGCCGTTTTGCGCGGCGTTTTCGCCGTATGCAACGGTCATCTCGTAAGGGCTCGTGATGCCGGAGGACGTGCAATAGAGCGCGGCGGTCACGGCGGGCGAAACGTTCGGCTCAAGGGCGCGCACCTCGCCGCCGCTTATTATGCTCAGCCCCTTGGCTCCGTTTTTTATGCCGCGGCGATAGAGCTTTTGCAGCGTTTCTTCCTCCTCTTTGCCAAAGGCGAGCACCATGCTGCCGTTGCGGCGATAGGGGAAGTCGAGGCGCCCGGCTTCTTCTTCCATCATGGCGCAGCCGAGCACGTTGAATTTGGCTTTCAAGCTGCCCTCGGCGGCGTCGAAACCGCCGTGCACGATGCCGGAGTTCGCCTTGCTCGCCCCGCAGGAGAGGTCGTGCGTCCGCTCCAGCACGGCTATGCAGCACTTATATGCGGAAAGCCGGCTCGCCACACTGCAGCCGATCACTCCCGCGCCGATAATAATCACATCGAAAACTTTTTTCATAAGCTACCCGTCACATTATACCATACCCCCGAAAAATAGACAAGGGGAAAACCATTGGAAGGACAAGAAAAAGCCCCGCAGAGGGGCTTTTTAAGAGAGCTGTTTAAGAACGAGCAGCTTGCGGTGATTTATAAACAAATTTGCCCGCGGTTTTTTAAGAGCTATTTGAGGACGGCGAGCAACTCTTCGAAAGAAGAGACCACGCCGTATTTCAAGTTGCCGCTGCTTATCTTATCAAAAAGTTTTTCCGCGCAGGCGATCTTGCCCCTCTCCACCTCCCTGAGTTGCAGGGAGTTCAGCGAGCCTTTGGTTTCCGCGATGAAGTAGATATGCTTTACGCTGCCTTCTTCAAAGGCGATAGCCCAGTCGGGAGTATAGTTGCCCATGGGCGTGGGGATAAAGAACGCCTTGGGCAGTTTGGCATAGACGCACACATTGCCCTCGTCGGCTTCCATGGCTTTGGCAAAGTTCACCTCGGTATTGCTGTCGGTGATGACGTAAGGGGTGACGTGTTTTTTCGCTTCCACCACGCCGTCCATCGAAACGCTGCCCTTGGCGACATTGAAGATAGAGCCGTCGTAGGCGCCGCGCTCGGTGATGTTATAGGTGATCTCGTTCACCACGATTGCAGCCTTTTGCGAATTGATGATTTCGCACACTTTTTTAATAAATTCCTCCGGATTGGCGCGGAAGAGGGCGAACTTTTGCGGACGTATGCCTTGCAGAATGCTCGCCGCCGTTTTGCGCGTAAGGCCGGTATCCGCCGCTACTTTGCCCACCAAGTCGTATTGCACGGAAGATGAGGCGGTGCGCAGCTTTTCCGAACGCGTCTTGCCGGAAGAAAATTGCATATCGCCGTCCTGACTGCCCACGGTGCGCTCGTACATGAGCGGGGTGACTTGCAATTTATCGTCGATTTCGGATATGGAGTTTTGAATGAGCTCGGCGCTGCTGAAGGTCACATTATAGGCGTACTTGTTGTTTATGCTGTTCCACAGCGTTTGGAATTGCTTTTTATAGAAGTTGTCGTTTACGGAGTTATCCTTTATATAAGGTCCCGCCTGTTTTATATACTTATCCATATCGCCGTCGGAAGCGGAGCTTATGACCGCGCAAATACTGCTTGCGTATGGCTGCAACTCGGCGGGAAGAGGCGCGATACTTCCGCTCTCTAAGGCGTCTTCAAAGGCGGGGGTCAGCTTGCCGCCGTCGTCGATATAGTCGTGCTTTGCCATCCAAATTTGAATTTTATTGGCGTCCTGCGCGCTCAGTTTGCGCTTGCCGCCCTGCTCGTCGTAAACGTTTTTGCCCGTAAAGTATTCCGTGCCGATGCAGGCGGGACGGGCGTGGAGGGTGGATTTTATCTCCTTTTGCAAGCCGTCCACAAAACTTTCGTAACTATCGCTGGCGATGACGGTGAGCACGTTTATGTCGTGCACTTCTATGCCGCGGACGGTATCGTCCATTCTCTCTCCGCTTTGGTTTACGCAAAGGCGCATACCTCTGCCCACTTCTTGGCGCTTGCTTACGGTGTTATCGCTTTGCTTTAATGTGCAAATTTGGAACACATTGGGGTTATCCCACCCTTCGCGCAGGGCGGAGTGGGAGAAGATAAAGCGGGTGGGCTCATTGAATGAGAGCAAGCGCTCCTTGTTCTTTAAGATGAGGTCATAGGCGGAAGTATCTTCACTTTCGCCGTTTTTATTTATCTTGCCGTTTATCGACTTGCCCTTGGGGTCTATGGAGAAATAGCCGGCGTGCGTTTTTTGAGTGGGTATGCCCTTGAGGTACCGCATATAGGGGGTATCTTCTAAGGTGAGGACTTGGCTGAGGGCGGCGTTATACTCCTCTTCGAACATCTTGCCGTACTCGCCCAAAAGCTGATTGCCGCCCTCGTCGTATTGGCGGTACTTTGCCACTTCGTCGATAAAGAAGAGGGAGAGGCACTTTATGCCCATGGAAAAAAGCCTCGCTTCCTTTTCGAAGTGTGAAAGGATGGTCTCTTTTATTTGAATGCGGCGGATGTCCTTTTCGTTCACGTTGCCGCCGGCTTCTTCCGCGTGCAAAGTCAAGCCGTTTAAGAAGGTTATCGTGCCCTCGACGGCGTTTATCTCGCCCACGGTATACTTATCGCGGTACTGTTCCATGCGCCCGGAGAGCTCATAGAGGCTGTCACCCTTTTCCAGCAGGCGGGTGGTGCGGTTGATACCGGAGGAAGTTTCCTTTTCGAATTCCACGCGCGCACGGGGCGGCTTGTTCGGGGATACCTCTACGCCGGAAAAGTACACATAACTGTCCTTGCCCTGCAAATTGCGCAGCTTAAAGCCCTTTACTTCTATCTTCTTTACCAACTTTTTCCTGAATGCGTCAAGGGCGTCGAGCTCATAGATGAGATCGTGCCTTTCCCTGTGCGTGGCGGAATAGTTGAGGGTGAAGAGGGGGTTGAAGCGCTGAATGCCCTCTTGGGTGGCGCTTCCGCCCAGCTTTTGCGGCTCGTCCAAGATGACGATGGGTCTGTTTTTTGCTATCACATCTATGGGGCGGCGCGAACCGAAGGAATCTTGCTTGGTATATATTATCCTGGCTTCCTTGCTCCTGCCGTCCTGCTTGAGCGAGGTGGCAAAGGCTTGTGAATTTATTATCATCACATATATGTCCTTAGAGGAAGAAAAGCTGTCCAGCGCGGTCAAGTTGCCGCTGTTATATACAAAAACCCTAGCCTTTTTCCCGTAACTGTCGAAGAAGTGATCGCTCGTTATATCAAAGGACTTTTTTACGCCTTCGCGTATGGCGAGCGAGGGCACGACGACGATAAACTTGCTCCACCCGTACTTTTTATTGAGTTCAAAGATGGCCTTTGTATAGCAATAGGTCTTGCCTGTGCCCGTTTCCATCTCTATATCCAGCGCGCAGCGGCATGCCTTGCCCAAGGGGCGGGAGAGCTTTTCGGACAAGGGAATATTCTTGCCCTCCTGCACGGCACGGATATTCGCCAAGAGCTGTTCGTCGGTCAAGGTTATTTCGGCATTGCCGAAGCCGAGCCCGTCGTCGTCGATGTAATTCGCCCCTTCGAATAAGGACGTCTGCGCGAGCGAGGCTTTGCCCTTGTCGCGCTTGTAGGCATATTCGGAATTAAACCCCTGCCCTAAAAACACATCGGTGACCGCCTTTACCGCGTCTGTTTGATATTGCTGAACTTTGAACTTGAACTTCATATTCTACCCTAATTTATTGTCGCTTCTATTCTTTTTTGTAATTTATCGGGAATGTCGTTTATATCACGATAAGTGATGATATTTGCCTGCGCCACATCAAAGTGTATACCGCTTTTCATTACTTCTTCGTTACACAAAAATATAACCTCTTTGCCTATTCCCTTGGCGTAACCTGCTTCGTAATATACTCCGTTATTATTATCGGAAAGTTCCGCAACCATAAATTTACAATTATCTATTTGATAGAGCATTTCCGGAATTATTTGATTGTTATGCTCATGCTCGTTCATTCTAACCGGTACAAAGCCATTCAACCCCGCTTTTATTTTGCCGTAAAGTTCGTCATTCTCAGCGCCAAACTTCATTGCGACAAACGCTTTTTTATTATTCGCTTCCTTCTTTTGAAGCTCATAGACCCTTTCCCATGCCTTAGGGGTTAATTGGAACACTCCGCACTCATACGTATTATATCCTAATTGATTACAAAAGTAATTATCTATATACTCGATTTGCCCACGCACTAATAGGCTTTCTCTCTGTTGTGCCACTACTTGTTGTTCTTCTTTCAAATATGCAAATTCGTTCTTATGCACAAAATAAAGCTTTTCAAGGTCATTAGCTGCAATCGTGACATCTGCGCCCATATAGGGAGACAATTCCGCAATCTTTAATAAAATCATATCGATTCTCTCAGCCAAAGTTTTCGGGTACCACTTTTCCAATATTTGAGGTGTTACATTATAGAATGCGGCATCTTCTCCCACTTCGTTTTTATACTCTTCTGCGGTGCAAAATACGGGAATCCTAATTCTTCCCGTCTTTTTATCTTGCGTATAAAACAGGTATTGCCGCACCCTTGCTTTTGGATATTCTTCTGAATCTTTTATTGTTCGTTGCCAAAATATAGGCGCAACAAATTGGCCGCAGTTAGGACAGCCATATTTGACAAGCTTGTAGATAGAAGAACCATTTTCTTCGCCCTCATTATTATCATCGGCATTATGCAAAACTTTTATATCCGTTTGTCCGCAAAGCGGGCAAGTGTGCCCAATCTTATATACTTGCGTAGTTTGGTCAATAAATTTCATATCAAATAACTCTCCTGTCGGTGGCGGGGGAATAGGCGGCAAAGATCTGCTCGAAGTTTACGCGGGCGGAATCCGATTGCATGCTGCTGTCGCGGAAGACGGCGTAGAGGGGGTGCATTTTGGCTATTTCCGTGATCACTTCCTCGTCCACGTCGGCGGCAAAGCAGGCGATTATATCGTCGTCGTCCACCACGAAGACTTGCTTGTTTGCGATCATCTTCTCTTCTATTTTGGCGGAGAGGGAATGCCCCAATTGCAGCATGACTTGGAAGAGGAGATCTAAAGAAGTTCTGTCCTCCTTGATGTTGTCGGCATAATCGAGGAGGGATACTTGCTTATATTCATCCGCGGAATAGTAGACGTCCTTCATATTGCTTGAATCCAATTTGAGCACGCGGAAGCCGGTATCCAGATCCTGCGTGGTGAGTGGGCTTTCTTCCTTTATCTTTTTGCCGGCGCGGCGAATGCGCTCCTTGCCTATTTCGCAAATATTCTTATACCCGGCTTTATATGCTTCCGACTTTTCGTCGCACTTCTCCGGCACCTGCACCATAATAAACTTACGATTGCCGCCGTCTTCCGCATTGAGCTGCATAACGGCATGGGCGGTGGTCGCTGAACCGGAGAAGAAGTCGAGGACTGTATGACATTGAGGCATTACAGAGATTAGTAATTTTAATAAAGCCGTTGATTTTGGGTATGAAAATATATTTTTCCCAAGCAAAGAAGCAACTTCTTTATTCCCATTACCTATGTTCGTTATTATGTCTTTAACATTCGTTGTTTTTGTCCTAATTTTTGTATATATCTTTTTTTCTTTTATATCAAAATATAAATCATACGATTCTTCCAAAACCTTATTCCTAGACCATCTCCACGCGTGAAAAGAATGCACCCCATCCCCATTGATATGCGGAGTAAATAATGTATATCCTTGTGGGCATGTCAGATCATTCACATCCTGACATTTAATATCTTTTGTCTTATCATTATATAATATATTGAACACTAAATTCGGGCGAGTCACTTCATTGAATGCGCTATTGGTGTTATATAACTCATTTTTTATAACAAAGGTGCCTAATTCATCTTTCAGTTCGTCGTATTCATCACTTTTATATGCATCAGGCATTAATTGCTTTAGATATGAAAAAAGCAAACTGAAAACACCTATATTATCAACATTTTTTGCGTAACACAAAATATTCTCATAAGTTTGAACTGCTCCAAAATCACTAATTTGCCTACCTTTTAAATTATTGAGCCATATAAAATTATTAACATAACTTGTAGCCCCAAAAATTTCATCGCAAACTTTTTTCAAATTCGCCTGTTCGTTATCATCGCAAGATATAAAAATAACGCCGTCATCGGAAAGAAGATCTCTTGCAATCTTCAAACGGGGGTAAATCATATTGAGCCAATCGGTATGGAATCTTCCGTTGCTCTCCACATTTTGAACAAGGCGGTTGCCTTCTTCATCATATTGCCCGCTGCCCGCTTTGTATTGTTCTGCGTCCTGCGTAAAATTGTCCTTGTAAACAAAGTCCTTCCCCGTGTTGTAAGGCGGGTCAATGTAGATAACTTTTACCCTCCCCAAATATGTTTCTTGAAGGAGCTTGAGCACTTCCAAATTGTCGCCCTCGATATATAAATTTTGAGTGGTATCGAAGTTTTCGCTCTCTTCCACGGCGGGGCGCAAGGTGGCGTTTATGGGGGTGTTGGCGAGCAAAATGGCTTTGCGCTTATCCGGCCAGGTGAATTGATACCTCTCCTCGTTCCCCTCGATAAGGGAAGAGGACATCTCCTGCCTTAAAACGTCGAAGTCCACGGCGAGGCTAACCTTTCCGCCGCGCTTTACTTCCTTTACCGCAGAGGGGAAGAGGGTGCGGATTTTTTGGATATTATCCTGCACTCTGTCCTTGCTTTGCATGTCCAACTTTTGCATTTTTCTACTCCTTTTTGTCCTTTTAATCAAGTATAACCGCCCTTTCCTGCCAACGCATGGCAATCAGGAGGTAAGTTTTTGTATTTCTTCCCGCACTTTTTTTAAGCGGGTGTTCAATTCAAAGCGCTTTTTGGGCTGAACTTCGCGCTTGAGCTCCCCCAACAGCTTTTTATCATAAGAGCGCAGCTTTTCCACCGCATCATAGCGGGCGGTGAATGCCTGCGCGTCCTCGCCGCCGCGCACGCTCAAGGGGAGAATGGCGGCAAATATAGCCAAGTACACCTTATCGGTACTGTCCGCCCACATGGGGAGAGGGGTGACATCCTTCTCCTCCAGCCACGGGGAAAAATAGCGCTTGCCCACCTTTATGCCCTTTTCCCCATCCTGCTTGATTGCCGCGCAAAGCATATGCTTGCCGCCGCAAAAGAGCACAAACAAGGTGGGGAAATTTATCTGCCTGTCCATCGCCGCAATAAAGCGCTCGGGCGGCACGGGTGAGGAAAGCGTCAAGTGAAGAACGAATATCTCCTTTACCGCGCCAAAGGAAGAGGAATTGAGGGAATCGGCGTTTATCACATTGGCAAGAAGGGCGGATTTTATCCCCCTGCCCTCCTGCCTTGCCGCCTTGTCCGCACCAAAGGCGCGCATGAGCTCGGGCAGGCGCATTGGCTTGTTTACCGCCGTTTTGCTGCTGAATTCTATCACTTCCTCACCACCACAAAGGCGATAAGTTCAAAATCGTCTATGCCGTCCACGTTCAAACCGCCCGCTTTGCTGCCGTATTTGAATAAGGAGAGAATGCCCTTTTCTTCCTGCTTGGAAATAACGCTGTCTACGGCGCAATCGAGAAGCCTGTTATACTTTTCCATCTTCACGCCGTCCGCCGTCTCCTTATTGAACGCCTTGCAAAGGGGCATGATGGGTTCGCTCACCCCCCTAGACGCGGTGCGCAGCTTATCTAAAATAGCTTTTACGTTGAGGTGATTATCCACCACCCGCCCCTCGCCGTCCACATACACGAGGTAGTAAGGATGAAGCCTGTTTTGCTTGCTCGCGTCCACGCCCTTGTTGCGGTTGCGCAGCACAAAGATAACGCCGGGCACAATGCCCTTTTCCTCATCCGCCCTAACCACGGCATGAAGCCCCGTAGTAACGCCCGCGGGATCGCCGTGCCGCTTGCGGTAGGACGCCAAGTCCATTACAAAATCGTTCAAGCCCAAGTCGGTGATGGAGATGTTGCCGTCAACGTCCTCTAAATCCTGCAAGGACCCTTCCTGCAGCTTTTTTAATTGCTCCTTGCGGTAGTCCATCTCTTCGTTTTCCTCTTCCGCAATGATGTTGTCGTCCGCGGTGGCGGTGGCGTTCACTATCGTCATGCGCGCGGAAACGCGCCTGTTCAAGTTGATGTATTCGTCAAGGGATATGTCCGGCCAAAAGTTGACGAGGCGGATTTTTTTGTTCTTGCTGCCTATTCTGTCTATCCTGCCGAAGCGCTGGACTATGCGCACGGGGTTCCAATGTATGTCGTAATTTATGCAGATATCGCAATCTTGCAAGTTTTGACCTTCCGATATGCAATCGGTGCCGATGAGCAGATCTATCTCCCCCTTTTCCCCGGGCAAGGTGAGCTCCCTTTGCTTGGAAACGGGCGAGAACATGGCAAGCAGCCTATCGGAGTTGGCGGAGCCGCCGATGTTCGTCTTGTTATCTCCGCCGCCGCATATCTTGGCGGAATACACGCCGTAACGCACGCGCATATAATTCGCCAAAGATTCGTAAAGATAGTCGGCTGTATCGGCAAAGGCGGAAAAGATGAGCACCTTTTTATTGCCCTCGTTTATGGGGTGGGACATCTTTTCTTCTATCACGTCCTTGAGCTTAGAAAGTTTTTCGTCACGCCCCGGCGATACGCGCTGCATATCGTCGTATATTTTCAGCAATATCTGTAAATCGCCCTGCAAGCACCTCTTCCATGTGACGGTATCTATATCGTCCAGCCGCACGTCTATCTCCTTTTTATCCGTGACTTGCAAAAGCTCGAAGTCCTCGTCGTCCGCGTCGGCTATAAAGGTTGCGATGTTCTTTTTTATCGTGCGGTTTTTGTCGCCGTTTTCGTAATCGGCAACCGCTTCCAGCCCCTCGCGTATTTTGCCGATAAGCGCCTGCAAAGTGAGGCGGAAGGCGTGCACGCTGCTTTCCAACCTTTTAAGCAAGTTTATCGTCATAAGCTTTTTTATGCCGCTTTCACGGTTGAGCTGCCGCTCCAGCCCTTGGCCGAAGGAATTGGCGCGCTCATCTTCGGAAGACAGGTCTATTTCGTACTTCTTTTCGTAATATTCCCTGCGCGAAGGAAGGAGCATGGCGAGCGGAGCATATACGCTCATGGTCATATTTAACAAGTTGTCGTATATCTGCTTATAGGTCATCACCTTCATATCGTCCGTCAGCTTGGGCGAGAAGGAGAGCGGCGTCAGCCTTTCCGGGAAATCTCCTATATCTTCCACATTATAAAATTTGCGGATATGCTTGCGCGAGCGGGCGATGGTGACGCTGTCTAATATCACTGAAAAGTCTATGTCCAGCTTGTCGAGCAGGTCCTTGGCGTGCCGCTCCTGCGCGGGGAGCTTGCTCCACGCCTTAAAAGCCTTTTGCGCGTTGGTGAATATCACCTGCACGGATTTGGAAAGCTCCAGCTTTTCGCCCATCTCTTCCGTGTCGCCGCAGTAGGCAAGGAGCAATTGATTTTTTAAGTCGTTATAGCGATTGTTCACGGGCGTGGCGGTGAGCATGAGCACTTTCGTCTTCACCCCGTCCTTCATAATCCTCTTCATTAAAAAGTCGTAACGCGTGTCCTTATCCTTGCGCGCGGAGTTGTTGTTGCGGAAGTTGTGACTTTCGTCTATCACCACCAAATCGTAATTGCCCCAATTCACCGTGGCAAGGTCCATGCCGCAGCTTTTGCCGCGCGTGCGGCCCAAGTCGGTGTGGAAGAGCACGTCGAACCTGATCTTGTCCTTATAAAAAATGTTGGTCGTCTTGTTTCCCTGATATTGCGTCCAGTTTTGCTCCAAACGCTTGGGGCAAAGCACCAAGATGGACTTGTTCCTGAGCGAATAATATTGCATGACCGCCAGCGCAGTGAACGTCTTGCCCAAGCCCACGCTGTCGGCAAGGATGCAGCCGTTGTACCGCTCCAACTTGTTGATTATGCCTATCGCCCCGTCCTTTTGAAAGTTATAGAGCTTGTTCCAGATGATGCTGTTCTTAAAGCCCGTGGCTTCGTTGGGCATATAATCTTCGTCAAGGTCGTGCAAGAACTCGCGGAAGATGTTGTAGATTATCAAAAAGTAGATAAATTCGGGCGCGTTCTCCTTGTAGCAGGAGGAGATGTAATCCACCACCTCTTCGGTGATGTCTTCCAGCTTTTCGTCCTTGCCCCACAAGTTGTCGAACATTTCGCGTATGGCTATGCCAGCGCCCTGCATGCCGCCGTCCGTCTTCATGATGGATGTAAGGTTGCTGTGATTGTTCTCATAGCCCAAATCCGCCGCGGTAAATCCGCCAACGGGAGTGTAACTCACCACGTCCTTGTCGGTAGTGACGATTATCATGGGTTGGGTGGTTTCCGCCGTTTTAAGCGACTTTATGCGCACCTTGCGCCTTATCCAATCGGCGCATTCGCGCGCTATCGCCCTTTGCGTCATCTTGTTTTTCAGCTTTATTTCAAACTCCGTGCCGCAAATGCCCATCTCGGAAAGTTTTGGTATGTAAAATTCGCGCTGCTCCTTCTTCACACTTTCGCTTATGTGCTCCCCCGTGGGTACGGGCGTGGTGAAGAGCAGCTTGAGCTCGTCTATCTTCTCCAGCTCCTCTTTAAGCGCCTGATAGGCATATATGGAAAAACAGCCCGCCGCTATCTGCAGCTTGCTCCCCGGCTTTATCTCCTTTTTCAAATCGTCGCCGAGCAATACGCTCTTGTTATTGATAAACTCCATTCTGCCCCTTATATCTTGCACGCGCCCCGCGCGTATGTTTAATAGAATTATAGCATATTTATATCGCTTTTTCAATAATCTTTTCCCGCAAGTAGCAATTTTTGCGATTTTTCCGCCCTACGTTGACCGCCGGCGGGGGAGCCGCATAGTTTACCCGTAAATCGGCTGCGGAAAGTGTTGCGCCGCGCGCGGCGTTTGTGCTAGAATATGAATAGACGTTTTCAAAGGACAAAAAGATATGAAAAAGGGTTTCGACAGTAACTTATACGCGCAGCTGCAGACGGAAAGAATTCTGCAGAGGATAGAAAAATTCAACAATAAATTGTATTTGGAATTCGGCGGCAAGCTCTTTGACGACATGCACGCGGCGCGCGTGCTGCCCGGTTTTGCCTACAACGCCAAGATAAACATATTGCGCGCGCTCAAGGACAAGACGGAGATAATCTTTGTGGTGAGCGCGGGCGACATAGAGCGCAATAAAATACGCGCTGACTTCGGTATCACCTACGATATGGACGTGCTGCGCCTTATCGACAAGATTCGCAAGCTGGGCATTTCGATAAATTCCGTAACCGTTACGCAATACGAAGGGCAGCCGGCGGCGGACGTCTTTGTGCGCAAGCTGGAGAGGCGCGGCGAGAAGGTGTATATCCACCGCAAGACGAAAGGTTACCCCACCGACGTGAACACCATAGTCAGCGACGAAGGCTACGGCGCCAACCCTTACATAGAAACTACCAAACCGCTCGTGGTCATCACCGCGCCCGGCCCCGGGAGCGGCAAACTTGCCACCTGCCTTTCGCAGCTATATCACGAATACAAGCGCGGAGTTAAGGCGGGATATGCCAAATTCGAGACCTTCCCCGTGTGGAATCTCCCCTTAAAGCACCCCGTGAACGTGGCGTACGAAGCCGCCACCGCAGACCTGGGCGACGTGAATATGATAGACCCCTACCATTTGGAAGCCTACGGCATAACCACGGTCAACTATAACCGCGACATAGAGTGCTTCCCGATAGTGCGCTCCATACTCACCAAGATAACGGGCGATGAAAACCTCTACCGCTCCCCCACCGACATGGGCGTGAATATGGCGGGCTTTGCCATAACGGACGACGAAGCGGTGCGCTATGCAGCAAACCAGGAGATAATCCGCCGTTACTATAAGGCGGCTTGCGATTACAAGCAGGGACTGTGCGAAGCCGCCGTGCCCCGGCGCATAAAACTATTGATGAACGAAAGCAAGCTCTCCTTGGAGGACAGGAAGGTGGTTCAGCCCGCGCTGGACAAGGCGGCGCAATCGGGCGAAACGGCAGTTGCAATTCAGCTGGACGACGGCAGATTTATCACGGGCAGGACCACCTCTCTTATGACGGCGTGCTCTGCGTGCGTGCTCAACTCCGTAAAGGCGCTGGCGGGCATTGCGGACGATATGCTCCTGCTCCTGCCCCTGGTGCTGGAACCTATCAAGAGCTTGAAAAAAGACGTATTTAAGGCGGACAAGGACAAGCTCAACTTGTATGACGTGCTCACCGCGCTGAGCATATGCGCCGCCACCAACCCCATGGCGAAAGCCGCGCTGGATATGCTCCCCAAGCTGCGCGGACTTGAAGCGCACGGCTCGTGCATGCTCAACGATACGGACATGGGAGTGCTGCGCAAGATGGGCGTGAACATCACCTGCGAACCGGAGTTCGCCTCGAAAGATCTATACATCTGATAAATCCTTACTTCGCAAAACGATAAAAAACGCTCCGCAGAGGCGGAGCTTTTTTATGCAATAAGGCGCGAAAATTTCACTTTGAATAAACCGTCATTTGACGGTTTTTTTAAGTAGATTACATCAAACAGCCATTAATCGAGCTATACAGGACAAAAATCATCACCTGTTTCACTTTGAATTTATTGCAATTTGACGGTTTTTTCAAAGTGAAGTAAGTGCGCAAAAAAACGGCGCCCGAAGGCGCCGCCGTATTTGCCGTGTATTTGCCGATTACTTCTTTTCCGCAAGCACTTTCTTGAGCTTTGCAAAGCGGGGAAGTCCGTCTTCCAGGGGAGCTTTGCAGTCGCCTTGGATGAGGGGCATTGCGTAGTCCACGTACTCTTGAGAGAGCATGGTGCCGTCGTTGATTATCCAGCTGAGCGGCACCTTCTTTTCCGTGTTCGCAGCTTTAGCTACGTCCATGATGCCCATCTTGCAGGAATATTTGCCGTCCTTCATCACGCGCTTGAAGTAGACCATCTTGTCCGTGGTGCCCTTGACCGCATACTTGACGGCGGTTGCGCCCGCGCGGAAGGCTTCCTCCACGTCCACCTTAGAAGCAAGGTGTGCGCCGCAGCGCTGCATGAGGGAGAATTCGATTGCCCTCGTCTTGCAGCCGAACTTTGCCTTGCACAGGTTGGAGAGCATTGCGCCCACGCCGCCCAATTGGGCATGGCCGAAGCTGTCCTTGGCGAGGTTGGTGCCCAGCTTTTCCGCTATCAAAGTGCCGTCCGCGTCCGAGATGCCTTCGGAAACGGCGACCATGCACTTGCCGCCCGTTTTAGCCATCGTCTTTTCCACGTCGGCGAGGAACTTATCCGTATCAAAGGGGATTTCGGGCAAGTAGATGAGGTCGGGACCCAAGCCCTTGTAAGAAGCCAAGGCGGAAGCGGCGGTGAGCCAGCCCGCATGACGGCCCATTACTTCCGCCACGGTGATCATGGGGGTGTCGTAGACGTTGGCGTCCAGCTTGAGTTCCATCATGGTGGTGGCGACGTACTTTGCCGCGCTGCCGTAACCGGGGCAGTGATCGGTGATGTCCAAGTCGTTGTCTATCGTCTTGGGAACGCCCATGACGCGGCATTCATAGCCGCTCTTTTGCAGATACTTGCTCACCTTGTTGCAGGTATCCATGGAGTCGTTGCCGCCGTTATAGAAGAAGTAGCGGATGTTGTACTTTTTGAATACTTCGAGCAGCCTCTTGTAGTCGGTGTCGTCCACGTCGGCGGACTTGAGCTTATAGCGCACGCTGCCCAAAGCGGAAGACGGGGTGTTTTTCAGCAATTTGAGCTCGGCAACGTCTTCTTTGCGCATATCGTAGAATTGCTCGTCGAGTATGCCCCTGATGCCGTGCGCCGCACCGTAAATTTCGGTGATGCAGTCATGCTTCATTGCCTCCAAGAACACGCCTGCGGCGGATGAGTTGATAACGGAAGTCGGTCCGCCCGACTGCCCGAACATGCAAGCTCCTACCAATTTTTCCATTTGTTATTCCTCCGAATAGTTTTCGTATTTGCAGTGCTACATACCGAGTATGCTGGCACAGTCATAGAGTTCCTTGTTGAACACGCGCTCCATTTTAAGCGCCACGGTGGTGTCGACGTCCACTATCTTGTTGTCCTTTATGCCCACGACGCGCGAACCCTTGCCCGCGAGCAGGACGTCCACCGCCCTCACGCCGAACTGCGCCGCCAGCATCCTGTCCTGCATGGTGGGGGCGCCGCCGCGCTGGATATAGCCCAGCTCCGTCGTCTTGATGGACGAGGTGATGCCCTGGTCCTTGAGCTGCTGCTTGAGCTCCACCGCCCTGCACACGCCCTCTGCGAGCACGATTATGTCGGAAGTCTTGCCCTTCCTCTTGTTGATGGCGATGGATTTGGCGATTTGAGCGATGTCGTTGTGCACTTCGGGCACGATGATCACCTCCGCGCCGCCGCCCAAACCGGCATATAAGGCTATGTCGCCGCACTTCCTGCCCATAACTTCCACTATGCACACGCGCTCGTGCGAGGTCATGGTATCGCGCAAATTGTTTATTGCCGAAAGCGCGGTATTTACCGCGGTATCGAAGCCGAGAGTGTAGTCGGTGTAGGCAAGGTCGTTATCTATCGTGCCGGGGATGCCCACGGTGACGATGCCGCAATTATCCGTTAAATCCTTAGCTCCGCGGAAAGAGCCGTCGCCGCCGATGACCACGAGCCCTTCTATATCGTAAGCTTCCAAGTTTTCCGCGGCTATCTTTTGATACTCCACCTCGGTGAACTCGGGAGAGCGGGAGGTCTTTAAAATGGTGCCGCCGCGCTGAATGATGTCGGACACCGCACGCCTGTCCATCTGCTTGATCTCGCTGTTGATAAGACCGGTGTAACCCCTCTCGATTCCGTAAACTTCCAACCCCTTATATATAGCGTAACGGGTGACCGCCCTGATTGCGGCGTTCATGCCCGGGGCGTCGCCGCCGCTTGTGAGAACTCCTATTTTACGCATATATTTCTCCTTTGAGCCACATTGTTCCTTAGTGATTATATCAAAAATACTCCCGCTTGACTATTGTTTGCAAGCACTTTGCATTATTTTTTTCTTTTTCTCACCAGCGTGCTGCCCTCGCCGAACATATACTCCAGCTCGTAAATGAGCCCCGGCTTTATCGTTACTGTGTGGCTTGAGCGGAAGAGTTTGCCGTTTATCTGCATAAAGACGAGGCTGCGCCCCGGTCTTTCGGAAAGCGCGCGGTTTACTTCCGCCATCCTGCCCTCGTCCCGTACGTTGATGTAAAGGTCGTCCGCGTCCTCCTCAACTTCCTCCTCGCCGCTGCCGTCCAGCGCCCAAGGGGTGACTTTGCGCACGTTGATGGAAGTGCTGCCCACGCCCGCGTTGAGCACGCCTTCGATGAGCACTATCTTGTCGTTTTGGAAGTTGTCGCGGTTGGCGGCAAAGCTCTTGGGGAAGGCGACGACTTCTATCGTGCCGTACATGTCCTCCAGCCTGCCCACCGCCATAAGCTCGTTGGACTTGGTCACCTTGGTGGCGATGTTGTGCAGCATGCCGCCTATCACCACGCGCTGACCGTCGTAAGTGCGGATCATCTCCTTGACTTCGTCGTCCATCGCCTCGCCGCTCTCTTCCTGCTCTTCCTCGCTCGCTTCGGAGCGCAGCAGAGGCTGGATCATGCTCAAATTGAAGTCTAGCTCCTTGAACTTTTCCGCATAGTCTTCCAGCGGATGCCCGGACATGTATATGCCCAGCACTTCCTTTTCGTAGATGAGCTTTTGCATCCTGCCGTACTCCTTGGTGCGCGGCATTTCGTCCACGATGTCAGATCCGTCGTCGAACATATCGAACAGGCTCATCTGGTTGGTGCCCTCGTTCTTTTTTATCTGCTGCCACTTTGCCATGACCGTGTCGTACACGCCCCAAAGCGCGGAACGGTTATAGCCGAAGCAGTCGAAGGCGCCCGCCTTTATCAAACTTTCCACCAGCTTTTTATTCAGCGTGCCCGCGGGCAGGCGCTTGAATATCTCGTTGAACGTCTTGTAAGGTCCGTTCTTCTCCCTTTCGTCCACGAGCGCCTGCATTGCCGCCATGCCCACGCCCTTTATGCCGCAAAGTCCGAACCTGAGTCCGCCGTTTTCCACCTTGAATTCGGCAAAGCTCTTGTTGATGTCGGGCGGGAAGATCTCGTAATTATACTTGCGCAGGTAGGTGAGGTATTTTTCCACCTCGTCCGCGCTCGTTATCCTGTTGTTTATAACGGCGGCGATGAACTCGATGGGGTAGTAACACTTATAGTACGCCGTTTCGTAAGCCAGCACCGCATAAGCCGCCGCGTGCGACTTATTGAAGGCGTAACTTGCGAACTTCTGCATGTCCGCGAAGATGCTCTCCGCCACGGCGATGGGCACCCCCCTCTTTTCACAGCCGTCCACGGCGGGCTGACCCTTTTTGTCTATGCTCCCGTCCTTGTTGTAGGTGGGGGGAACTTCGGGACAGCCGTAGAGGAAGACCTCTTTTTCCGCCTTCATGATGTCCACTTTCTTCTTGCCCATGGCGCGGCGCAGCAAGTCCGCCCTGCCCAGCGAAAAGCCCGCTAGCGACTGCACTATCTGCATGACCTGCTCTTGATACACCATTATGCCGTAGCTGTTGGAAAGGATGGGTTCGAGCAGCGGGTGGGCGTACTTTATCTTGCTCGGATTGTGCTTGTTCGCCACGTATTCGGGGATCTTGTCCATGGGACCGGGGCGGTAGAGGGATATACCCGCTATGATGTCTTCCATGTTCTCCGGCCTCAGCTGGCGCATGAACTTCTTCATGCCCGCGCCTTCAAGCTGGAACACCGCGTCCGTTTCGCCCGTGGAGATGAGCTCGTACACCTTGGGGTCTTCGTACCCCAGCTTGGAAAAGTCCACGTCCACGCCGTGATCTTCCATCACGTATTGATGCGCCTTCCTCACGTCGGTGAGCGTTTTGAGCCCCAGGAAGTCCATCTTGAGCATGCCCAGCTCCTCTACCTCGTCCTTTTGGTATTGGGTGGTGATGTCGTCGCCGTTCTTCTGCAAGGGCACATAGTCGGAGATGACTTCCTTACATATGACCACGCCCGCCGCGTGCTTGGAACACTGCCTGGGCATGCCCTCTATCTTCAAGGCCATGTCTATCACGCGGTGCATTTCGTCGGACGTATTGTATATATCCACCACCTCGGGCGAATAATGGCTCTTCACCTCTTCCCCGTCCTTGCCCACGTTCTTTTCCGGATAGAGCACCTTTTCCAGCGTGACATCCGGGGCGTTGTCTATCGCCTTGGTGGTCCTGTTCACCAGCGCGAGCGGCACACCGTAAACGCGCGCCACGTCCTTTATCGCGCCCTTTGCCTTCATCGTGCCCAGGGCGAGTATTTGGCACACCTTTTCGCTGCCGTACTTCCTTATGACGTAGTCGATGACCTCGCCGCGGCGCTCGTAACAAAAGTCCACGTCGAAGTCGGGCGCGGACACGCGCTCCGGGTTCAAGAATCTTTCAAAAAGCAGCTGATATTTGAGCGGGTCCACGTTGGTTATACCTATGGCATAGGCGATGATACTGCTCACGCCGCTGCCGCGCCCCGCGCCCACGGGAATGCCCTGACTTTTTGCGTAATGGATGAAGTCCCACACGATGAGGTAGTATTCGGCAAAGCCCGTCTTTATTATGATGCCCAGCTCGTATTCCGCCCTCTCGCGTATCTCGTCCGTTATCGTGCCGTAGCGTTTTTCCAAACCTTCGTACGCCAGCTTGCGCAGATATTCGGGCGGCGTGGAGCCGTCCTCCGGCTTGAAAGGCGGCATTAGGTCTTGGCGCGCTATCTTCACGTTACACTTATTGGCTATCTCCGCCGTGGAAGTGATCGCTTCGGGTATCCATGCGAACAGCTTTTCCATCTCCTCCGGCGTTTTGATGTAAAATTGGTCCGTTTCAAACTTCATGCGCGAAGGATCGTCCAGCGTCTTGCCCGTTTGAATGCACAAAAGCACCTCGTGCATCTCCGCTTCCGAACGCTCGATATAGTGCGCGTCGTTGGTCGCCACCACCTTTACGCCTATCTCCTGCGCCAGCTTGACGAGCAGGGGGTTTATGCGCTTTTGCTCTTCTATACCGTGATCCTGCAGCTCTATATAAAAGTCGCCCTCCTCGAACATATCCCTAAGGGTGACGGCGTAATTCTTCGCCCCCTCGTAGTCGTTCGCAAGCAGCAGCTGCGGAATCTTGCCCGCAAGGCAGGCAGATAGGCATATGAGCCCCTTGGAGTGCTCCTTTAAAAGTTTTAAATCTATCCTGGGCTTATAGTGGAAGCCTTGGGTATAGGCTAGCGAATTGAGCTTGACCAGATTGTAATATCCCTCGTTGTTCTTGGCGATGAGCAGCAGGTGATTGCGGTACCTGTCGTGCATGTTCATGTCCTCGCACGTGTAGAACTCGCAGCCGATGATGGACTTTATGCCGTGCAATTTCGCCTTCTTCTGAAAGGTATACGCCGCGAACATATTGCCGTGGTCGGTGATGGCTATGGCTCGCATTCCCTTATTCCACACCGCGTCCAAAAGCGGCGTTTTTTTGCCGGAAAGAAGGCGCGCCGCGCCGTCGAGCAGGGAATATTCCGTGTGCACGTGCAGGTGGACAAAGCCCTCCACCTTCTCCGGCGGAGGCGGATATTCGGGATCCTTCTTCTTTTCCTTGGGCTTTTCCTCTTGCTGCGCCTCTTCGCCCTTGGCGCCCTCTTCCTTTACTTCTTCTGCCTTTTTGCTCTTTTTCTTCTTTTCTTCCGTTTCCGCCATGTCACATCCCCTTTTGTTTTGCTTTTTCTATCGCCTTTTCCAGCCTTCTTATCACCTTGGATTTGCTCACGCCGAGCAAGTTGGCAAGGTATGCCGCCGATTCCGTCTTATTCTCCAGCCTGGCGCGCCATATCGCAAGCGTTTCGCCGTCCTCTTCCTTATCCTCGCCGCGGGCAAGCAAAAACTCTATCGCCTCCACCTGCCTTGCCGCCTTGACCATGACCTTGTCGATATTGCTGGTGAGGTAGTTTGCCTGCCTGTTCGCCCTGCCCGCTTCGTTGCGGGAAACGAGCAGATCGTATACCTCCACCGCGCAATTGCCCGCCTGCATGAATGCGAGCATATTGCATATCTCCTCGCTCTTCCTGGTGTAAAGCAGGCTGTCCGCCCTGCGCTGCGAACTTTCGAAGTTCACTCCGCGCTCAAGCAGTCTTTTGCGTATATCCTCCGTTTCGTCGAAGTCGGGGATACGCAGCTCCATGTAATATCCGCGCTCGCCCTCGCCCGGCAGGGTGTACGTCCCCCCGCCCGCGAACAGCCCTCGCACGAACGACCTGAGCCCTTCTTCCTCGCCCAAAAACGGATTGGTATCGCACGCGTAAGCGCCCAGCTTCACCGCTTTGAGCAATTCGTCCATGCCCTCTCCTTCCAAGCGGAAGAAGAAGCGCTGCGCCTCGCCGCTGCCCGTCCTGCCCGTTTCGAATGAGCCTTTCACTATCCCCCTCGCCTTGTTGATAAAGTCGAAGATGACGTCGCCGTAAGCGCTGTCCGCCTGCACGCACTGCACCTTACCTCCCTTGACGGGCAGTTCGCCGCGCACGCGCAATACCGCGCTGAGGTAGGCTTTTACGTCCCCTTCTTCCTTTCCCAATATCTCCTCTATCAGTTCGTGAGTTCTGTCCATCGGCTACGTCCTGCTCCTTAAAACGAGCGGCTTTTCGCCCGCGTTGGCTATGCGCGATTCTTCCAAGCCCGCTTTTTCCGCAAGCTGCAAGGCGTAATCCCATCTGCCCACGTCCTGCACGCGGTGCGCGTCCGAATTGATCACGAACATCACTCCGCTCTTCATAAAGCCTTCCAGCCCCTCTTCGTCGGGCACGCGGTGGCGGGAGGATATCTCCACATAGGTGCCGTAATCCGCGCACGCCTTGCCCAGCTCATAGGTGTCCAGCTCCAGCCAAAACCCGGGGTGAGTGAGCACGTCCACGGGGAAGCGCTTTACGCAATTTATGTACGCTTTCGTATTGCGCGCTATCTGCGCCTTGCTCGATTTGCCCAGCCTGCCCGCTATCAAATTCGCCTGAAATTGCGCTACGTCCGTCACCTTCTCCGGCCGAGCGGAGGCATGAAAGCCCGCAAGCACTATGTCCAGCTGAGCAATGTCTTCTTCCGAAAGATCTATCTGACCGCTCATGCCGTATATGTTCGCTTCTATGCCCAAAAGCACGCGTATGCCGAACTTGCGCTCCGCCTCCTCCACGTCCTTGCGCATGGCGGGGAATTTCTTCCTGTCCACGCCCACGAGCGGATGGCGAATGCCGTGATCGGTGATGGCAATATGCGTTAAACCGCGAAACTTCGCCGCGCGCACGTTGTCCTCCACGCTGCCCTTGCCGTGCGAGTACGTCGTGTGCGTGTGCAAGTCCGCAAATATGCGATATGCTTTGCTATTACAAACACTTTCCATATTAAAACACATTATACCCCACCGCCCCGCAAAAGTCAAGGCGGCAACGTGGGCAACGCGTGGCACTACACCCATGATTATACTCCGCAAAAGCATGAATGGTGGGGCATTGCTTGTTATACTCCGCACAATCGTACAAATATGGGACTTGGAACTTATTTTGCGTTTCTTAGTTTTTTAAACTGCGCGAAAGGTTGGTGGACTTGCGCGAAAATCGAGCGATTATAAAAGGATGATTTTTTTGTGCTTCGACGCGGCATACTTATAAGTTTTATATGCCCCTCCCCACGTTTTTTTGATATAGGCAACAACAATATCGCTGCTGTCTATCATCCACTTGTTTCGCTGCAAAATGGCATATTTCAACGGCGTTTTTTCTATTCCCGGGTATATTATTCCGTCAAAGTTTTTTGCCTCTGCGCTTAAATTCTTGCAATGCGCAATATCGGCATAAGGTGAAATCAGATAGATTTTATATTGCCGCGCATATTTTTTTCTCAACTCTATTAAGCAATGTTCGCAGAGTCGGTCAAACGCCCCGTATCCTCCGCAATAAAATTCAATCGGCTCGGCACAAGAGAGGAATAAGTCGTTTATCGCCCTCGAAAGCCTGCTTTCAAGCTCAAAATCGCCGTATATATCTGAATGTCCGATAAATGAAATAACCATACTTATTCACAGTATAGTACTCCTACTGATTAATTGTAAAGTACTACATCTACGATAAGTATTTAATTTCTGATAAAAAGTATACTTTGATTAGAAAATCAAGGTAGGTAATTATGACTTTATCACAGGCGCTGGCGAAAAGAATAGATATGTTGCTGAAAGAAAAAGGCATGTCGCAATATCGATTATTCAAAAAATCGGGTGTGCCGCAATCGACCATAAGCAGCATAAGACATATGAAAAACAATTCGGTGAGCACTCTTTTGATCTACCAGATTGCGCAGGGATTCGACATGAGTCTGCGGGAATTTTTCGACTCGCCTTTGTTTTCGCAGGAAAATATTCAAGATTGACTTGAAGGGCGGCTCATTTGCTGCCGCGGAGAAACATTTGGGCGAATTTTGACGTTCTTTCGCTGTTTTTTGCAATCCAGCACTTCCAATATTTGTTCCAATGCCAGCCGTTTTCGCACAGGGCTTTCAGCCAGCTTTTCGGCATGCGCTGATTGATGTACAGGCAAAGCTCGTTGCGGTTGGGGAGATATTCCAACCTTCCGCGCTTGGGGCATGCAAAAGGGTCGTCCGGGCAGCTTTGCTTTTCCTTCGCCCTCTTCTTTGTTTGCCCCTTGTTCTGCGTTTGGCGTTTGCTCTCCGCCTGCCGCTCTTCTTCCCTTGCAGCGATAAGTTCTGCCTCCACCCTCGCTCGGGCGCGTTCCTCTTTTTCATCGCGCTCTTCCTGCGGTTCGCGCGGTGCGGAGCGGGGATAGCGCTCGTCCATATACTCGTTGTATTCGTATAGCTCGCGCGCCCTGTCGTCCGCTTGTTTGATGTTGTCTTCCATATACTTTGCAAGACTCATATGTACCTCCTTTGGTTTGTTTATTCTTCATCGTCATCATCGCCGAACAAGTCGTCCGCAATGTCGTCGATGTCCTCGCCGTCTATCGTGAAGCCCTCGCGCAGCATCTCGTCCACCAGCTCGCCGATAAAGTCCCCATCCGTTTCGTCTTCGTCTTGCGGCTTTTCGCTCGGGTACACGCCCTCGTATACGGCGTACACGCTCAGCTTGCCGTCGTCCGTGTGCTCCACGTTGAAGAATGCCGCGTTGCTCAGCGCCTCGCCAAAGGTGCGCATATCGGTCACGTAAAACTCATCCGCCAGCGCCAAGAACTCCAAATCCCCATCGCCGTCTACATCGGGCGAGATGTCCACCCACGCCCGTTCGTCCGCCGCCCTCACCAGCGCCGCCAGCTTTTTGCAGCTCTCCCTCGCCGCGCTCGCCCCGCCGTCGTCCGCCGCGATGACCGGGGTTTCGACCGATTCGCGCATCAGCCGCTTGTACAGTTTTGCAAATTGTCTTTCGTTTTTCATTGGAAGACCTCCGTTTGATTTATTTTCAAGTACGCCTTGAATTGCAATTTAAATCCCTATACTTTATGCAATTAGCATTATCACCTATCTAATAGGTGGTAGATTTAGAGCCGTTCTTGCCTTTGGGAATCTTACAAAAAAGTATAAAAAGGCTCGCGCGCCGCTCTTGCGGCCGTGCGCGTCCGCCTCGGTGCGCCCTCTTGCGGGCCGCCCCCTATATATATATAGGTTTTTGGCTAGAACTTTTTTTGGGTAAAAAGTTGACAACTTTCCGCCGTTTTTCGGCAAAATGAAAAATATGGCATTATTAGGGCGGCTATCGTTGCAAAAAAAATTTACAGTTCAAGGGGGTATTTTTACTCGTTTTTTGGCTGATTTTTCCTATTTTTTTAAAAAGCTTTTTTACCTAAACTCCTTGATTTTCCGGTACAAATTCCAGATAAAAAGAGACGGGGCGAAACCCGTCGTTACAGGAGATCATAGCCGAATGCGGGTCGCGCATCCAGCCGTCAAAGAAATTGCCGCCGCCGCGGGCGAGCTCTTTCACGAATTTTTCCATGCTCTCCCAGGCGGAGTCGCACATGCCCTGCGGCCGTTCTCCGCCCAAGGAGATAAATGTGTCGCCAACATGCATGCCGCAGGCGTGCTCTATCGGGTTTTCGTACAGCGCGGAAAGGTCGTCGTACCGCGCCATGCGCATGACGGTGATTTTTACCATCAGCCCTTCAATGCGCCGTCCACCATTGCCAGGATGTCCGCCTTCGGCTTGAAGCCTATGCTCTGTGCGATTATCTTGTTGCCCTTCAAAAGCGCCACATGAGGGATGCTGGATACCCTGAATTCGCTTGCCAGCCCCGGCTCTTCGTCCACGTTTATCTTGCAGACTTTGATGTCGCCGCGCTCCTCGCTTATCTGCTCCAGCACGGGACCCAGCATCTTGCAAGGTCCGCACCACGACGCCCACAGGTCCACCAATACGGGCTTGTCGGAATTGAGAACTTCGCTTTGGAAATTTTCGGATGTGACTTTTATCGTTGCCATTTTTCCACCTCTCTTTTTTATTAGTATATCACAAAACATCGCGGCTCAACCACTCAATTTTGTGTGTTTTACTTGTTTTTATTATACACGCCCGCCCACTCATACAATTGTGATATTTGCAACAGCAACGCGTGGCGGGAGCGTGGGACGGCAACGCGTGGCGGGAGCGTGGGACGGCAACGCGTGGCGTTGCATCCATGATGGGCTTCGCAGAAGCATGAACGGAAAGCAAAAGATTTTCACTCCGATGAACGCTTTTGCTATGAATAAATGGCACATATTAATATTTCCGCCGTCGGCGCCGCGC
>CALWKO010000012.1 GCA_944381275.1 uncultured Clostridia bacterium | reverse complement strand
CACCCTTTCTGATTTGAGAGGCAGTCGCCTCTCTCAAGGATACGCTTGGCAAAAGTGCGATTTTGCCGCGCTTTATTTACAGCTGATAAAAGCGGAGAAAAATTAGATACAAGGAGTGCGCTCACCCAAAACCGCATCGTCATAGTGCGGTGCGCGGTAAAAAAGGAGTAACGATATGAACGAAAAAGTAAATCTGCTCGACATCCTTTTGGATAAGGACAACCATGACCTCATAGCGATGGAGAACGAAGAAGGCGTGCAGTACGTATTTGAGCAAGTTGCGAATGTGGCGCTGGATGTCGGCGGCGAAGAGAAGTTCTTTGTGGTATTAAAGCCCGTAACGGAAATAGAGGGCATAGCGGACGACGAGGCGATCGTGTTCAGGGTGGAGATGACCGAAGAGGGCGGCTCGCTGCATATCGAGAAAGACGAGGACATCGCAATAGCGGTGTTTCAAGAATACAACCGCATGCTCGACGAAGCCGGGGGCTATCCCGGCGGCGAGGACTGATTTAATTCGTGCCATAAAAAAGGGCGGCGGCTGCCGTCCCGTTTTTTTATTATCTCGCGTTATCCCTTGTTTTCCTTTGCCCTGAGCGCCTTCTTGTCGTAGCCTTTGGGGGATACGGGCAGCGATTTGGAACCCATAAAGTTTATTTCAAATTTGCTCTCGTCGAGGGGTTCGCCCTCGTCGATGAATTTATCCGCCATGGCGATGAGCTCCTTGGCTTCGTCTATGCTCTTATAGATCATCTCCTGCACGGTCAGGCTTATCAACTTATTGCCGCCCGTGACGGAGGGGTAGAGCCTGCGGCTCAAGTTCATCCAATCCAGCTTGGCGTACTTCTTCTTGGGCTTGCGGAAGCCGTAGATATAAGAGGGGTAGTTCATGATCGCGCCCGCCGTCATCAGCAGGGTATAGGTGAGCGATTTTTTGTTTTCGAATATCTTTTGATATGTGAGCATGCGGTGGGGCAGGGCGAGCAGCTCGTCATAGGGCATATCCACGCCGTATATGGGGTCCACCGCACCCGTATACATGTCCGCCAGGCATTCCGACGCGCGCGGCGTATCCTTCAATATAAAATCGCAGTTGCATCCGGGGTGCTTTTTTTCCAGCTTGTCGCGCTGGATGACGAAGTCTATGCCCGCTTCCAGCATCAAGTGCAAGCTCTTTTTGTATTTGAGCGGGAAGTAGGAGGGCATATACTTTGCCGAACAATATATCACATAGGGGTGAATTATCTTGTCCAGCGTGTAATGGCAGATAAAACCGTAAAGATAGGCGCGCAGATCGCCCCTGTTTGCCGTCTTCACAAAGGAGCACATCCGCTTGAACAGCTCAAACGTGCCGCGCGTGTGCGTCACGCCCGCATAGCCTTTGAATTTGAAGAAGGAGTAAAAGAGCAGATCGTTGCCCTGACAGCCTAAATAAAAGCAGTCGGAATAGTCGTCCATAAACGTGCGCGCTTTGCCGGCAGAGCTTTCCAGCACCTTCTCCGCCATGTAAAAATGCGTCATGTGTGAAGCCATAATATCTCCCAAATATCTGTCTTTGATTATATTATATACCAAAGCCGCGCTTATTGCAATTATATTTTTTATGTGCTATAATGCAGCTATGGGAGATTTTGATAAAATTTTGAACAATTGCCGCGTGCTCGACGTGCGCACGGGCAACATTTACAATTCCGATATCGCCATTAAGGGCGGCATTATAGCCGCCGTGGGCGAAAATTTGGGCGCGGGCGAGGACATGAGCAATATGTTCGCGCTGCCCGGATTTATCGACGCCCATGTGCATATCGAGAGCAGTCAGCTCATTCCCTCGCGCTTTGCAGAGGCGGTCGTGCCCTGCGGAACCACGCTCGTCGTGGCGGATCCGCACGAGATAGCCAACGTGTGCGGCATGGACGGGGTGGACTTTATGATAAAGGACGCTTCCGCCACGCCCCTTGAAGTTAAGATGATGATGCCCTCCTGCGTGCCCGCTTCCCCTGCGGAGAGCAGCGGAGCCGTGCTGGACGCGGCGGCGGTCAAGCAGGCGCTCAAACGCGACGACATCTTCGGCTTGGGCGAGATGATGAACTATCCCGGCGTTACGGGCGGGGACGAGGACGTGCTCGCCAAGCTGAAGGCGGCGCGCGACGCGGGCAAGCCCATCGACGGGCATTTTCCCATGGGCAGCGGTTTGGAACTCGCCGCATACGCCGCGGAGGGCATATCCTCCGATCACGAATGCAACGACGCCAAGGAAGCGTGCGACAAGCTGGCGGCGGGCATGGACGTCTTTATCCGCCAGGGCAGCGCGGGCAAACAGCTTTTAGACATACTTCCCGCCGTGAACAAGGACAATATCTCGCATTTTTCCCTGTGCACGGACGACTGCCATGCGGCGGACATACTCAAATTCGGGCATATCAACCACGTCGTGGCGCAGGCGGTGGCGGCGGGCATGAGCGCGGCGGACGCGGTGCGCCTTGCCACCCTAAACCCCGCCGAACATTACAAGCTCAACTGCGGCGCGATAGAAGTCGGCAGGCAGGCGGACATCATCTTCGTGCCCGACATAGTCGGCTTCAAGCCCAATATCGTATTCAAGCGCGGCGTGATGGTCGCTGCCGGCGGCAAGGCGCTCTTCAAAACGGTCACCCCCGACTGCGCCAAGGTGAAAAACACCCTGCACATGCCGCCCGTTACCAAGGAAAAACTCAAATTGAAGGGCTCCTCTCTCACCTACGCCATGAAGATCAAGGCGGGCAGCTTGGTGAAGGACATGATAAAATATAAAGAAGGGCTCCCCAAACTGTGCGTTGCCGAAAGGCATAAGAACACGGGCAGGGTGGGAGTGTGCGCTATATCCGGCTATCCCATAAAGGGCGGGGCGGTGGCGATCTCCATCTCGCACGACAGCCATAACGTGGTCTGTGCGGGCGATAACGACAAGGATATGTGCCTTGCCATAAATTCGCTCATGCCGGCAGGCGGCGGCGTGTGCGCGGTCAAGGGCGGTAAAATTCACCTTCTCCCCCTCCCAGTGGCGGGACTTATGACCTGTGACAGCGCCGAGGAACTCGCCGGCAGCCTCACGCAGATAGAAGAGTTTTGTAAAACCGAACTCAACCTCTCTTCCGTGACCGACCCCGTGATGACCCTCTCCTTCCTCGCCCTCACCGTGATCCCGCACGTAAGCCTGACCGACCGCGGCTTGTTTGATTGCGACAAATTCTGTTTTGTTTAGGACTGTCCCTCGGCGGCGCGTTCGTGACGCGCGCGGCGGCGCCTTTACGCACTCTTTCGAATAAGTACGCATTGTCAATACCGCAAGAGTATTAACTGCGCGCTCCGCCCGCGCCACCTCGGACAAAAAAGAGTTGGGGGCAGAGCGGCGGCATCCGAGCGGTTGTCTGCGCATAGAAAAATATAGGAGAAAATATGGCTCAAATCAAGGCAAGCAAGGGCGGAAGAACCGCCATGATAGTTTTCACCGTTGTGGGAGTGCTGCTCCTTGCCGGAGCTATTGCCCTGGGCATATTTTTTGCCGCGGATAACAACTCGCGCGTGCCCGTGCAAGCCACGATAACGGAAATTTTCGGGCATTACGACAGCGACGGGGACAGGAGTTACGACGTATATGCGGACTTCACCCTAAACGGCAAGGAGTATGAACATATCAAGCTCAACTATTGGGATTCGGGCATGGAAGAAGGGGACGTGGTCACCGTATACGTGGACGCGGACGACCCTGAATCCATGGGCGTGCCCAAGGTGGTGCAGATAATAATTCCCTGCGCGCTCGTATTTTTCGGCGCGGCGTTCACCCTCATCGGCGCTTTGAGCATAGCCAAGGAAAACAAGAAGTATAGGGGAGAAAGGGCGGCAAAGGCTGCGGGCACCCCCATAGAATGCATTGTAACTTCCGTAATGCCGGATACGAGTTATACGGTGAACGGCAGATTTGTAAACAACCTGCTCGAATGCACGCCCAAGGACGGCAACTTGATGGCGACATTCGTGAGCAGACCTTTCTCCGCCCACCAAATAGTGCAGCTTTTCAGCACAATCACCGTATACGTGGACAGGCAAAATAATTACTATGTGGATCTATCCACCCTCACTCCGCCTGAGCCCGACTCGCTTCCTCCTCAAGCGCAGGAAATACAAGAGCTGAATACTTCACAAAATACAGATAAATAGCCGAAAAACATTCCTTTAAGTTTTAATGACAATAATATCCCGTAAATATTTTACTTATCCGTAAAAATTTTACAGCAACTATTGACATTTGCCGATGAATATATGGTATACTATATATATAACGGAGATTAGGAGACGGCACAATGTTAAAGAGATTTGAAGTGGAAAATTTCAAGGGCTTTGAAAAAAGGCTGGTATTTGATTTTACCGCAAAAGATTATAAGTTCAACGAGATGCTGCAGCAGAACGGCATTGTAAATAAGGCTATAGTATACGGCAAGAATGGTACGGGCAAGAGTTCTCTCGGAATCGCCGTTTTCGATATTGTTTCTCACCTTACCGATAGGAGAGGGATAGATCCCATATATAAGCAAAACTATAAAAATTTGAATACTTCCGCGGATTCGAATGTCTTCTTCAAATATGTGTTCAAATTCGAAAACGACGAAGTGGAATACGAGTACGAAAAAAGCGCGTTGGAATCGCTCGTGAGCGAAAAGGTAACCGTGAACGGCAAGACCATTGTGGACTACAGCTTTTTTACGGGGATGAGATATATAGATAAGGACATAGAACCGAATTTGCGCTTAGACTTATTCGATAACAAGATGTCTATCGTCAAATATATGTATAGGAACGTATCGCTGCAAGTTCCGCAAATATCCCGAATGGCGGAGTTTTGCAATAATATGCTGTGGTACCGCAGTTTGTCTGAAGGTAACAACTATGCCGGTTTTACTAACGGGACGACGTCCTTGCAAGAAGGGCTGTATGCAAGCGGCAAAATAAAAGAGTTTGAGCGGTTCTTGCACGAAAACGGGGTGGATTATCGCTTGAAAATAGTGGAATTCAACGGCGTGCATAAATTGATGGCGGTGTTTAATGACGGAAGAGAAGCGACTTTTGAATCGGTCGCCTCAACGGGTACAATGGCGCTCTACCTCTTTTTCTTCTGGAAGATAACGGCATTTGACAAGATAAAGTTTTTGTTTATCGACGAATTCGACGCTTTCCTTCATTACGAAGCGTCGGAAAATCTTGTTATGCTGCTTAATAAAGAGATGGGCTTTCAAACGGTGCTCACCACGCACAATACCGACCTTATGACGAACAAGCTCACCCGTCCCGACTGCTGCTTTATCATGACGGACGGCAGAATAACCTGCCTGCGTGACGCCACCGACAGGGAACTTAGGGAAGGGCATAATTTGGAAAAGCTCTATAAGGGCGGGGAATTCAATGCGTGACAATATGGCAAAGATACTTGTCGTTGTGGAAGGGGAAAGAGCGGAACCCATGCTCATGCAGCGCCTGCTTAAAGTATACGGGATAAGGGAAAGGCATGAGATAGTTTCGTATAAAACGGATATATACGGGCTTTACAACAGCATGTCCGAAGGCGGCGATTTGCAGGATATGGACTTACTGCAAGTGCTTAAAGAAAGGGAACGTGACGAAGAAAAGAAGAGATTGTTCGATGAAAATTACTCCGATGTCATTCTCATATTCGACTTCGATCCTCAAGCTCCCGGTTATTCCGAAAGCAAGATAATGAAGATGGCTGAGTATTTAACGGAATCTTCCGATATGGGTAAGTTATATATTAATTACCCGAGCGTAGAAGCCTTTTATCATATGTCTTCCATTCCCGATGAAGGTTTTGCCGAGAGGGAAGTTACTTTGGACGAGCTTATCGAACATAAGTATAAGGCTAGGGTGAGCAAGGAGAGTAAAAACAGCGATTATCGTAAATTCGCAACGAAGAAGAAGGAATATAACGAGGTGATAAACGCCAATATACAAAAGGCGAAAAATATCACCGCTTTATCGCGTTACCCTCAAGGCGCGGAAATATTGCGCGCCCAGCTTGATAAACTTAAAGCCGAGCGCTGCTTTTACGTTCTGTGCACCTGCATATTTTACATATACGATTATAACCCCGCGCTGTTGCAGGGCGGAGAAAAAGAAGAGTAAAACCCACGGCAGGGGCGAAAAAATCCCCTTTGCAAAAACAGCGTACAGGGGTGGAAAAATATTGAAAAAAAGCGGGGCAGGGGAGGAAAAATTCCGCCTTCGAAAAAGGTGCAGTCATTTTTGTTTTTTTTGGGGAACTTTTTTATGTCAAAACGCTTGTGAAAGTTCCCCAAATTTCAATGGGTACCCGCACTGGGCCCCAGTAGAACACTTTAAGCGGGCGGCAACGTGACGTTGCATCCCTTTTTGCCTTGAAGTGATAGTGCGTTAAGTTGAAGCCACCCTCTTCGCAAAAGCTATAATGAAATAACGTGCCTTTGCGAAGAAGCAAAGTATGAAATATTCATATGTTACTTCAACGCGCATAAGGGGTGGAGCGCCCCGCGCTCCCGCGCCATCTCGCACAAAACTGAACGAAATTCACCTCGCTAAAAGCGAGCATTTTGCGGTGGCGTAATAGCACACATAAATTAACATGTATTCGATTAAATCAATAATATATGCAAAATGTGTTCTACTGAGGTTAGGTGCGGGTACGGCAAAGTTTTTTAAGCAAAAAGGGCGGCATTTGCGTGCCGCCCCTACTTTATTATCGTATATATTATTTATCGCCGTCTTTTTTATCCTCGGGCTGCTTGGCAGATGAGGTTTCATCTTCCGCAGAAGCTTTGGGTTGCGCGGAGGGGTCGTCTTTCGGCTGTTCGCCGCCGGCGGGCTTTTTTATCTTCAGCTTGGTGAGGATAATGCCGAGCAGGTCGATGTTCTTCACCGTGCAATAGGTGCTTATTATCGGCACGGCGAGGAAGACGGCTCCCATCAGGGTGCCCAGCGCAAAGATGGTGTAATATGCGCCCGGGGTGCCGAAGATGTCTATCAAGTCGAAGCAGATCATGTCCACCATATCCCAGGAGAACACCCCGCTCGCCACAAAGAAGCAGAGCACAAAGGTGAGGAAGAGGGGTATGGTGAGGATGGTGCTGTACGCGCAGAAGACGATGGAGAGCACGTTCTTCTTCTTGCCCTCCAGCTGAGCCGCCCAATTGCTGAGCGAGAGGATGCCTATCATCATCATTATCACCACTATCACGTATTTGTGGATGATGTGCGGTATGCCGTCCATATAGGTGAGCCCCACGGAAATGCCCGCGTCGTGCCCCGCCGTTTGAATTAAGGTGAGGATTCCCCAGATATTGAAGATTATTCCCACCGTGAGCAGTACGCCTTGAAGAATACGCTTTTTGTTTACAGCCATCTCTATTCCCCCGCCAAAGTTATTTTTTCAAGCTTATCACTTGCTTGCAGCGTTCCGCTATGTCGGAAACGTTCATGTTGTATACGTTTGAAAGATAGGGCATCTTGCCCACTTCGCCGAACTTGTCGTTTACGCCCACGGAGAGCACGGGGACGGGGCAGTTTGCGCACACGACTTCCGTTATCGCGGAGGTGAGTCCGCCGCATATGTTGTGGTTTTCCGCCACCACTATCGCGCCGCTGCGCTTTGCCGCCGCGGTTACAGCCTCTTTGTCCATGGGCTTCCAGGTGTAGGTGTTGAGTACGCCCGCGTCTATGCCTTCGCCCTTCAATATCTCTGCCGCCTCTATCGCGCGGGAGACCATTATGCCGCTTGCTATAATGGTGACGTCCTTTCCTTCCTTTATCGAGCGGGCTTTGAACAGGTCGAAGTTTTCGCCGTCTTCAAAGACTTTCTCCGTCTTCTTTCTGAAAAGCCTTATATAGACCAAACCCTTGTATGCGGCTATCTGCGGCATGAGGGATTTGAGCATGGCGGCGTCGGTGGGCTCCACGCATACGCATTCGGGGATAAGGCGCATTATGCCCATGTCCTCAAAGGGCATGTGCGTGCCGCCGTTCACTTCCGCGCTTATGCCGGGGTCGGTGCCCACTATCTTCACGTTCTGCTTGCTGTATGCTACGGATATGAATATCTGATCGTAACACCTTCTTGTGGCGAAGGGACCGAAGGAGGAGATGAAGGGCACTTTGCCGCAGGTGGAAAGTCCCGCTGCCACGCCCACCATGTTCGCTTCCGCTATGCCCACATTGAAAAATCTCTCCGGGTATTGCGCCTTAAAGCGTTCCGTCTTGATGCAGTTCATCAGGTCGGCTTCTATCACCACGATGTTCTTGTTTTCCTTTGCCATATCCAGCAGGCAATCGCAATATACCTGCCTCATTTCCTTAACGTCCTGCATCAGTCCGCCTCCTTGCCGCAAAATTCGCGCCATTGCTGTTCGGTTATCGCAAAGCTGTGCGAACCCACCTTGCGCTCTTCCGCCCACGGCACGCCGTAGCCCTTTATCGTGTCCATGATGACGGCGGTGCACTTGTCCTTGCACGCCTTGGCGGCGTTGATCGCGTCGTCTATGGCGGCTATATCGTGCCCGTTTACCCTAAGCGTGTTCAAATTAAAGGCGCGGAACTTGTCGTCCAGCGGGTCGAGCGAATTTATCTCGTCCGTGTAGCCGTCTATCTGCATGCGGTTGTAATCTATGAATATGGTCAAGTTGTTCAGCTTCATGTTGCCCGCATACATCAGCGCTTCCCAAATTTGACCTTCCTGACTTTCGCCGTCGCCTATCACGCAATACACGCGGTAATCTTTTTTATCTATCTTACCCGCAAGAGCCATGCCTATCGCGCAGGAAAGCCCTTGACCCAGGCTGCCCGCGGTCATATCTACGCCCACCGTCTTATTCATGTCGCAGTGGGAGGGCAGGTGAGTGCCGCCCTTGTTGAGCGTTTTTATCTCGTCCATGGGGAAATATCCCTTGCTCGCCAGCACGGCGTAGAGGCCGGGGCCCGCGTGACCCTTGCTTATAACCACTCTGTCCCTGTCCGGGTCGGAGGGATTTTTGGGGTCAACTTTGCCGGCGTTATAGTAAATGTCCGTAAGCAGATCTATTATCGAGAGCGAACCTCCCACGTGTCCGCTGCCCAGCCTGCCTATCATCTCGATGGTGATCTTCCTGATCTCGATAGCTTTGTTTTGTAAAAATAACAGTTTATCCTTGTCCATACGGCTCCCCGTGATAAAGCGGACTTCCCGCCCGCTCTTGCATAAATATATTACTATAAATCCACCCGCTTTTGCAATAAAAATCCGCCTTAGAGGCAAAGAAATTTTCTCGGCGGGAAATATGCATATATGCACATGCGGGCATATGCGCAAATGCGGGTATGTAAAATTGCGCATATGTGCAAAAGAAAACGCAGAAATATCTGCAAATATGCACATATTCGCACATGAGCGAGCAATATCGTTCCAATTATTTGGGGCAATCGGTTGCATAGGCGGCGATTGTGTGTTACAATATATGATTGAAAAAACTTGAATGAGGTATTTTATGTTACTTTCCAAACTCGTGTGCGAAAGAGTAAAGGAAGCGCCCCAGGATGCGCGCATCAAAAGTCACATCTTGCTTTCCCGCGCCGGCTACATCAAGCAGGTGGCGGCGGGCATATATTCGCTTACCCCTCCCGCCCAGCGCATGAGCTTAAAAATTCAAAACATCATCCGTGAGGAGATGAACGCCATCGACGGGCAGGAAGTGCTCTTCCCCGTGGTAATGCCCCGCGAAATGTGGGAGGAATCGGGCAGATATACTTCCATCGGGCAGGAGATGGTGCGCTTTAAGGACCGCACGGGTCACGACATGCTGCTCGGCATGACGCACGAAGAAGCCGCCGTGCATATGGCGCGCCACATCGTGTCGTCCTATAACCAGCTGCCCTGCATGATCTATCAGATTCAAACCAAGTTCCGCGACGAAGCGCGCAGCCGCGGCGGACTCATCCGCGTGCGCGAATTTACCATGAAGGACGCATACTCCTTCCACGCAAGTCAGGAAGATTTGGACAGATATTATAAGCGCGCGTACGACGCCTATTACAGGATATTCAAGCGCATAGGTCTTAAAAACTTCACCGATTTCAAGTCGGATACGGGCATGATGGGCGGCAGCGTGGCGCACGAGTTCATGCTGGTAACGCCCGCGGGCGAAGATACCCTCGTGTTCTGCGGCGGCTGCGACTACCGCGCGAATATGGAAGTGGCGGAATGCAGGCGCGACCCTCTTCCCAAAGTTGATGAAAAGCTCGAGCTCGTGGATACCGGCTCCGCCGCCACGATAGACGAGGTGTGCACTCTGCTCAAAGCAGACCCCGCCCGCTCGGTGAAGGCGGTCGTATACGCGGTGCGCGGCGACGCTAGCAAGATAGTCATCGCGTTCGTGCGCGGCGATTTGGAAGTGAACGAAGCCAAGCTGAAGAAGGCGATAAAGATGGATGTCGTGCCCTACGACGGCGGCATAACGGAAGAGATCGCCTGCGGAAACATAGGACCCATAGGACTTTCGGATAAGATAATAAAGGTATACGACCTCTCCTTGCAGGGCGCAACGGGCATGATAACGGGCGCGAACAAGGAAGGGTATCACTACAAGGGCTTTGACGTTGAGCGCGACATTCCCGGCGTGACGTTTACCGACGTCGCCAAGGTGCGCGCGGGCGATACCTGCCCCGTGTGCGGCGGCAAGCTGAGGCTTGAAAACGGCATAGAGATAGGCAACATCTTCCAGCTGGGCACCAAGTACACCAAGGGCATGAACATGACCGTGCACGCGGAAGACGGCACTTCCTTCAATCCCATCATGGGCTGCTACGGCATAGGCGTGGGCAGGGCGATAGCCTCGGTTGCGGAAGAGAGCAGCGACGAAAACGGGCTTATCCTCCCCATAACCATAGCCCCTTGGCAGGTGCACCTTTGCGCATTAAGACCGGATAAAGAGGATGTTAGGGCGGCTGCCGACGCGATTTACGAGCAATTGCAGCGCGCGGGAATAGACGTGCTCTACGACGACAGGGATTGCGCCGCAGGCATAAAATTCGCCGACGCCGACCTCATGGGTATGCCTATAAGGGTGGTTATATCCCCCCGCACGCTGCAAGAAGGGGAAGCGGAGGTAAAACTGCGCCGCGGCGGCGAAGCGTTCCGGGTAAAGATTCCCTCGCTTGCGGAAAAATTAAAGGCGGTAATCACCGAACTGACGGCGGAAATCGAAGGCAGCTTGTAAAAGTATAAATCAAAGGCAACCTGCGAGTTGCCTTTGAAACTATATTACTAGGGTGCTCCTCGTTTATTGGGGGCAGCAGGAGGCACTATTATGAAACTTTCCGTGAAGGAGAAAGTATTTTACGGCATGGGGGACCTTTCCGCCAACATCTTGTTTGCGGCGATATCCTTCTATCTGCTCTACTTTTTCGTCAATGTCGGCGGCTTGAGGCCGGGGCTTGCCTCGGCGGTCTTCCTCATCGCCAAGGCTTGGGACGCGATCACCGACTACCTTATGGGCAGGATCACCGATAAGACAAGCAGCAAGTGGGGCAAGCGCAGGGTGTATCTGCTCTTCGGCGCGCTGCCTTACGGATTGTGTTTTTTGCTCTTGTGGCTGGTGCCCGCGGGCGCGGATCAGCAGTGGGAAAAGATGCTCTACTACACCTTTGCCTATATGCTCTTCAACACCGCCTGGACGGTGGTATACATCCCCTATAACTCGGTGACCGCCAACATGACGGACGATTACGACGAGCGCACTTCGCTCAACGGCATCCGCATCGCGCTTGCAAACGTGGGGCTCATCATCGGCGCCGCCGTGTTCGCACTCCTGGCGGACGGCGTGGAGAGCGTGTTTTACGGCATCTTCGGCGACTTGAAGCGCTCCTACCTGCTCGCCGCGGGCATATTCGCCGCCATCGCCGTGGTGATAATGTTCTTCAGCGGTTACAACATAAAAGAGCGCGTATCCGTCGCGCCGGAGAACAACAAGGGCTTTTTCACCACGCTCAAGGAGTTCTTTAAACTGCCCGAATTCCGCAATATCATGATGTGCTACCTGCTCAGCATGGTGGGCTTCGACATAATAATGGCGGTATTCATGTTCTTCATCAACGATTCTCTAGGCTTCGCCGGAGGCACCATGGCGATGGTGTTCGTGGCGGTACCGCTCGTGTGCGCCATAATCTCCTCCGCGCTGTGGGTGAAACTTTCCGAAAAGTTCAACAAGCACAAGGTGTATGTGGCGGCGTGCATATATATGGCGGTGGTGCTCGTTTTTGCCATCTTCGTCCCCGCGAACATCGTTTGGAGCACAGTTTTGCTCTGCGTCTTCGCGGGAGCGGGCATGTCCGCAATTCAAATTCTGCCCTACGCCGGCGTGCCCGACGTGGTGGAAGTGGACGAATATGTCAACGGCGTGCGCCGCGAGGGCGCCTATTACGGCATAACGCAATTTATGTATAAGATAGCAAGCGGCGTATCCATCGCGCTCGTTTCCCTGCTTTTGGAAGCGTTCGGCTACACCGAGAGCATGGACGGCACCGTGATCGACCAGCCGGAGAGCGCGCTCATGGCGGTGCGCATAGTGCTGGGCGTACTGCCGGGCGTCATCTTCCTCATCTCAATCATCTTCTCCCATAAAGCCAACATGGGAAGGGAGAGGTTTGATATGATAAAAGAAGAGCTGCGCAAGCGCCACGAACAAGCCGCCCTCGCCGCGCAGGGAGTAGATCCCGAAGTGGGCGAATTTGCCGGCATGGACCTCGCCGCCGGCGGTGTGGAAATGCCCGTCCTTGACGAATCCGCGCAAGATACCTCTTCAAAAGAAGAGGGGAGTACAGCAACCCCGGAAGAGCCCAAAGAGGACAAGTAACCATTATTGCACGGCGGCACGGGCGGGGCAAAAACGGCTCCGCCCCTTGTTTTGCGCCCCGCTTTTTAAAAATACCGCCGCCGCATTGCAAACGCTTGCTTTTTTTCAAATATGCCGCTATAATTTGTATTGCGCTTTGGAGACGTATCGAAGCGGTCATAACGGGCTTGACTCGAAATCAAGTAGCCCCTCGTGGGCTCGAGGGTTCGAATCCCTCCGTCTCCGCCAAATGGGGCTCAGTTGAACCCACGTTCGATTGAGTCCTTTTTTTACGTCAACTGAGCCCCATTTGGCGGAGAGAGAGGGGATTCGCCCTCGGGGATTATATGGCATTGGCAAGCAATGCCATATAATCCCCGAGCTGCACGCGATTGGGCGAACGACTTGGATATATATAGCATGCATATCTCGCCAACAATCGCTGTAAGGCGAATCCCTTTCCGCCCTCGGGAATTGCGCAGCAATTCTCGCGCTGCACGCGATTGCAAGCAATCGCTGTAAGGCGAATCCCACCGTCTCCTATTTCTTCGCACAAGCGTGGGAAGAAAGGAATGTATTGTTTTCCATAAACACAAAAAGGATTAATTAGCTAGGTATCCGTAAGGGTACCTTTTTTGCCGGCGGAGACGGAGGGCGTGCACCCTCGAGATGCGGCGAGCCGCATCTCGAGCTGCACGCGATCGGGCGAACGGCTATTACAGATAGAACAAACATGCCCCGCCACCGATCGCTGTAAGGCGAATCCCACCGTCTCCTATCTCTTCGCACAAGCGTGGGAAGAAAGGAATGTATTGTTTTCCATAAACACAAAAAGGATTAATTAGATAGGTATCCGCAAGGGTACCTTTTTTGCCGGCGGAGACGGAGGGCATGCACCCTCGAGATGCGGCGAGCCGCATCTCGAGCTGCACGCGATTGCAAGCAATCGCTGTAAGGCGAATCCCTCCGTCTCCTATTCTTCGATGGTGAGACTATACGAAAACAGCTTAGGGCTCTATTTCGAGTATGGCCCTTTTATACTTGCTTGGCTATGTGGAATGGGTGAGGAGCGAGAGGAAGTGAAGAGGGAAGTTCTATGCACCGCCGGTGTTTCAGGCAAGCGGAAGCATTTTGCGGTAGACCTATTCTTTAATAAACAGCATTTGCACAAAATCGTCGAATCCGTCGTCCTCGCTTTCCGTCCATCCGTCATAAGGCTGGAAATATATGCGTATATCGCCGATGACAGCCTTGCCGTAGCATAGGTGAGTATAAATGCCTTCTTCGGGATAGTATTCCATGCCGGAAGCATATTGAACGGTCAATCCGTTTACGGTGAACTCCTTGTCCCTTTCTTGCTCCATAGATTCGCAATCCACATATTTATTGACGACGATATATATTCTGCACCCTTGAAAGCCGTATTCGCTGTCTACGGAATAATACGATTTGTCGCCCGTTGCTTCATCCAAAGTGAGCGTTACATAAGTTACGATCTCCGGGTTGAGGTCGTAGCCGGATAAATCGGCGTTTACTGCCTCTATATCGGAAACTTCGGTAATAACGCCAAAATCTGAACCGAAGCGAGGAGGCTCGGGCGCAACGGGGTCATCGGGCTGCTGCGGATTGATGAGCAAAACGCACGGGACGACGATAGCTATCAGCACAAGACATGCCGCCGCAGCCATCAGCGCCTTGAATTTCCCCGTCTTGTAATACTTCTTCTTTTCCGCGGGAAAGTATTCGTCGGTAAGCTGCTGCATAAACTTATCGTCGCGTTTTTTATCGAGCTCTTTTTCGACTATTTGATCAACTATGTTATTTTTTCTCATATCGCTCCATCGTTTTTAAAAGTTCTTTTTACTTTTTTTACAAAGCGGGCGTGCTTTTGCCTTACCGTGCTTGCATTTAAAGAGAGCAATTTTGCAACTTCTTTAAAGTTATATCCTTCCCAATAGTATAAAACAATTATCTTGCGGGTCAATTCGTCCGCCAAAGATAACATTTGCCGGGTTTGCTCTTCCAAGTCTATACGTGAAGAAAAATCGACGTTTTGGATCAACTCATCGCCAAGCGCGTTATTTTCATCGAAAGATATATGGTCTTCTTTCCCGTACTTGCTTTTTACGATATTTCGGCATATAACATAAACCCACGAGGTGGGATTTTTTACGTGATTGAAGTTTTTCGTATTCAATAATTTTATAAAGAACTCGTGAGCGATCTCCTCGGCGTCGGCATTCGGATATACCCTTTCTATGTGATTGACAATGCGCGGATAATAAAACTTATACAACACTTGAAAAGCTTTTTTATCTGAGGAAATGCGTTTTAGAAGTTTATTAAAATCTTTTTCTCCCATTACCTTATATCATCTCGGCGTATTGACCATAACGGCGTGTATAAATCATATCACATTATTTTGTCATAGTCAATAACGCCGAGAGGGCAGATACTCCTAAGTTATCACGGTAAATCCTTCTTGCCACTGCTGCCAAGAAGATATATATTCGTTGTTTTCGGCAATTATGGTAAAGGTGCTTGTACCTTCTACCAGCGATATATGCATGAAATTCGGTATTCCGTCAGGTATGGTTTTTTGCATTGTTTGCAACGTAGTAGGCAAAATAATCGTATGATCAAGAAAGTCTGCAGTACTTGCGATACCAAGCAGCCCCGTGAAAGCGGTAACACCTTCTTCTATTACAACCTTTTCTGCATCGGTGAGACAGGCTCCGATATCTATGTTTGCGGCAATGATAATTTCACTAAATCCGAATATCATAAACGAATTTGAATCTTCGGGAGCGCAATTCATATCCAGATTTTTGCTTAATGTTATTCGATCAACAGAGCAATCCTCGCTTATAATAGAACAATTGATAAACTTTACCGAATCGGGCATATCGTACTCTTTTGCTTGCTTGCAAGCGGGAAAAGCTTCTAATCGTTGCATATCCTTGCTATACAACACCCCGTCTTCTACACGAAAATTTTCATTTTCTTCCGATATCTTAAAAGCTTCGCAACTTGTTTCGATCCCCGTTGCTTCTTTGAGATTTTTTGGCAAGACAAACTCCTTTACTGATCCACTAAAGGACAAAGTAGATATTATTTCTATGTTGTCAGGCAAAACAAGTTTACTGTTTTTAATAAATATATACACTTCATTTACAGGAAAACCTTTATATACGCTTTGTACGACCACGTCCTCGGCATAATCGGCAGGAAAATCAAGCCTGTAAAAACGCGCCTTTGCCTTGCCGCCCTCTACCAGATAGGTAACGTTATCACTGCCCCTTAAGATATAAACGAAGGCTTCGCAATCTTTCGATTGCCTTCCGTCGCGCAAAAGCGATACCGTGACTTCGTTGACGTCATCGGGCAGCTCGCTCGCGGTAAATTTTTCCTCGCTTACGCGCGCAACTTCTTTTCCGTTGCTCTTTACGATATACTCATCCGTCTCTTGCTTACCTTCAGGCGCTTGCCAGGTCAATGTCAGCCCGTCCGCGCACATAAGACGCGAAGGCGAGGGCAGAGCCTCATCCACTTCGGGCGTGCAGCCCGCCAAGCACGCGAATAAAATCGCAGCCGCGCCTATCGCCGCCATCGCCCGCAGCAACTTTTTTTCCAATGTCTTTCTTTTCATAACTTCCTCCTTTTTTAGCCAAGGCGCTTTCACCCCTCTATTATGCAAGAGTCCTAAAAACCTCGATTCGGCTACATCTCGCCGCCATATTTTTCATTCTCAGCCAAATTTTTCTCCTTTCATTAAATGAGAGCGCCTTTCCGCCCCCTTTTGTGACGCCCTTTGCAAAACTTTTTGAAAATTTTTCTTTTGGCAAAAAACTTATCCGACATTGGAGCGTTCTTTGCTGCCCGTTTCGTGCGTTTTTATTGAAATAATATGTTGCGATTCTTTAAAACAAAAACTCATAATTACAAGATCTTCGCCTTCCCCGCATGAAAGCGCGGGAGAGGCGGCAGACTAAATTACAATGCGGCAGGACGGAATTTATATACATTATATATTGCGATGATATAATTAAAGTGAAAAGTAAAATATAAGGGGAAAGATATGAGTTATCTTCAAGTTGAGAAGGTGTGCAAAGTCTACGGCAAGGGGGAGACGCAGGTAAAGGCTCTTAGCGACGTTTCCTTTGAGCTGAACAATGGCGAGTTTGTGGTCGTTTTGGGCTCGTCGGGCGCGGGCAAGACAACTCTTTTGAATATTTTGGGCGGAATGGATACGGCGAGCGAAGGAAGAGTGGTGCTGGATGGGAAAGAAGTCACCGCGCTGGACAGGAAGGGGCTGACCATGTATCGCCGCAACGACATAGGTTTTGTGTTTCAATTTTATAATCTAGGCCAAACCTCACGGCAAAGGAGAATGTGGAGATAGCCGTGGAGATGTGCAAGGATCACCTCGATCCGCAAAAGGTGCTGGAAGAAGTGGGGCTTGAGGGGCGAATGTCGCACTTCCCGGCGCAGCTTTCCGGTGGCGAACAGCAGAGGGTGAGCATTGCCGGGGCTATTGCCAAAAATCCCAAGATGTTGCTGTGCGACGAGCCTACGGGCGCGCTCGACTATGTGACGGGCAAGAAGATATTGCGCCTGCTTGCGGACGTGTGCAAGCAGAGGGATAAGCCGGTGGTGATTGTGACGCACAACAGCGCGCTGGCGAATATCGCCGACAAGGTGGTGCGCATAAGGAGCGGTCACCATGATATTCACCTTCCTTACCACCTTGCTTTTAAGGCGCAAGATCTTGGGCATAGACATGAACGAAAGCCTTAAAGCGATAGAGTAAGTTATTCGTTAAGCCTTCCCCGCGCTCCTGCGATATTCCTTGGGCGTCATGCCGTAGGCTTTTTTAAAGAGGTTTTGGAAGTAAGATTGGCTGGAAAAATATAGTATATTGCTTATTGCGGGCAGGGGAGTATCGGAGTAGGCGAGCAAAAGTTTCGCCTCTTCCAGCTTGGCTTTTACGATATATCTGCCTATCGTTTCGCCCGTTTCCCGCTTGAATTTTTCCATGAATACGGAGCGGCTCATCTTTACGTGCTCGATAACGTCGGGCACGCCTATGGGTCGGTTGGTGTGCGATTTTATAAATTGCAGAGCCTTGTAAACTTCCGCGGAGTAGGATTCCGGATGGCGCTGTTCCGCCACGCGGCGGGTGAAGTCTAGCACGGCGGTGTAACGCAGTTGATTTACTTGGCTTATCGTAGTGCATTTTTCGCACTCCTGGGTGTATAGGTCGATGAGCGCGTAGGTCTGCTCTATGTCTAAATTGCCGCGTATGGCGCCCACCTTGCCCACCATGGTTACAAGCCCTATAAATATGTTTTTGGATTGGCGCAGCGAATCTTCCGCCAGCTTGCCCTCCGTCATCGGGCGGGAGCGGGCTATCTTGTCGAAGAAGGCGGAAAGCCCCTCCACATTCCCCGCCGATACATATGCCAAAAGTTTGCGCTCCAAATCGTAGGTGCCGTGGGCAAAGGAATTTTCTTCATCCACTATTTCGCGCGTGTGCCGCATGCCTATTTCGCGCTGAAGGGTGGGTTCCGCGTTTTTGAAGTAGTCGGTGACGGAAAGTTCTTCGCCGTTGAACAGGAAGCTTAGCAGACTCAAAAAGTTCAAAAACCTGTTCAGCGAGTAGCGGGGAAGGGAGGAGATAAACAGCATGAGCGGTTCGCGCTCTTCCCACGGCAGGGAGTATTCGTGGATGACGGAATCGTAAAGTTCGCCGTCCGCCTTCTTGTTCACGTAAGGGCCGGCTATCAATAGGATATCGTATTTCTTCACGCGCACGCACCCGTAAAGTCCCGCCTTGCCCGAAATGAGGGAATGCTCCTCCCCGCCCGCCCGTTCCGCCAGCTTTTTGAAGATGGGCGCAAAACCGGGGTAGGAGCAGTTCAAGGCGATGAGTTCGCCTTTGCAAAACACCGCTATCGGCAGATAGTGGGTGGCATATAAAAGTTCACACGTTTTGAGCAGCGCTTTTTTCGTCATAATTTCTCTCCTTAGTACAATTTTACAATATTTCGGACTTGATTGCAATACTTATTGAAAAATTCGTTGTATCATCGTAATGAGGGAAAATGCAAAACGCGGTTTAGATAAGGGACGAGTTTGCAGTAAGTACGGGAAAATACCGCAAGAAAACTTGCGAGAGAATAAGGGAAAATTATGAAAGAGATCAATTTGTTGAGCAAAGGGCTTTTCAACTCCAAGCTGCTCGATTCGCGCGTTAAAACGCGTGCCGTGAGCAAGAAGGAGAAGATCTGGGGTCACCTTATAGGTCCCTTGGGCATGATCTTCGTGGTCAACACCGTGGCGGCGTTGGTGGAGAAGTTCTTTATGCAGATGGTGGGAAACACCTATCCCACGGTGGACGGGGTGACAAACCCCATGTCCGTAAAGCTGGGCGAGCAGTACGAGCTTGCGCTTATGGTGATAAAGTTTATCGCCGTGGGCATAGGGCTTGTAAATTCGTGGCTTGTTTCCCACACCAAGAGCAAACAGGGCAGATTCCGCCCGTGGTACCTCATCTTCAGCCTTATCGGCATAGCGGTGGGCGCGCTCATATTTTTATTCTCACCCAATGTGTTCGGAGAGGTATATTGGACGTACTTCTTCATCCTGCTTGCGTGCTACCACACGGTGGGTTCGTCCTTCTTCTATGTATTCCGTGACAACATAGTTTCCGTGACCACGCGCGACTCGGTGGAAAAACAGCAGGTATCCTTTATGAGAAAGCTGTGCTGGACGCTCATCTCCGGCATACTTATCGGCATGCTGGTCAACTCCGTACTCGTGCCGTTCTGGTTGCAAAACGACATAAGCGGCTATCCTATTTTAATGATAGCGCTTTCCGTGTGCGCGATTCCCTTGCTCTTTATGGAGTATTTCTACACCAAGGAGCGCGTTATAGACGACGCCAATTTGGAATCCGCCTCTCATAACGCCAACAAGATCCCCTTAAAGGCGCAATTAAAGGCGCTCCTCACCAACCGCAACTATTTGATAATGTTCTTCCTCACCTCCATTATCTATCTTTCCGATAACTTCAAGGGCGGTAACGTGCAGTACTATTATATTCAATATATGCTGGGCGGCGTGGATAATCCCTCTATGCAGATGATATATCAGATAGTGACCGGCGTGCCGCTGGGCATAGGCGCGTTTATAATCTATCCCATATCCAGGAAGATAGGTGTTAAGAACCTCACTTGGGGCGGCTACGCCCTGGTGCTGCTGGGCAGCGTGCTCGGTTTGATTTTCCCCTCGAATGTGCCCGTAGCTTTGGTGGCGGGCTTTATGAGGAACTTGGGACTTCTGCCCAACGCCTACATAATGATAATGCTACTTTATTATGCCTTCGACGATGTGGAATTCCGCACGGGTCTGCGCCTTGAAGGACTGCTGGGCGTGGGTATCTTCACCGCGGTGCAATATTTGGCGGCGGCGCCGCTTGCGGGCGGATACGAATCGCAGCTGCTTAAGATGGGCTTTATAGACAATTTGGAAGTGATGCCCGATCCTTCGCCCGAGATAAAGCAGTTTATGTCCTTATGCTTCTATCTGATAGATATAGTTATCGCCACGGCGTTTGTGGTACTGCTGCCCTTTATGAATGCGGAAAAGCATATCCCCACCATCAAAAAGGAGCTGTTAAAGCGCAAGAAGGAAGCGGTGATAGCAAGCGGGCAAACGTGGCTTGAACCGGAAGAACAGGACGTCGTGGATAGGGCGAAAGCCGCCGCCGAAGCGGAAGAAAACCGCATTGCAGACCTTAAAGAGCTGTGTGAAAAGAAGGGCTTGAACTTTGACGAGGAAAACGCTAAGTACTTGCAGGCAAAGGAAAAAGCGGACGCGGTTTGGGAGAAAAAGCAGGCGGAAAAGGAAGAAAAGCGCAAGCTCCGCGAACAAAAGCGCGAGGAAAGAAGAAAGCAAAAGGAAGCGCGCAGATTGCAGAAGCTGCAAGACAGGTGCGCAAAAGAAGGGCTGGATTTCGACGAGGAAAACAAGAAGTACTTCGACGAAATAGAGGAAAAGAAGCTGGCAAACGCGGCTGCGGAAGCGGCATGGCAGGGCGCTCAGCTGGAAAAATACGACGCCTTCCGCTCCTGGATGGAAAAAGACGAAGCCGCCCGCGCACAAAAAAGGGCGGAGCGCGAAGAAAAGCGCAAGGAAAAGAAGGGCGAAGATAGGCCCGAAGGCAAAGACTAAACCCAAAAGGTAAGGTGTATGGATATATTGCTTGACAGCGGCTGGAAGTTTTCCTCCCCCGGGAAGCAGGCGGAAGAAGTTACCCTCCCTCACGACGCGATGATAAGTGAAAAGCGCAGCGCGACTTGTGCGGGTGGCAAACAGAACGCCTACTTTCCCGGCGGAAAGTACCGCTACGAAAGAAAGCTGAATATCAAAAAAGAGGACTTAGGCAAGGAAATATCTCTGCTCTTTGAAGGGGTGTACCGCAACGCGGAAGTGTTCTTGAACGGGGAAAAGGCGGGCGAGCATGCCTACGGATACACCGAATTTTCCGTATCCCTCACCGGCAAGGTGAAGGAGGGGGAAAACGAACTTGTAGTTACGGCGGATAACACACTGCTCCCCAACTGCCGCTGGTATACGGGCGGCGGAATATATCGCCCCGTGCACCTCATCATACGCGGCAAGGATGCGCCCGAATATGTAAAGGTGAGCACCATCTCCCACTCGCCCGCCGTGATAAAGGTGGAAACAAACGAGGGGGCAGGGGTGGAAATATTCAAGGAAGGCGAGCTTGTGGCGAGCGGAAGCGCGGGTGAGTTCGTCCTGCAAAACGCCCGCCTGTGGAGCGCGGAAGATCCCTTTCTCTATACCTGCACGGTCACGCGCGGCGGGGAGAAGCTGAGCGTGAAGTTCGGCGTGCGCACGGTGAGCGTGAGCAGCAGCGGCGGACTTTTGATCAACGGAAAAAGGGTGCTGCTGCGCGGCGGCTGCATTCACCACGACAACGGCATCTTGGGCGCGTGCTCCTATCCCGACGCGGAAGAGCGGCGGGTGCGCATCTTGAAGGAGTGCGGCTTCAACGCCCTGCGCATATCCCACAATCCCGCCTCCCGCGCCCTGCTGGACGCGTGCGACAAGCTGGGCATGTATGTGCTGGACGAAGCGTTCGACGGGTGGTATATCCCCAAGGACTATCACGACTACTCGCGCGATTTTACGAAGCACTACAAGGAAGATCTCACCGCCATGGCGGAAAAGGACTTCTCCCGCCCCAGCGTTATCATGTATTCGGTGGGCAACGAGGTCACCGAATCGGCGGAAGAGCGGGGAGTAAAGCTGATGGGCGAGATGCGCGACATACTGCATTCCCTCGACCCCACCCGCCCCGTCACCTGCGGCATTAACGTACTCTTGGACGTGTATGTGCGCCACGGCTTGGGCGTATACAAGGACAAGGGCGAGTACGTAAAGGCGCCCTTGGAAAGGGTGAAGGGGTATAAGGAAAAGCGCTCCGGCTCCGCCTTTTTCAACTATTGGGCGCAAAAGCTGGGCAAGCTGATGTTCTTCATGAGTAAGGGAAAGACGGCGGATAAGGTGCTGGACGCCATATCCCCCGCCATAGACATAGTGGGCTTGAATTACGCCTCCTCCCGTTACGATAAGGACGCCACTCTCCGCCCCGAGCGGATAATGCTGGGCACGGAGACTATGGCGGGCGATCTGCCCTATAATTGGGAGAGGGTGAAGAAGTACCCTCAGCTGCTCGGCGACTTCGTGTGGGCGGCATGGGACTACATAGGCGAAGCGTGCATAGGCGACTGGACTTACTATTCATACAAGGGTTTGCCGCTCTTGGCGGGTCAGGGCATGGCGGACATCACCGGCTTCCCCAAGGCGCAGATGCACTTTATGCGCACGGTGTGGGGGATGGAGAAAAATCCGTACTTATGCGTGCGCCCGCTCAACCACAGCGGCGAATGCCCAAAAAAGGGCGCGTGGCAGTTCACGGACGCATTGGCAAGCTGGACGTGGCACGGCTATGAGGGCAAAAGGACGATTGCGGAAGTTTATTCCAACGCATACGCCGTGCGCTTGGAGAGGGACGGAAAGGTGCTGGGCATAAGGAAGGTGAAGGCGAATAAGGCGCTCTTCAAGGTGACCTACCGCCCCGGCACTCTCACCGCCGTCGCCCTGGACGAAAGCGGAAACGAGACAGGCAGAACCTCACTTAAAACGGGCGGCAGGGGTGAAAAAATCACCGTAAAAACGGAAAAGACCCGCCTGAGAAGCGGGGAGATATGCTTTGCCGAGCTTATGTTCACGGACGAAAACGGCGAGGTATTGCCATATAAGGAAGAAAGTATTAAAATAGAAGTAAAGGGGAGCGCGGCAAAGCTCAAGGGCTTTGGAAGCGCGCTGTGCAAGACGGATGAAACCTTTACTTCGAATATCCACACCGCCTACCGCGGCAGGGCGCTTGCGGCGTTCATCGGCGGCGAAAGAGGAAAATCGGAAATAACGGTATCGGCAAAGGGATTGGCTCCCGTCACGTTTACCATAGAGGTGATATAATGGAAAAATTCAGGATATACGGGGAAAGGAGCGAAAAGCCTTCTCAACTCGAACTTGCCAACAGGCAGCTCGCGCAAGAAGCGGCGGCGGAGGGCATGGTACTGCTTAAAAACGACGGCGTACTCCCCTTGAAGGAAAAGGAGATCGCGCTCTACGGCGCGGGCGCCCGCCTCACCGTCAAGGGCGGCAGCGGCAGCGGCGACGTGCGCGAACGTTACAGCGTGAGCATAGAAGAGGGCTTGAAGAATGCCGGATTCACCATACTCAGCGCAAGCTGGCTGGAAAGGTTCACCAAGGAATACGAAGAGGACGTGCGCGCCTTTCACGAGAGGGTGGAAGACGCCATAAAGGGCTACCGCGTGTGGCAGGTTATGGCGATGTTCCAAAAGATAGGAGAATTCAAGCTCGCCTATCCCGTGGGCGGCAGGATAGAAAAAGAGGATATAGTGAGCGCGGATACCGCCGTATACGTCGTGGCTCGCCAGGCGGGCGAGGGGGACGACAGGAAGATAGAGGGCGGCGACTTTCTCCTCTCCCAAGCGGAGATAGAGAACATCGATATCTGCGTAAAAAATTACAAGCACGTAGTGCTCGTAGTCAACTGCGGCGGAATTTTGGACATATCTCCCGTCGCGGACAAGGTGAGCGCGGTGATCTATTACGGTCAGGCGGGCGAAGAGGGCGGCAACGCCTTGGGCAAGCTGCTCTGCGGGGAGTACAACTTCTCCGGCAAGCTGGCGGATACCTGGGGCAGGAACTATTCCGACTATCCCACCGCCGCCTTTGAACAGAGCGAAAAATTGCAAGAGGACTATCACGAGGGCATATATGTGGGCTACCGCTGGTTTGAAGCAAAGGGCGTTGCGCCCCTCTATCCCTTCGGATTCGGACTTTCCTACACGACGTTTGAAAGTAAGTTTATAAAGGCGGAGTGCACCGGCGGCAGGGTATCCCTCACCGCGCGCGTGAAAAACACGGGCGCTAGTGCAGGCAAGCAGGTGGTGCAGGCGTACATCTCCCGCCCCAACAATAAATATTTCGGTGAGAAAAAACTGCTTGCCGCCTTCAACAAGACGAGAAAGCTCTTCCCGGGCGACGAGGCGGAATTGACATTAAAATTTGACCTTGCCGACTGCGCGGTATACGACGAAGCGCGAGCTTCTTTCGTGCTGGAAGAGGGGGACTACCCCGTGTATATCGGCGAGGACAGCGCGTCCGTAATCCCCTGCGTTCTGCTGCGTGTGAAGGGGGAGAGGATCGTGGAAAAGTGCAAAAACCTGTGCGTGAAAAAGCGCGGGTTCAAGGAAATATCCTTTGATATAAAGGCGGAAGAGGCGGGCGCGCTTCCCATAGCGGAAGTGGGCGAGATCCCCGCAAAAGAGCACAGCTATAACTACACCCTCCCCGCAGTATCTTCCAAGGTGAGGAAATATTTGGACGGCCTTTCCGACGAAGAACTCGCCATGTTCTGCATGGGCGGCGGCTACTTCACCAAGCGGTTCAACAGGGTGGAGGGCGCGTGCGGAAACACCACGAGCAGGCTGGTCAAAAAGGGCATCCCCAACATCATCATGGCGGATGGCCCCGCCGGCGTAAACATATTGCAAAAGGCGGCGTTCACCAAATCAGGGTATATCCGATATGTGGACGAGCTGCCCAAGGATTGGCAGTGGGGCTGGCTGAAAAAAGTCATCCCCAAGCTCAAGTTTTTGTTCGCCAAGAGCAAGCACACGCATGTGTATCAATATTGCACCGCATGGCCCAACGCCACCACCATCGCGCAGACGTGGAACGTCGAGCTCGCTTCTAGGGTGGGGCTGGGTATAGGAAAGGAGATGCTCAAGATGGGCGTTACCCTGTGGCTTGCGCCCGCTCTCAACATCCATCGCGATCCGCTTTGCGGCAGGAACTTTGAATATTATTCCGAAGATCCGCTCATCTCCGGGCAGATGGCGGCGGCGGTCACGCGCGGCGTGCAGTCGGTGGGCGGAGTAGGCGTTACCATAAAGCACTTTGCCTGCAATAACCGCGAAAATAACAGGATGGAAGTGAGCTCCAACCTCTCCGAGCGCGCGCTCAGGGAGATATATCTGCGCGGATTCAGGATGGCGTGCAGGGAAAATCCCATGGCGCTCATGTCCTCATACAACAAGATAAACGGCGTATACGCGCCCAACAACCGCGAACTTTTAACGGACATCCTGCGCTGTGAGTGGGGATATAACGGACTTGTGATGAGCGATTGGGACGCGGTGGATAAGTGCTCTTATATCCAGGCGATAAAGTGCGGCAACAACATGATAATGCCCGGGCGCAAGGACATATACGAAAAACTCGTGCAGGCGATAGCCGCGGGCGAACTCACCCGCGAGGAGATAAAATTCTCCGCCGCCTACGCGCTGAACGCGGTGTTCTCCGCCGCCACGAGCAAGGGATTTTAGGAGGAGTATATGAAGGGATTTCCGCATGATTTTTTATGGGGCGCAGCCACCGCCGCTCCGCAGATAGAAGGCGGCTGGAACGAGGGCGGCAGGACGCCTTCCATATGGGACGCGGCGCCCGCGGATAAGATAAAGAACGGCGAAAACTGCCGCACCGCCTGCGACCACTTCCACCGCATGAAAGAGGACGTGGCCATCATGAAGGAGCTGGGCTTGAAGAGTTACCGCTTTTCCATATCGTGGAGCAGGGTGGTGCCCGAGCGCGGCAAGGTGAACGGGCGGGGACTCAAATTTTACTCCGACTTGGTGGACGAGCTGCTCGCCGCGGGCATAACTCCGCTCATCACCCTATACCATTGGGATATGCCCGTGTGGGTGAACGGCTACGGCGGCTGGGAGAGCAAGCGGATAACGGAAGATTTCCTATTCTATACCCGCGCGGTGGTGGAGGCGCTTTCCGACAGGGTAACTTATTGGATGACCTTCAACGAGCCGCAATGCTTTTTGATGAACGGATATATGCAGGGAGCGCACGCCCCCTTCAAGCGGCACTACCTCTCCCTCCCCAAATTTTCCAAGATATTCATGCGTACCAACGCGCTGGCGGTAAAACTTATCAGGGAAGTTGCCAAAACTCCGCCCAAGGTGGGGCTCGCCTTTGCTTCGAGCGCGTTTATCCCCGCCGACGAAAACAGTAAGGAGAGCATCGAGCTCGCCCGCGACAAAACCTTCAACAAGGGCATGGGCGTGATGAGCAACCGCTGGTGGTTCGACCCTATACTGCTGGGCAGGGGGGTGCGCGCTTACGGAATATATCACATCTCTAATAGATGCGCCAAGGAGTTCAAAACGCATTTCGACTTTATCGGATTAAACCATTACGAAGCGTTCAACTACTCCGATTGGGGCGGTGACAAAGTGGACAAGAGCAAGCTGGAAAAGAACAGCTTGGGTTGGGTGATAGACGGCAGATCCATCTATTGGACGGTGAAGTTCATCTACGAGCGCTACCGCGTGCCCGTGATGATCACGGAAAACGGCGTGGCGCTCGACGACAAGCCCAACGAAAGGGGCGAGGTGGACGACCCCGTCCGCGCCAAGGCGATAGGCTCCTTCCTCACCCACCTAAAAAGGGCGATGGACGAAGGGATCCCCGTGCTTGGCTATCAGCACTGGTCGCTTATGGACAACTTCGAGTGGGCGGAGGGGTACGGACCGCGCTTCGGACTTGTGTATGTGGACTTTGCCACTCAAAAGAGGACAATAAAGAGCTCCGCCCGCCGCTATGCGGAGATAATAGCAAACGGCGGAGAGGACGTGAAATGAACCCCATCCTGCCGATAGACGAATATATCCCCGACGGCGAACCGCACGTGTTCGATGGCAGGGTGTACCTTTACGGCAGTCACGACAAGGAGTGCGGCGACACCTTCTGCATGCTCCCCTATGTCATCTGGTCCGCGCCTGCGGACGACCCGGAAAATTGGACGAACAAGGGGGTGAACTACCGCGCGGAGCAGGACCCGCTTTTCTCCGCCGAGCGCCCCTATATGTACGCGCCCGACTGCGTGAGGGGAAACGACGGCAGATACTACCTCTACTACTGCCTTGCGGGGCGGGGAGGCAGGGGCGGATACCTGGGTCCCGTATCGGTGGCGGTGTGCGACACTCCCGACGGCAAGTTTGAATTTTACGGGCACGTAAAGCACAAGGACGGCGGCTTGTTCAACGACGTGGTGCTCTTCGACCCCGCGGTCATCAACGACGGCGGCAGGATAAGGCTTTACGTGGGCACATATTACCCCTTCGACAAGTACCCGTGGCTTTCGCAGGTGCTGGCAATAAGGCGGGTGAAGATGAATATGTACGGGCGCGGCAAAAGAGAAGTAAAGCGCCGCTGGGACGAGGGCGTTACGGGCGCATTCCATGTGGAGTTGGAAGAAGATATGCTCACGGTCAAGAGCACGCCTTCACGCCTGTTTACCACGCGCGTGAAGGGCACGCCCATGAGCGAGCACGACTTCTTCGAGGGCAGCTCCATACGCAAGATAGGCGGCACATATTACTTCATATATTCCTCGCAGAAAAATCACGAGCTGTGCTATGCCGCAAGCGCCTATCCGGACAGGGGTTTTGTCTTCCGCGGCACGATAATCTCAAACGGGGACGTGGGATATATGGGCAGGAAGGAGAAGGACAGGCTCAACCGCACGGGCAACAACCACGGTTCGATAGAGGAGATAAACGGCAAATATTACGTATTCTATCACCGCCAGACAAACGGCACGGACTTTTCCCGGCAGGCGTGCGCGGAGGAGATACATATCGCCGCGGACGGGAGTATAGCGCAGGCGGAGATGACCACTCAGGGTCTGCACGGCGCGCCCCTGGCCGCAAGCGGCAGTTTTTCCGCCGTCACCTGCTGCAACCTCACCAACGGCGGGATGCCGCACGGCGGGAGGAATAAGAGGAACTTCCCCATGATCACCTGCCGCGGCGGAGAGCGGTTTATATGCGGAATAGACGGGCGCACCCGCGCTGTGTGGAAGTACTTCGACTTTACTCCCGCCAAAACGCTTACCCTCACCCTGCGCGGCAGCGGCGAGGTGGAAGTGCTCGCGGGAGAAGATGTGTGCGGAGCAATATAGGTATCTTCCGCCGATTGGCGCGAATATACGGTGAATATAAAATGCAACAAGACGTGCGCGCTCACTCTGCGCGGCAAGAGCGGCAGTACAGACTGCTTGAAATTAAACTTTAAGGGGTAGATCATGACGCATTTTGAAATAGACGTAAACGGGCAAACTTTGCCCGCGGACAGGTCGTGGCAGTTCGGCATGGGCAACGACCACGCCCATCAAATTTTGCGCACGGATATGTGCGAACATATGAAGCTGGCGCATGATGAGCTCGGCTTGAAATACGTGCGCTTCCACGGCATATTCAACGACGATATGTACACCTATTCCACCTTCCGCGACTTTGCCCCCATGCCCGGGGACAAGCACAGGGTGAGGGAGATGAACTTCCGCCAGGCGGGGGTGGCGTACGACAACGTACTCAAATGCGGCATGAAGCCGTTTGTGGAGCTCTCCATGATGCCCAAGCACCTCGCGCGCGGCAAGAGCCAAGGGCTGCACTACCCGAACAACATCTATCCGCCCAAGGATTATGCCCGCTGGGGGGAATTCATCACCGCCTTCATCCGCTTTTTGCTCAACAGGTACGGGGAAGACGAGGTGGCAGAGTGGTACTTCGAGGTGTGGAACGAGCCCGATTTGAAGGTGTTCTTCAAGGGGAGTCAAAGCGAATACTTCAAGATGTATGAGGTAGCTTCAAAGGCGATAAAAAAGGTGTGCCCCCGCCTCAGGGTGGGCGGACCTTCCACCAGCGCCTGCCGCTGGATAGGGGACTTTTTGGCGTTCTGCAAGGCGAGCGGTTCGCCCTGCGACTTCGTATCTACCCACCACTATCCGGGCGACGGCTTCGGCAACATGATAGCGGTGAGCGACTACCCCAAGATATTCTCCTTAATGCGCGGCGCCATGAAGAAGGGCTCGCGGCTGGACGAGGCGATGAGCGCCATGTTCTTCCACCCGGAAAAAGCCGCCAAGGTGCCCAAGGGCGCACTCATCAAGATGGACGACGACCTCGTTTCCCGCGCCGGCGGCAAAGAGGTTTTTATAAGCGAGTGGAACTCAATGGCGATATTCTCCGCACCCATTCACGACGAAAAGTATTCCGCCTGCTTTGCATTGAAGTCCGTGCTCGACTTGAAGGGCAAGATAAAGGGGTATATGTTCTGGTGCATATCCGACATCTTCGAGGAGCTTTTGCAGGTGAACAGACCCTTCCACGGCGGCTACGGGGTGATAAATTCGGACGGCATCCCCAAGCCCAACTTTTGGGCGTTCAAACTGCTCTCAAAGCTGGGCGACGAGCGGATAAAACTGCCCGCAGATCCCGCCGCGGACGTGGAAATCGCGGCATTCAAGAAGGGCGGGGAGATACAGGTGCTCGTATATGCGCAGACAAACGACCCGCGCGAGGACAAGACCTTTAACGTCACCTTCACCGTGAACGCCGAAGCGAGCGGTGTGAGCGTTGAGAGTATAGACGACGACAGCTGTAACCCCAAGCGCGTATGGCGGGAGATGGGCGCACCGGACAATCCCACCCCCGCGCAGGTGGAGGAGATAAAGGCGCGCTCTGCGCTTAAATCTTCCCCGGCGGCGTTTGAATGCGGCGGAGGCAAGACGACGATAAAAACGACTTTGAAGAGTAACGACATCCGTATGTTCACTCTTAAAATAAAGGAGATATAAAGTGCTCAACCCCATTTTTCCGCTAACGGAATATGTGCCCGACGGCGAACCGCACGTGTTCGATGGCAGGGTGTATCTCTACGGCAGTCACGACAAGGCGGGAGGCGAGCGGTTTTGCATGCTTGACTACACCGTGTGGTCGGCGCCCGTCACCGACCTGACAAAGTGGACGTGCCACGGCGTGACGTATAAAAAATCGCAGGACGCCCGCGCCAAGGGCAGGGAGCCGGAGAAGTTCCCCGACTACTACGCGCCCGACTGCGTGAGGGGAAACGACGGCAGATATTACCTTTATTATTGTGCCATGGGTCCCAACGTCCGCCCCTTCGGTCCCATGTCCGTGGCGGTGGGGGATACCCCCGCTGGGCCTTTTGAATATTACGGCGACATCAAGAACGCGGACGGCACCCCCTTGCTCACCTACCTCACCAACGACCCCGCGGTCATCAACGACGGCGGCAGGATATACCTGTATTACGGCTGGGCGATAGGCATGGATATGCGCGGCAAACTGCTTTCTCCCCTCTACCGCTTTGTGCAGAGCAAGCTCTTCGCCCGCTCGGTGAAGGAGATAAAAAACACCAAACCGAGCATAATGGGCTGCGCCTTCTGCGAGCTGGAAGAGGATATGCTCACCGTAAAAACACCGCCCAAACTCGTGCTGGACAGTATCTCCACCGCGCCCAAAGGGAGCACGGCTTACGCCCACCCTTTTTATGAGGCGGCAAGCATAAGGAAGTTCGGCGGCACATACTACCTCGTGTATTCTTCCGGGCGCAATAACGAGCTCGCCTATGCCACGAGTTCCCGCCCGGACGGCGGCTTTACCGTGCGCGGCGTCGTCATTTCAAACAGCGATTTGGGGTATAAGGGCAACACAATAAAAAAAGCTCCCGCAGGCACCATCCACGGCGGAATAGAGGAGATAGGCGGCAAGTATTACGTCTTCTATCACCGCTGCACGCACAACACGGACTTCTCCCGCCAGGCGTGCGCGGAGGAGATACGCATAAACGACGACGGCAGTATAGACCAAGTGGGCATAACCACTCAGGGTTTGAACGGCGCGCCGCTCAAAGCGGAGGGCGAGTATCCCGCCGCCGTATGTTGCTACCTCTACGGTAAAAAGCGGGCAAAACTCGGCGTTAAACAGGCAAAAAAGTACAGCCGCATCGTGCAGGAGCGTGGCGAAGTATTCGTGCACGGAGTGAAGGACGGCACAACTTTGGGTTATAAATTTTTCGCCTTCAACGGGAGGGCTAAGCTCACCGTTACCGCGCGCGACAGGGCGCCGGGAAGGCTGGAAGTGAGCACGCGAGAGGGCGGGGAGCCGCTTGCGAGGATAAATATCGTCCCCGCAAACGAGTGGACGGAATTTTCCGCACAAGTGCCCTTCCCGCAAGGAACTTTTCCCCTCTTCCTCACCTTCTTCGGCAGCGGAGAGGCGGACATATCGCAGATCAAATTCGACAAGGAGCAGTAATGTTACGGTTAAAAGAATTCAAACCGCTGTGCGGAAAGTGGATAACATCGGGTAAGGAGAACGACAAAAATTGCCTTCTCCCTCCCGAAACTTACAAAAAGACGTTCACTTTAAGCGCCTTGCCGCATAGCGCTCGCCTCAATATCACCGCCATGGGAATATACACCGCGTACATCAACGGCAAAAGAGTTGGCGAGGACTTCTTCACTCCCGGCTACACTAACTATAAGAGCCATATTCAGGTGCAGGAATACGACGTGCTCGGCATGCTCAAATGCGGGGAGAACACGATAGAAGTCACCGTGGCAAACAGATGGTATTTGGGCAGGATAGGCAATAAGCATAACGTCTACGGCAGTAAAAGAGGTCTGCTTGCGGAGCTTGTTTTCGACAGCGGCGCGGGCATGGTGTCCTTCAACCACTACGCATACGGCACGGTGGGCGACTTCTTCTACCGCAGAATTTTGGGGCTGGAACAGGAAGAAGCGGGATACAAGACATTTGTCGTAAAGACCGTCCTCGGCGGCGGGATAAAGCGGGCAAAGGGCAGCTTGCAAACGAACTTCGGCTGCATTCAATGCGAGTGGAAGGACGAAGAGGAGTTTTATTTGAAAGTGAACATGCCTAAAGGCGCGAAATGCAAGGTGGTCTTACCCGATAAAACGCAAACATACGTGACGGGCGGCGAATATGAATTTACTTGCAAAAACGGAGGATACCTTAATGAATAACATTCCCAAGATAAAATTGGGCGTCGTGGCGGTTTCACGCGACTGCTTTCCGGAGAGCCTCTCCGTGGGCAGGAGGGCGGCGCTCGTGGCGGCGTATGAGAAAAAGTACGGCAAGGGGGACATTTACGAATGCCCCGTGTGCATAGTAGAGAGCGAACTTCATATGCAGGCGGCGCTCAAAGACGTGCTCGCAAACGGGTGCAACGCCTTGGCGGTGTATTTGGGTAACTTCGGACCGGAGATCGCCGAAACCATGCTGGCAAAGGAGTTTTCCAAGTACGGGGAAGTCATGTTCCTCGCGGCGGCGGAGGAGGATATTCCCACGCTGGCGAGCAACAGAGGGGACGCCTATTGCGGTATGCTCAACGCTTCCTATAATTTGGGCTTGCGCGGGGTAAGGGCGTATATTCCGCAAAACCCCGTGGGGGATGCCGGCGAGTGCGCGGACATGCTCCACGAGTTTTTGAGCATTGCTAGGGCGGCTTACGCCTTAAAACACTTGAAGATAATCTCCTTCGGTCCCCGCCCAAATAACTTCCTTGCGTGCAACGCGCCCATCGCCCGCCTGTATTCGCTGGGCGTGGAGATAGAGGAGAATTCCGAGCTCGATTTATTCGAATCCTTCAACAAGCACGAGGGAGATAAACGCATTCCTAGGGTGGTTGAGGATATGACAAAGGAGCTGGAGAGCGGCAACAATAAGCCGGAGATCCTCCCCCGCCTTGCCCAATACGAGCTAACACTTCTCGATTGGATAGAAGAGCACAAAGGTTCGCGCGAGTTCGTCGCACTCGCCGGCAAGTGCTGGCCCGCCTTTCAAACGCAGTTCAAGTGCGTGCCGTGCTATGTGAACAGCCGCCTTACGGGCGCGGGCATACCCGCGGCTTGCGAAGTGGACATATACGGCGCCCTCTCGGAATATTTGGGTCAGGCGATAAGCGGCGATATGGTCACCCTTTTGGATATCAACAACACCGTGCCCAAGGACTTGTATAAAAAGGAGATAGAGGGCAAGTTCCCTTACAGCCTCTTTGATACCTTCATGGGTTTCCACTGCGGCAACACCTGCTCCAAAAAGTTGATAAAGCCGCAGATGAAAAATCAGCTCATCATGGCGCGCTCTCTGCCTGAAGAGGTCACTCAAGGCACGCTGGAAGGGGATATAATCCCCGGGGACATCACCTTCTTCCGCCTGCAATCCACGGCGGACGGCGCGCTTTCGGCATATGTCGCGCAGGGCGAAGTACTGCCCGTGCCCACTCACAGCTTTGGGAGCATAGGCGTGTTCGCCATACCCGAGATGGCTAGGTTTTATCGCCATGTGCTCATTCAAAAGCGTTTTCCCCACCACGGCGCGGTGGCGTTCGGGCGGCACGGCAGGCAGCTTTTTGAACTGTTCAAATATATCGGAATCCCCGCGGAAGAGATAGGCTACAACCGCGCCAAGGGGGACCGCTATCCCACGGAAAACCCGTTTGATCGATGAGCACTTATATCGGCATAGATTTGGGCACGAGCGGCGTAAAACTGCTCCTTGTTACGGGGGACGGGCGGATTTTATCCGAATGCACTCGTCACTATCCCTGCCTTCATCCAAAGGAGGGACGGAGCGAGCAGGACGCGCAGATGTGGTACGTCGAAACGCTCGCCGGCTTGGCTCAGCTGCTGGAAGGGCAGGATAGGTCGCTCGTGCGCGGCATAGCCGCGGCGGGGCAGATGCACGGGCTTGTCACGCTGGATAAGGAGGGAAATCTCATCCGCCCCGCCATTTTGTGGAACGACGGCAGGGCGCAGGCGCAGACTGAGTACCTTAACGGCATTGTGGGCAAAAGCGAGCTTTCCCGCCTCACGGGCAACGTCGCCTTCGCCGGGTTCACCGCGCCCAAACTCATGTGGATGAGGGAGCACGAGCGGAAGAACTTCGCGCGCATAAGCAGGATAATGCTGCCCAAAGACTACCTCGTCTATCGCCTTTGCGGAGAGTTCTCCACCGATTGTTCGGACGCGGGCGGCACCTTGCTCTTCGACGTGAAAAACCGCGCCTGGTCGCAGGAAATGTGCGGCGTATGCGGCATTTCCGAACATATGCTCCCCAAGGTATATGAAAGTTTTTCACCCGTGGGCACCCTCAAGGATACCATTGCGGAAGAGCAGGGCTTGCCGCGCGGCGTGACAGTCGCCGCGGGCGCGGGGGATAACGCCGCCGCGGCTGTGGGCATGGGAGCCGTGGGCGAGGGGGAGTGCAACATCTCTGTGGGCACGAGCGGTACCATCTTTATCTCGTCGGATAAATTTGTTCCGTGCACGAATAACTCCCTTCACTCCTTCTGCCACGCGGACGGCGGCTGGCACCTGCTCGCCTGCATCCTCTCCGCCGCGGCGAGCCACCTTTGGTGGATGAAGGACGTCCTGCGCACTTCCGATTTTGCGGAGGAAGAGCAGGACTTATATAAGCGCCTTGGCAAGAGCGAGGTGTTCTTCCTGCCCTATCTCATGGGCGAGCGATGCCCTCACAACGACCCATCCGCCCGCGCCGCGTTCATCGGCATGAGCGCAACCACTTCGCGCGAGGACATGACCCTCGCCGTGCTTGAAGGGGTGGCGTTCGCCCTAAATGACTGCCTCACCCTCGCCAAGGGCAGCGGAATATCCGTCCCCCGCGCCACGCTGTGCGGCGGCGGAGCCAAGAGCCGCGTTTGGCGCAAGATAATCTCATCCGTACTTGATATCCCCCTCTCCGTCCCGCGCACGGAGCACGGTCCCGCCCTGGGCGCCGCCATGCTCGCCATGACCGCCTGCGGAGAATATCCCTCCGTCCGCGCCGCTTCCCGCGCCCTCTCGTCCGCGGGCAGGGAGAATACCTCCTTCGTCATCCCGGACGGCGCACTTGCGGAACACTACGCCGCCCGCTATCAAAAATACCGCGCGATATATCCCGCCCTCAAATCGATATTTTAACCGCTCCGCTCGGCAAAGACTTTACCACGCGGGCGGGGGAGTGCGCTCGTGAGGGCGTTTTTTGTTGAAATAATGCGTAACGTTGGCAATTTCGCCTGCGCCGTGTTATAATATCTATAATAAATTACAATTTTTGTCAATGAGGAAGAAGTTATGAAGAAGAAAATAATCTGCGCTATTCTGGCGCTTGCGCTCTGCTTTACGGCGCTCGCCGCGTGCGCCGACGGGGGAGATACCCCCGACGGCGGCCTTACGAAAACGGCATATACTTTCAGCAATCGTTCGCAGGAGTATATCATGGAAGATACCTCTCTTACTACCTACTATAAGGATGGCAGCTGTGTTCCGTATGTGGGCGTGGAAGATTTTCTTGAAGCGCTCAGCGGACTGTTCGATACCTCTCATCTGCAAAGTATCGTTTCGGAAGAAGAGGGGAAGTATACGCTTATCAATGCGGGCGAGAGCCTCGGCGTATTTTGCGCGGACTGGGAGGAAGACACCGTATCGGTGAGCGACTTTTCCTTTTTCTTCAGCTTCGTGTATGACACCGCCGCCACCGACTTTACCGCGCACTATGACGGCTTAACGTATTGGAGTACGCCTTCTCCTGCCGTCACCTTCGACCTCGGCGCGTACGGGTTCGATATCCTCTATGCCGACGGGCAGGCTCTGCTGCCGGTATGGATAGCCAACTTGCTCTTTTGCGCGCCCAGCATTTACAACGTCTATTTCAACGGGGAAGAGTACTTCGGACTTGACCAGTCGGATAACACGACGGCTTTTTACGAAGATCGCGTAGAAACGCGCACTTCTTTTTGGAACGGGCAGCAATCTTCCCAAGAAATGCGCGAAGTTACGGTGAACTTCCTCGAATTTGCCCTAGACTACTTCTACGGTTTAAAGGGATACAAGGGCATAGAAACGTTCAAGGACGTGATCACGGGCGAACTGCGGAAAGAGCTGCTCTCGACGGATCCCGCCGTCCACAACGCGGCGTATATCAAGCTCTTCCAGCAAACGCTCAACGAGCTGCATACCTCGCTCATCTCCCCGTCCTTCTATGCGGCGGCGGATGCTGCGTTCGATTTAAGCGGAGAAAACGGCGGAACGGTAATGAGGGATTTTTCAGCTCTTTACTATCAACTTTTGGCGGATATGCGTGCGTCTGTCGGCAATTCGGAGCCACTCCCGGACGGATCGACGACGACTTCCGTTCCTGCCGTTCGCTTTGAAGGAGATACCGCCGTTATCGTTCTAAGCGGGTTTACCGTGGGTACGGATGAGCAAATTTATGACGAAGACGGCACCGTCTCCGAAAACGCACCTCAATACGACACCTTCTACTTTATGCTCCGCGCAATGCAGTCCATCGAGGAGTACGAGCAGACGAGCGGCACTACTATCCAAAACGTCGTGCTCGACCTCACCGTAAACACCGGCGGATCCATCGCCGCCATGATCAACGCGCTGGGATTTATGACGGATAAGCCCATTCCGTATTTATCCGGCAACCTCATCTCCGGGGAAATGAACTTGGAATATATGCTCGTGGACACGGACGGCGACGGGGACTACCGCGACGCGGACGCCTATGATATGTACGATTGGTACGTGCTCTCATCCCCCGTATCCTTCAGCGCCGCCAACCTGCTCACCACCATCGTGAAAGAAACGGGCTTTGCAACCGTGATAGGCGAACAATCGGGCGGCGGCACCTGCTCGGTGTTCACGCTCGTCCTCCCCGACGGAATGACGACGAATATCAGCTCCGCCAACCTGGTGTTCCTCTCTTCCGTCTACGAGCAGGGAGTGATCACGGGCGGCAATTTTGTGGAAAGCGGAGTCACGCCCGATATTCCGCTCGGCAGGGAGTATTTCTATGACGACGCCGCGCTCGTCGCCACCATCCACGCCGCAAAATAACTGAAATATACAAGCAACTTTACTTTTCGGGGACCCATTTGCGGGTCCCTTTTTCTGCCGCAAAGCCGAAGGCGCGCCACCATTCAACAAAATTTTCCCTGGGCAGCGGTGCGATCGCCTATAAGCGCGGCGACGGAGTAATGGTGATACCTATCGGCTGCTTGAAAGATTGAATGCTTGATTGCCGTGAATATTTCAGGCGGGCTTTGATTTATCTTATGATCATGTGTAATAAAAGGGGTATTGTATTTATCGACACTGTGCGGCGGCGCTGCGCGTTTATCCCTTCCTGCAAGTGGAGCTTGCAGCCGCCATGCTCGTTTCCCTTGCCTCCGCCAGCAAAACAGGTACCCTTTCGGATAAATATATTTGCCGGGTGAAAGGGAGGGATTCGCCTTACAGCGATTGGTGGCGAGAGGGGTATGGAATATAAAAGTAAAAGCAGTTCGCCCAATCGCGTGCAGCCCGTAGCATTGTGAAACAATGCTCGGGGGTTGGATCCCCTCCGCCTCCGCCAGCAAAACAGGTACCCTTTCGGATAAATATATTTGCCGGGTGAAAGGGAGGGATTCGCCTTACAGCGATTGGTGGCGAGAGGGGTATGGAATATAAAAGTAAAAGCAGTTCGCCCAATCGCGTGCAGCCCGTGGCATTGTGGAACAATGTCGCGGGGGTGCACGCCCTCCGCCTCCGCCATAGGAAAAAGGGGCTCTAAAAAGGGCCCCTTTTTCCTATGGCGGAGGCGGAGGGATTCGAACCCCCGTGGGCTTTCACCCAAACGGTTTTCAAGACCGCCTCGTTATGACCGCTTCGATACGCCTCCGCGACGATAAAGATTATAGCACACTGCGGAAATTTATGCAAGTTATATTGATAGGTATCCGTCACCACAAAAAAAAGAACAGTTGATGACGACATAAACTTGCAAATCTACAGGTATAACTTTTAATGCGGTGTTAATAACTGTCCCCCGGACAGTTATTCTCCAAGGGGAATCCCCTCTCCGTCACCACAAAAAAAAAGAACAGCCGAGGACTGTTCTTTTTTTTTGTGGTGACTCCAAGGGGATTCGAACCCCTGTTGCAGCCGTGAGAGGGCTGAGTCTTAACCGCTTGACCATGGAGCCATAATTATTCAGTTGTATTTTCCGCCGTCCAAAATCGCACTTTTGGACGAGCGCACCTTGAGAAAGGCGGCTGCCTTTCGCGGAGCTCTGCGGAGCGCGGAAAGGGTGAATACACGTGCCTTTGTTTTTTCGCCTCTTTCATTTGCGCCGCTTGCGGCGGGCACGTGTAGAGGGAAAACTACGACTCCGGCTTGCGAATGTCGGGGTTTTCCCTCAGCGCAACCGCAAAATTGAGCGTTAACGCATTTTCGCCGACAGCCACATTGGGGGTCACGCGAAATTTTCATTCGGCGGTTATTATGCGCCGTGAGAGGGCTGAGTCTTAACCGCTTGACCATGGAGCCATAATTATTCAGTTGTATTTTCCGCCTCTTTTCATTCGGCGAGTTATCCGCTATCGATAGCTTTATAATGTTATCATATCGGAGCGCGAATGTCTAGCATTTTTTGATGAAAAATAAAACAAAGCGCAAATGAATTGCTCCTATGCGGTAAATTTGCTTGCTTTTCCCCTTCACATAGTATATAATACTTTTACAAAAAGCGTGTTTCCGTAGCTCAGTAGGATAGAGCGTTCGCCTCCTAAGCGAAAGGCCGTGGGTTCGACTCCCGCCGGGAACGCCACTTATTAAAGCGGCACCCCTTTATGGGGTGCTGTTTTAATAAGGCGCGTGTAAGTGAGCACTCCCGCCGGGAACGCCAGAAGGGTGCTAGAAATAGCGCCTTTTTATTTTAATAAAGGCTCGTGCAAGTGAGCACAGCCGCAACCGAAGGATATGCGCTATTTATGGCACATTTTTGGCGTTTAAGGCACGTGAATGTGAGCACAGCCGCCGGGAACGCCGGAATGGTGCTAGAAATAGCGCCTTTTTATTTTAATAAGGGTACCTTTACCCAACCCTGTTAGAACACTTTAAGCGAGAGGCAACGTGACGTTGCATCCCTTTTTGCCTTGAAGTGATAGTGCGTTAAGTTGAAGCCATTGTCTTCGCAAAAGCTATAATGAAACAACTTGCTATTGCGAAGAAGCAATGTATGATATAAGCCTAAGTTGCTTCAACGCGCATAAGGGGTGGAGCGCCCCGCGCTCCCCTCGCTAAAAGCGAGCATTTTACAAGTGATATTTAGCACGAGAAAATAACCACATATCTTATATATGTAAAATGTGTTCTAACAGGTTTGGGTAAAGGTGCGTGAATTTATATAAACAGCTATCAAAACATACAAGAAAGTATGCAAGAAAACATACAAGAAAACATACAAGAAAACATACAAGAAAACATATAAGAATTGACTTTATAGGCAAAAATTGATATAATATATTTGACTATTGATGTTGAGGTAAACATGGATAAATATATACCGCCTTACGATATTACCGACGAGATGTTAGAGCTTACTTTTGAAATCGCGGAGGATTTGGGCAGGCTGAACAACGTTGGCGAACTGCAACGTTTGCCGCGTTTGCGCAAGGTCAATCGCATAAGGTCTATTCAATCTTCGCTTGCCATCGAAAATAACACTCTCTCGTTGGAGCAAGTTACCGCCGTCATCGACGGAAAGCGCGTGTTGGGGCCCGAAGAGGACATTGTTGCCGTAAAAAACGCCTTCAATGCCTATAAAATGCTCCCCGAACTTGACCCTTTTTCGTTGGAAGACATGAAAAAAGCGCACGGGGAAATGATGAGGGGCTTGATTGAGAGGGCTGGGGCGTTCCGCCTCGGCGGCGTAGGCGTCTTTAACGAACGTGGAGAGGTCATCCACGTCGCTCCTCCTTACGATATGGTGCCGGGACTTATGGGGCAGTTGTTCGACTGGCTGGGAGGCAGTAAGGCGCATATGCTCATCCGCTCAAGCGTGTTTCATTACGAATGCGAATTCATCCACCCGTTTGCGGACGGCAACGGCAGAATGGGCAGATTGTGGCAGACGGCTCTTCTTGCAAGTTGGAAGCCTATATTCATGTGGGTACCAGTGGAAAGTATCATCAAGGATAATCAGGAAGAATATTATAAGGCGATCGCGCTTTCCACATCCGAAGGCAAGTCGAACAAATTCATTTTGTTTATGCTCGGAGTGATCAAAAAGGCGGCAGAGGAGATAGTGAGCGAAACCCACGATCATCAAATGCATATCGGCAACCGTATCAAGGCGCTCATGTCGGTTATGGATGTATACCCCATGTCCGCTTTGGAACTTATGGAAAAGCTGGGCTTGAAATCGCGCCTTACTTTTATGAAAAATTATCTGCATCCGGCGCTTCAAGCGGGGCTTATCGCCATGACCGACCCGAATAATCCCACAAGCCGCAACCAAAGGTATTATAAAATATAGTGTTCGCACTGCTTTGCAATGTATTGTAAAAGGCGGTTAAATGTGCTATTATGGCATTGACAAGAGGTTTATGCAAAAGGGGTGAAGGCTATGTATGATCCGCTGATAAAGACCTTTATCGCCGTGGCGGAGGGAGGGAGTTTTTCCAAGGTGGCGGAGGGGCTTTTTATATCGCCTACGGCAGTGATGAAGCAGATAAACGCGCTGGAAAAGGAGCTGGGCGTTACGCTTTTTACGCGCACGAATCACGGGCTGACGCTCACTTCGGCGGGAGAGAGCGTGTTGCAGGACGGCAGATATATCGTGGAATATTGCGAGCGCGCGGTACAAAAGGCGCGTGAGATAGAGGAAGGGGAAAGCCGCAAATCAAAAAAACGGACCGAGAGGCCCGTTTTTCCCATATTCGGCCGGTCTTTGTTTTAAGCGAATATCGCGTTTACCCATTCCGTGCAACGTTCGCTCGCTTCGTCCAAGGAGGAAGAGGTGAAGTGAAGGTTGCCCAAAAGATTTATTCCCGGGTAGGCTGCCTCAAGAGCGTTGAACGCCGCGCTCCCCGGGGATGAGCCGCTGGTGGAAAAGGTGAATACGGATTTATCGGCAAAGTCGTAGCTTTCCAAAAAGGTTTGGATAATGCGCGGAGCGTCGCCCCACCAGATGGGGTAGCCGATGAATACGGTGTTATAACTTTCCCAATTCTCCTTACGCAAATTTTCTCTTCATAATGAGTATATCACCGCAAGGGGCGGTTGTTAAATGCTTATATCTTATAACTGAGTATGCGCCCCGGGTATATTAGTTACCTCGTGTATAAAAATAATACGATAGTGCAAGAAATACTTTGCGCAAGCCGATATAATAAAAAAAGAGGCTAGCGCCTTTACTTTTGCAAAAATAAGGAGGAATACGCGCCGCCGCGCTTGCCATCCCGCGCGCGCTAATATATAATACAGATATGTATCAGTTGTTGCTTGCGCTCATATATATAGCCTTTATCAGCCTGGGTCTGCCCGATTCGCTCTTGGGGTCGGGATGGCCGGTCATGCACGAGCAGTTGGGCGTCGGGGTGGACAGCATGGGCATAATAACCATGGTCATCGCCGGCTGTACGATAATATCCAGCTTGTTTTCCAACTTCCTCACGCGCAAGGTGGGCACGCGCATAATAACGGTGGTGAGCGTATTCCTCACCGCGGCGGCGCTCATAGCCTTTTCCTTTGCCACGAAGTTTTGGATGCTCATCGTGTTCGCCATACCTTACGGCTTGGGCGCGGGCGCGATAGACGCTTCATTAAACAACTATGTGGCGCTGCACTACAAGTCGCGCCATATGAGCTGGCTGCACTGCTTTTGGGGCGTGGGCACGATAGTCAGCCCCTTTGTGATGAGCTACGCTCTTTCATCCTCCACCTGGAATATGGGCTACCGCATAGTGGGCTTTGTGCAGCTGGGGATAGGCGTGCTGCTTTTGGTCACTCTGCCCGTATGGAAGAAGGCGGGGAATAACGCGGAAGAAGTCGCTTTAAGTCAAAAAAAGCTGGGCATGATCGGCGCGCTTAAAATACGCGGCGTACCCTTTTTACTGCTCGCGTTTTTCTCGTATTGCGCACTTGAAGCCACCGCAATGAGTTGGTCCAGTACATATTTTTCGGAAGTGAAAGGGATAGCCGCGGATAAGGCGGCGCAATTTGCGTCTTTGTTTTATATAGGGATCAC
>CALWKO010000011.1 GCA_944381275.1 uncultured Clostridia bacterium | reverse complement strand
GCCTTTGCCTTCATCGCCCCAGTTGATTCCCACTATTGCTGTTAACATATTCCTTCTCCTTTGAGAAAATTTACTTGATTTAAGCGTATATCCGCTATTTTACTCCCATTCAATGGTTGCCGGCGGCTTGGACGTGATGTCGTAAACCACCCTGTTTACGTGCTTGACTTCGTTTACTATGCGCTCGGAAATGCGGCTGAGCACATCAAAGGGGATGCGCGCCCAATCCGCCGTCATGCCGTCAACGGAAGTGACCGCGCGCAGAACGACGGTGTAGTCATACGTCCTGCTGTCCCCCATAACGCCCACGCTGCGCATGTTGGTGAGCACGGCGAAGTACTGCCAAATTTCCGTATCCAGGTTGTTTAAGGCGATTTCTTCACGCAGTATGTAGTCCGCGTCGCGCAATATCTTTAACTTGCGCTCGGTGATGTTGCCTATCACCCTTATGGCAAGTCCCGGTCCCGGGAAGGGCTGGCGCATGACTATGTTCCTGGGCAAGCCCAGCTCGAAGCCCACCTTGCGCACCTCGTCCTTGAACAGGTCGCGCAGCGGCTCCACAAGGCTCTTGAACTTGATAACGCTAGGCAGTCCGCCCACGTTGTGATGGCTCTTGATGGTGGCGGAATTGCCCAAGCCCGATTCTATCACGTCCGGATAGATGGTGCCCTGAACGAGGAAATCCACCTCGCCTATCTTGTTCGCCTCTTCTTCGAATACGCGGATAAATTCCGCGCCGATGAGCTTGCGCTTTTTCTCCGGCTCCTTCACGCCGCGCAAAATTTTGAGGAAGCGCTTGGAAGCGTCCGCCAAGATGACGTTCATGCCGCGCTCTTCCTTGAACACGCGCATGACCTCCTCCGCTTCGTACTTGCGCAGCAGCCCGTGGTCGACGAAGATGCAGGTGAGGTTGTCACCCACCGCGCGGTGGATGAGCGTTGCCGCCACGGCGCTGTCCACGCCGCCGCTGAACGCGCAGAGCACTTTTTTATTCTCGCCGATGAGCGCTTTTAACTCCGCCACTTTGTTTGCCACAAAGTTGCCCATAGTCCAATCGCCGTGCACGCCCGCCACATTATAGAGGAAGTTGCGCAGCATGTCGATGCCCTGCTCGCTGTGCACCACTTCGGGGTGGTACTGAACGCCGTAGATGTGCTTTTCTTCGCTGCCGAAAGCCGCTATGGCGCAGGTATCGGTGCTTGCGAGCACCTTGAAGCCTTCCGGCAAGCTCTCTACCCTGTCCGTATGGCTCATCCAGCACACGCCCTTTTCGTTGAGCCCCTTATAGATGGGCGAGGACGTATCGTATGTCGCCAGCTGACGGCCGTATTCGCGCTTGGCGGCGTGCTTTACGTCACCGCCGAGCATTTGGGCGATGAGCTGTGCGCCGTAGCAGATGCCCAGCACGGGGACGCCCGCTTGCAAAATGGCTTTATCCACCTTGGGCGCGCCCTCTTCGTAAACGCTGGAGGGGCCGCCCGTGAAGATGATGCCCTTGGGGTTTTTGGCGAGGATCTCCTTAGCCGGCTTGGTGCAGGGGTACATTTCGCAGTAGACGTTCTGCTCCCTTACCCTGCGCGCGATCAGCTGATTATACTGACCGCCGAAGTCGAGTACAACTACTAACTCATGATTCATTTGTTCTTCTTTATACTCCCGATGAACTTATTTGCGGTATTTTTTATCCAAGTGTATACGTTGATAAAGAAGCGCTTTATCGTCCTATACAGCTCGCGTATCGCGCCCACTTCCGCACGCATGAACAGTATGCACGGCGGGACGCAGACCATCATAATTATCAAATTCTTCAACATATCGGACGTGAGCGAGGTAATGGAGAAGAACTCCCTCGTCCAATCCACACTCACGGCGAAGATGAGCACCACCAAGGCAAAACCGATGATGAGCAGCCTCAGCTTTGTATACGGATAGCACGCTTGAAGCAGTACTATAAGCGACGAAAGCGCTGTGATGAAGAATGCCATTGTGGCTATCTGCGCCGAAACGTCCAGCCCTATATCCCTGTATAGCACGCAGGCGATGGTGACCATCAGCGTTATGGTCATGCCCGCCGGCAGAGCCTTTGAAAACACCTTGCTCAGGAAGTTGCCTTCCACCTTCCTGCCGTTGGGTTCGAGGGCGAGGAAGAAGGACGGGATGCCCACAAACAGCGCGCTGATGAGGGTGAGCTGGATGGGCACGAAGGGATAGGACGTCTGCAAGATGATGCACATAAGGGTGAGCAGAGTGCTGAACGTCGTCTTTACCAGGAAGAGCGACGCCACCCTTTCTATGTTGTTTATTACCCTTCTGCCTTCCAAAACCACGCTGGGCAGAGAGGCAAAGTCGCTGTTCATTAGCACGAGCTGAGCCACGTTGCGCGCCGCTTCACTGCCAGACGCCATAGCTATGGAGCAGTCCGCTTCCTTGAGCGCCATAACGTCGTTTACGCCGTCACCCGTCATGCCCACGGTGTGCCCCTTGGCTTTCAAGCCCTGCACGAGTATCTTCTTCTGCTTGGGGGTCACCCTGCCGAAGATGGTGTACTTATCGCAGGCGGCGAGCACTTCTTCTTCCGTCTTTAACGTGGTGGCGTCGATATAGCTGTCGTACCCCTTGACGCCCGCGCGCTCCGCCACCTTGGATACGGTGATGGGGTTGTCGCCGGAGATGATTTTTATCTCCACGCCCTGGTCGGCGAAGTATTGCAGGGTGGAATTTGCGCTCGCCCTTATCTTGTCGGAGAGGATGATGAGCGCAACGGGCTTGAGCTTGTCTTCCCGCACGTTCTCCTTTATAGGTTGAGAAGAATATACCAAAAGAAGGACGCGATAGCCCTGCTTGGTGTAATTTTCCACATCCTTTTGCACGAGCGAGTAACGCTCCTTGAGCACGAATTCGGGCGCGCCCACGATAAACCTGCCCTTGTCGCCGAAGTCCGCCCCGCTCCACTTGCGCGAGGATGAGAAGGGAACGGTGGAGATGTGACTCCACACATTTTCGCCCTTGAAATAATCGGCGAACGCTTCGAATGTGGAACCGCTTGCGCCCAGCGCCGCGACCATGCTCGTCATTATGTCCGTTATCGAACCTAACTTATCGGTGTATTGATGCACGCGCTCCACCTGCATACTGCCTTCGGTTATGGTGCCCGTCTTATCCAGGCAGAGCATATCCACGCGGGCGAGCGTTTCTATCGAATATAGATCTTGCACGAGCGTTTGCTTGCGCGCAAGTTTGATAACGCCCACGGCAAGGGCGATGGACGTCATCATCACGAGTCCTTCAGGGATCATGCCCACCACGGAGGCGACGGAGTTGGTTATCACCGAGCTCACTTTTTCCGCCATGTCGCTCGAGGTGATGTTGAACATATCAAGGTAGCCTATCCCCCTGTCCGCACAGTTTGTGAGATACATGAGTATGCCCATGGGGAAGATGGCTATGGTAACTATCCTGATTATCCAATTTATCGAGCGCATGAGCTGCGATTTGGACTTTTTATACTTCTTGGCTTCGGTAAGGATGGTGGACGCAAAGTTGTCCTTACCCACCTTGACAACGCGCGCACGGCAAGTGCCCGCCTGCACTATACTGCCGGAAAGAAGCTCCGCGCCCGCCGTTTTGTGGATGTCGTCCTGCTCGCCCGTGAGCATGCTTTCGTTAACTTCGCACTCGCCGCTGACTACGACGCTGTCGGAAGCTATTTGCTCGCCGGCGTGGATCTCGATTATATCGTCGATGACGATATCGGACATATCCACCTGTTTTTTCTCACCGCCGCGGATAACGCTGACTTTGGGCACGTTGAGCAAGGACATCTTTTCCAAAACGAGTTTGGAGCGGATCTCCTGCACTATGCCCACCACCATATTGCATATGACCAATATGATAAAGGTCATGTTCTTTATGCTGCCGTACACCAAAATGAGCGCCGCCAGCAGGAAGTTCAAGCCGTTAAACAGAGTGATGACGTTTAAACGGAATATATTCAAGTAAGATTTTGTGACGATGTTGGGCTGTTCGTTGTTCAAGCCGCGATCCATGCGCTCCTGCGCCTGCTCTTCGGAAAGTCCTTGGTCGGGAGCGGCTTCCACCCTCTCGAGCGGATAGTCGAACACCTTTACTTCCTTCTTCTTTTTACCGAAGCGGCCGCGCTTTTTACCCTTTTCTTGTGACGAAGGATCTTCGTCCGCCGCAATCTCGGCGGGCTCTTGAGGTGCGGATTCTTGCGGCTTTGCCTCTTCCGCTGCCGCCTGCTCCGCCGCTGGCTGTTCTGCCGCGGATTCTTCTTCCTTGGGAAGGGGCTCTTCCTGCGCCTTATTTCTGCCGCGCTTTTTCTTGGGCTTGGGGGCTTCGTCCTGCCTGGCGGGCTGCTGTTGCGCTTGGAGCTCCTCTTGCGGCTTTACCTCTTCCGCTGCGACTTCTTCCGCCGCGGGCTGTTCCGCCGCAAATTCTTCCTCCTTGGGAAGGGGCTCTTCCTGCGCCTTCTTTTTGCCGCGCTTTTTCTTGGGCTTGGGGGCTTCGTCCTGCCCGGCGGACTGCTCTTGTTCTTGGGGCTCCTGCTGCGACTGCGGCTTTTCTTCCGCCGAGGGGAGCTCCCTTATCTCCTCCGGCTTTTCTTCCCATGCGGCCTTCTTCCCGCGCTTTGCGGGTGCTTCCTGCACAAAAGTTTCCTCTGCCTTATCCGCGGCAAGCTCTTCGGGCGGCAAAACGGCCGCGGGTTGCTCCGCGGTCCGCTCATTCTTTACCATTTCACCCTTCTTTTTTGCTGCCATACTATGATAATACCATTATTACCGCAAATATGTCAATATATTATTTATAATGCGTGCGCGAAAATTTATTACCTATTCCGCCGCCTTTTCGCCCAAGTGCAGTACTTCCGCCTCGGCGATCGCCTCTTCTATCATCTCTTCTTCCCCTTTCAGCTTGGCTTCTTCGCTCCTGGCTTCGTCCAGCTTGGGGTGGATGACGGGATTGCGCGGCAAGAATACCGTGCAGCAATCCTCAAACGGCTGCTTGCTTATATCGTATGTGTCGATGTGCTCGGCTTGCTCCATTATCTCCGTCTTGTCCATGGCGATGAGGGGGCGGAATATGGGGAGATCGAGCACGGCGTCTTCGGTGGAAGTAATGCTCTCCATCGTTTGGGAAGCCACCTGACCCAGGCTTTCGCCCGTGATGAGGCAGCCGCAGCCCTCCTTTTTGGCGAGTCTTTCGGCGATGCGCACCATCACCCTGCGCATGACCGTTATCATAAAATCGCCGTTGCAGCGGCGGTGAATTTCCTCCTGGATGTGCGTAAACGGCACCACATACAAGGTTATATCCCCGCACCAGGGGGTGAGCTTTTTGGCTAGATCCACCACCTTTTCCTTGGCTTGAAGGCTGGTATGGGGGTAGCTGTGATAATGCACGGCATAAACCTTTACTCCCCTTTTCGCCATGCGCCAGCCCGCCACGGGGGAGTCGAAACCGCCGCTGAGCAGGAGCATTCCCTTGCCCGCGGTCCCTACGGGCATGCCGCCCGCGCAAGCTACGCTCTCGCCGAAGACGTATGTAAAGCCGTTTTCGCGTATGTCGATGTTCACGGCGGCGTCCGGGTCGTGAAGGTCGACGGAGAGTTCGGGTTTGGCGCGGAGTATGCGCGCGCCCGCTTCGATTGCTATCTGCATGGAGTTCATCGAGAGCTTTTTATCCGCCCTCTTCACGTTTACGCGGAAGGTTCCCGCGGTGGGGGCGCAGTCTATCGCCGCGGCGTAGATCGCCTCGTACTCCGTCTTCACCTTTACGGCGACGCTGAGCGAGTGCAAACCGAACACCTTCCTCAGCCGTTCGATGATGGCATACTCGTCCTCGAAGGAATAATCCTCTACGTAATACCTGTTTTGAGTGCGGGAGAATTTGCACTCAAAGGGGGAGAGCGCCTGCTTGATGTTGCGCGCGAGCACCCCTTCGAAATAAGAACGGTTCCTGCCCTTTAAAAAGAGTTCGCCGTACCTAAGCATTATCACTTTATCCATATATTTTTACCTCTCTACTTCTTGATGTATCGCCGCTCTTCCTCTGCCGCCTGCACGAGCGCTTTGCACCCTTCCAAAAGGTCGCCCGAGGAGTTCATGTCGCTTATGGTAAGGCGGATCATTCCGTCCCAATACTCCTTATCCAAGCCCAAAACCTGCGGTATACGCTTATTGGAGCTGTGGGAAGAACAGGCGCTGCCCGTGCCGATCATAATGCCGCGCTCATCGAGCACGTGCACCATAACTTCCCCTCTTATTCCCTTCACCGCCAAGGTGAGGAAGGTGGAAAGGCATTTGCCGCGCTCGGAAAGAATAACAATATCGTCCATATTATTTTTTAAGTATTCTTCCGCGGCGAGCCGCTCTTTTTCCCACTCTTCTTCCCTCATTTTATTGCGGGGATAGACCAACTTAGCCGCCCGGGCGAAGGCGCATATTCCCGCCACGTTCTCCGTGGCGCTGCGCACTCCCTTTTCCTGACCGCCGCCAAACACGAAGGGGGAAAGGTGCACGCTCTTTTTGGCGTACAGCGCGCCCACCCCCTTGGGGGCGTGTATCTTGTGCCCGCTTATAGAATACATGTCCACGTCCAGCGCGCGCACGTTTATCGGCAGTTTGCCGAAAGCCTGCACTCCGTCGCTGTGCACGAGCGCTTTGGGGCACTTTTTCCTCACGAGCGAGGAGATCGCCTTTAAGTCGTTCACCGCGCCCGTTTCGTTACATACATGCATAACCGACACCAGCACGGTATTTTCCGTGAGCAGAGAAGCAAGCGCCGCCGTATCAACCGTGCCGCACCGCGTGACGGGCGCAAAGACCACCTCGTAGCCGCGCCGCTCCAGCTCGCACGCGCATTGATACACCGCCGAGTGCTCCGCCGCGCCCACTATCACCCTGCCGCTCTTCCTGCGCAGACTGCACAGCAGAGCGATGTTGTCCGCCTCGCTGCCCGAAGCGGTGAAGTATATCTCCCCTTCATCCGCGCCCAGCTTGTCGGCTATTGCGGAGCGCGCCTCCTTGATTGCCTCTTCCGCCTTTAAAGCGAGGCGGTAGCGTGCGGACGGGTTGAAGTAAAGTTCCCTGTTATATTTATCGACCGTATCCGCGCACTCTTCGTACATGCGGGTAGTGGCGGCATTATCCAGATATATCAATTATCCACCTCCAACACGGAATACATAAATTCATCTAAGCTCACGATATATTCCTTCCCATCTTTTTCCGCCGCAAAGAGCATTGCGCTACTGTCCCCGTAAAGCCTCTTACCTGCGGAATTTTCCTGCGCCGGTGTGAGTTTTACCCCTTTTTCCAGGGTGAGCACAAGGCGGCTTTTTCCTATTATGTCGTAATATATCTCCACCCCTTTTTCGCTGAGCACATAGCGGTAGGAATACACTGTTTTCAAACTTATGCGGCGCAGGGCAAAGTCGATTGCGGCGAGAGCCGCCGCCGCCGCGAACAGCACATGGTCGGCGAGGGCGGAAAAAAAGAGTATCACCGCCGCAATATCGCCGACTATCGCCGCTATGAGAAGGACTGCCCGGAGCGGCTTTAACGAATATTTTTCATATACCCGCTCGTATATCATTTTATCTCCGCTATCGTAACGCCGTCGTCGCCCTCGCCGTACTTGCCCGTGCGGAAGGATACCACACGCGGGTGCGTCTTCAACATCTCGCGCAGGGCGCTGCGCAGCGCTCCGCTCCCCTTGCCGTGGATGATACGCACCTCGTGCAGTCCCGCCATGGCGGCGTTGTCGATATATATATCCGTATTATATACCGCCTCTTCGCACGTCTGCCCGCGCACGTCCAGTTCCGCTCCCACGTTGGGGCGGGCGTAATATTGCGAGGTCTTGCGGGGCGCGGTTTTCTCACTCCCCTGCTCGCTCTGCGTCTTATAAACGTCGGATGAGGGGACTATTGTGGTCAAAATACCCGCCTTTACGGTGTATTCGCCCTTCTTGTTCTTGCCGAGCACTATCGCCTTTTTGCCGAGCGATTTGACGTAGACGGTGTCCCCTTCCTCTATCTCGCCATCCTGCTTTACCGCGCCCGTGCGCGAGGGAAGTTCGCCTGCCCTTTCCGCCAGCTTATTTTTTAGGCGGCGGGCTTCAAATAGCGCGCGCTCGTCGCCCTCCTTCACCTTTTGCTTTATCTGCTCCACCAGCTCTTCCGCGTCCTCGACGTAGTCGGAGAGAAGTTCGCGGTAGCCGCGGCGCATCTTTTCTTCCAATTTATCCTTTATCTCTTCCGCACGCTCACGCAACTTGCGCGCGTTCTCCAGCTCCTCGCGCGCCTGCCTTTCTTCCTCGCGCGCCTTGTCCCGCTCTGCTTGGGCGTTTCTGAGCGCCTGTTCCGCGCCCGTTATCAGCTTGGAAAGCTCGCGTTTTTCGGGAGCTATCAACCCATAGGCGCGATTTATCACGTCGCGCGGCATGCCGAAGCGGGAGGCTATCTCCAAGGCATTGGAAGAGCCCGCCACGCCGAGCAGCAATTTATAGGTGGGGGCGAAAGTTTCGGGATCGAAATCCATAGAGGCGTTTATCACGCCCGTAGTGTGGGCGGAGAAGCTCTTTAATTCGTCGAAGTGGGAAGTGACGATGCACTTGCACCCCTTTTCCAACAATTTTTCCACGCACGCCACGGCAAGCGCACTGCCCTCGGCGGGGTCGGTGCCCGCGCCCAGCTCGTCAAGGAGCACCAGGCTTTCGCCGTCCGCGTTCTTCAAGATGCGCGCCACGTTCACCACGTGCGAGGAGAAGGTGGAGAGCGCGAGCTCTATCGACTGATCGTCGCCTATATCGCTGTATACGGCGGAGAAGTAGGACATCTTGCTGCCCTCTTCGCACGGCAGGAAGAAGCCGCACGCGCTCATCAGCGCGAACAATCCGCACAGCTTTAAAGTGACCGTCTTACCGCCCGTGTTGGGACCGGAAATTATTATCACGCTGTACTCGCCGCCCAGCTTAACGGACACGGGGACGACTTTTTCCTTGTCAATAAGCGGATGCCTGCCGCGGATGATGTCCACTTCGCCGCCGTGCGAATACACGGGCATGACCGCCCTTATATCCCTTGCGTAGCTCGCGCGGGCAAAGATGCAGTCCAGACGGGTGACGAGGGCGCACGAATTTTTTATGTGCTCGGATATTTGAGAAATATCGTAAGTGAAGCCCTGCAAGATCCGCTCGCACTCCGCCTGCTCTTCCGCCTTTAAGGCGCGGATCTCGTTGTTCATCTCCACCACGGCGTAAGGCTCGATATACACGGTGGAACCGCTTGCCGACCTGTCGTGAAGAAGTCCCGGCACGGACGAGCGGCACTCCGCCTTTACGGGCAGAACGTACCTTCCCTCACGCATGGTGACGAGGTTGTCCATTAAAAATTTGCTCTCCGGACCGGAAAGATAGGCATTGAGCCTGCTCCTCACCGCCGCGCCCGCGCTCTTCACCGCGCTGCGCAATCGGCGCAGTTCACCCGAGGCGTCGTCGGAGAGTTCGCCCTCCTGCGTGACGCTTTCCAAAATCCGCCCTTCTAGGGTCGTATCCACCGCTATTTGAGAAGAAATATTGCGTATATGTTCGATTCTTTCGTCCTCGATCGCGCTTATCGCTGCGCGGCACAGCCTTGCCGTGCGCATGGCAACGCCCACTTTTCTCACCTGCATGGCGGTGAGGGTGGAGAGCTTTTCCGCCTTTTCCAGGCACTCGGTTATGTCCCCTTGGGCAAAATCGGGCGAAGTGACGAACTCGTGAAGGATGATGTCCGCTTCGTGCGTTTCGCGCAAAAGCGCGCCGGCTTCCTCGTAACTTGCGGCGGGACGGACGGAAAGCATGGCGCGCGAAGCGACAGGGTCGTGGCAATAGCCGGACGCCTTAGATAAAACCTTGTCCAATTCAAGTGCGAAGATAGATTTTTCTTCCGTCATTTCACTCCTCTGAGCAGATGTCCGCAGGTAACGCCGCTCTCGCTCGCAACGCCCTCTTTATAGCGCGTGAGCGTGCGAGTTATATCCGCCAAAGAATAGTTTACCATATCCAGCAAAATTTTTCCACCAAAAATGCCCAAGTTAAATTTTGAAGTTATGTCGGTGAGCGCGGGGTTGCAAAGCGAAAAATAGCAGGAAGATATGCGCGTGCGGTATATGGGGTATGTGCCGAAGCGATCCTTGTACTCTATATCCCCTTTATAGCGGCAGGCGGCACAGCTCCCGCCCAAGTTGAGCTTTATCGGGCAGTGCGTCAAGGTCATCAGCCTCACCCTGCCATAGGCGTAGACGACGGGGGAAGCAAGCTCGGCAAGCTCGTTTTTATTGAGCTCCACGGAGGCGACATAGTCGTCTAGCGGAAGATATTTTATGCAATTATTATTATAAATATTCAAACCGATCCCGCCGATTATCTTCTTGCCGTATTCGAGTGCAAGATAGATTGCGCCCAAGTTTTCGCAATAAAATCCCTCGAACTTGTCGGCGTGCTCGTTCAAAAACGCCTTCATCACTTTCATGTCGGCAGAACGCAGTATTAACGGAATAGCCAAAATATTGCCATAAGTATTATCAAATACATCGTTTTTCATAATAATTTCCAGCTCTTTCGACTTATAGTCCGTAATTTGTAAAATCGCGTTGTATCCGAAGGATTTTGCCGCTTTCAACCCCTCAACGCTTGAAGTTATCACATACTTTTCCGCCACCGAGGGATTAAAGCGTTCCTTCCCCTCCCACGGCGCGGAAGTGTATGAAGGAATGCGCACGAGGCGTTCTTTATTATATTTATGCAATATCGCCGCTTTCAGTTTTTCCACGGCTTCCCTTCTTAAATTGTTCAATATTGAGGATGGAATGAAGGCTTCTCCTATGTTCACGCTTACCGATTGCGTGACAAATTCGCCCTGCGACTTGCTCAATACGCGCTCCGCCGAAGCTCTGCCGTCCGACTTGGCTTGTTCGCAGATGCCGCCGCATACCGTGACGCGCTCGCCCGCCCCTTGTGCGGTGAGCATCGCCCTTTCACCCACGCTTGCCGTCAAGGCGAAGGCGACGGGGATGTGTTTTTTCACGCGGGAGAGTTCTTCCGCGCGTGACTTGTCGTAGGTGACGAACACCTTGTCGCCCGCCTTTATCCCTTCGCTTTTACAGGATATGCGCAGCACTTTGCCGCGGGGGGCTATCTTTTCGGCGGTAAAGCCGCCTATCTCCTCTCCGCCGCGGACGAGCTTTATGCCGTCGCCTTGGGAGATATCCTTAACGGCGAGCACGTCGATATATCCCCGTCCGCAGGCGATCACCTGCCCGCTCTCTTCACCCGTATTGTTTTGAATTTTTGCGGATATGAGTTTGTTTGTATCGTCAACGCCGTATCCGCCCGTAAATCCGCCGCGGTTAAAAGCGCGCAGCAGGCGGGAGTTTTCATCCCCCTGCAACTTGCCGTCAAGCGCGGCGCGATAGGCGGAGATCACCTCTCCGCAATAGTAATCCGTCTTTAATCTGCCCTCCACTTTCAAGCTGTCCGCGCCCGCTTTTTTAAGCAGATCTATCCTGCCGAGCATATTCAGATCCGCCGCGGAAAGCAGGTATCCGCTCTTGCCGTTGCAGGAATATTTCAGGCGGCAAGGTTGATTGCACCTGCCCCTGTTGCCGCTGTCACCGCTCATAAACGAGGACATCAAACAGCCGCCGGAGAAGCACACGCACAGCGCGCCGTGCACAAATACTTCCGCCTCCAGCCCCGCTTTTTTCACCTGTTTTATATCTTCTAAGGTGCATTCGCGGGCTAGCACCACGCGGGTGAATCCCAGCGCCTTTGCCATGAGCGCGCCCTCGTAGTTGTGCACCCCCATCTGGGTGCTCGCATGGAGCGGTACGCCGCTTTCGCGGAATATCCCAAGCGCGCCGATATCGGTCACGATAAAGGCGTCCGCGCCCGCTTCCGCCGCCACGGTCACATACTTTTTCAGGGATATAAGTTCGTTTTGCTTTACGCAGGTATTAAAAGCGATATAGACCTTTACCCCGTAAAGGTGGCAAAAGTCTATATGCTCCTTGATATTTTCTATGGTGAAATTTTCCGCTTTCGCGCGCGCGTTAAATAAATCCAAACCGAGGTATACGGCGTCTGCGCCGTTATATACCGCCGCTTTTAGTGCGGAAACGCTCCCCGCGGGCGCGAGCAGTTCCATCAGCGCAGCTCTGCGCCGAGTTTATCTTTCAACTTGGCGAGTATCTTATCCGTCTTCTCCGCTATCTCCTCATCGGTGAGCGTCTTATCGTCCGCTCGGAAGATCATGTTCACAGCCACGCTCTTCTTGCCCTTGCCGATAGCCGCGCTGCGATAGACGTCGAAGATGTCCGCTTCGCGCATGGTGGCGCCGCCCGCGCTCTTCACCGCATCCAAGATGTCCGCGCCCGTTACGTCCTCGTCCACCACGACGGCGATGTCGCGCTCGACGGGAGGGAATTTGCTTATCGCTTCAAACTTATAGGCGGTTTTTTCGTACTTATTGATGAGGTCGATATTTATCTCTGCAATATACATGCGCTCGGAAACGTTCATACTGCGAGCCACGGCGGGGTGCACTTCGCCCACATAGCCCATACTCCTGTTGCCCTTCATGATGTCCGCCGACCTGCCCGGATGCAGGAAAGGCGCGCCGCTGCGCACATACTTAACGTCAATGCCGAACGCCTTCAAGATGAGCTCCACCACGCCCTTCATCGTGTAAAAGTCCTCGTCCTTGCCGTAAGCGCCGAGCACGATATGCGTCTGTTCCTCCGGCTGAACGGTGATGGGAATTTCGCCCTTGGGCAGATAAACCGCCGCTACTTCGAACATCCGCGCGGCTTTTTGCGACTTCAAGATGTTGCTTGCGAGCGTGCCTATCATGGAATAAGCCAGCTGTGTGCGCATTACCGACATATCTTCGCCGAGCGGATTGATTATCTCCACCGTGCGGCGCAAGCAGCTGTCCTCCGGCAGGCGCAGCACGTCCGCAAACGCGGGCGAGATGAAGGAATAAGTGAGCGTTTCGTGCATGCCGCAGGATACGGCGATCTCCTTTATCTTGTCCTCGTTGCGCTGGGCGCGCGTCTTGCCGCCCACAGTCTGCCTGCCCTTGTCCATAAGGGTGCCGCTTATCTTGTCGTACCCGTGATAGCGGATGATCTCCTCGGCGATGTCGTTTGCCGATTCCAGATCGTCGCGCTCGGCGGGAGCTATGCAGATGAGCTTGCCGCCTTCTATCTTCGATTGTATTCTGAGGGAATTGAGGATGCTCAATTTCTCCTTGTTGTCTATGGCGATGCCCAAGATCGCGTCTATCTTTTCGGGGGTAGTGACGATGGGTTTTCTTTCGGGAATCGGCACGCATATGTCGATTATGCCCTGCGCTATCTTGCCGCAGCCGAACTCCTGAACGAGCGCGAGCGCGCGCTTTAAGCCGAGCGGCTGGCAGGAGAAGTCCACGCCCTTTTCAAAGCGAGCGGAGGAATCCGACCTGAGCCCCAAACTGCGGGAAGTGCGCCTTACGCTGTCGCGCACGAAGCGGGCGCTTTCGAACACCACAAGGGAGGTATCTTCGCGTATTCCGCTGTTCATGCCGCCCATCACGCCCGCCACCGCATTAGCCTTTTCACAGTCGGCAATGACGAGCATATTATTGTTCAAGGCGTACTCCTTGCCGTCGAGGGTGACTATCTTTTCCCCGTCGTTTGCACGCCTGGCGATGATTTTTCCGCCATGGATGTCCCTGTCGTCAAAAGCGTGCATGGGCTGACCCATCTCGATGAGCACATAGTTGGTGATGTCCACCATGTTGTTTATCGGGCGCAGCCCCACCGCCTTCAAGCGTTTGCGGATGTATTCGGGCGACGGAGCGATCTTGATGTCCGTGACCGCCGCGGCCATGTATCTTTGGCAGATGTCCGGGGCGTCCACTTGCACAGCCACCACGTCCTCTATCTTCTTGGACGAGTCGGCGATATAGTCGAGCTTGGGCGCGCGCAGCGGCTTTTTCAGCACGGCGGCTACCTCGCCCGCGATGCCGTAAACGCTGTTGCAGTCGGGGCGGTTGGCGGTTACGCCTATGTCGAGCACCACGTCGTCGTTGCCCAGCACCTCGTTGATGTCCGTGCCGAGGGGCGCGGTTTCCTTGTTCATTATCAAAATGCCGTAAACGCTCGCGCCCGCGTAGTCAGCATCGGTCAAGCCGAGCTCTTCTCCGCTGCAGAGCATTCCGCACGATTCCACGCCGCGCAGCTTGCCCTTTTTGATGATTTTGCCGTCGGGCAGGCGGGAGCCATCCTTTGCCACGGGCACCAAATCGCCCTCGGCAATGTTGTGCGCACCCGTGACTATCTGCAAAATTTCGCTCCCCACGTCGATTTTGCACACGACGAGCTTGTCCGCGTCAGGGTGCTTGGCGATGGAGAGGATCTTGCCCAAAACCACGTTTTTGATGTTCTCACGGGGGTCGATTATCTCCTCGACCTCGAAGCCCACGCCCACCAGCTTGTCCGCAAGCTCGCGCGCGGGAATATCTATGTCCACAAAATCTTTAAGCCAATTTATCGTAACTTTCATCTTTCACCTCACTTGAACGAGCGCAAAAATCTCACGTCGTTTTCAAACAGTATGCGCATATCGGGAATGCCGTACTTGATCATGGCGATGCGCTCGATGCCCATGCCGAAGGCAAAGCCGCTGTATTTTTCCGGATCGATGTTATTCATCTCCAAAACGCGGGGATTGACCACGCCCGCGCCGAGTACTTCTATCCAGCCGGTGCCCTTGCAGATGCGGCAGCCCTTGCCATGGCATACCGAGCAGCTCAAATCCACCTCTACGCTGGGTTCGGTGAACGGGAAGTAGGACGGGCGGAAGCGCACCTTGGTGTTCTTGTCGAACAATTCCTTGGCAAAGCACTCCAAAATGCCCTTTAAGTCGCATAAAGTGATGTTTTCGTCTATCACCAGCCCTTCTATCTGCTGGAACATGGGGCTGTGGGTGGCGTCGTCGTCGGGGCGGTAGACCTTGCCCGGGCACACCACGCGGATGGGAGGCTTGCACTCCTCCATCACATGCGCCTGCACGGGCGAAGTGTGGGTGCGCAGCAGGATGTCGTTGCCCAAATAGAAGGTGTCCTGCATGTCGCGCGCGGGGTGATCCTTGGGGATGTTGAGCTGGCGGAAATTGTAAAAGTCCGTTTCCACCTCCGGTCCGTGCGCCACGGAAAATCCGAGCGACGTGAAGATGGACACTATCTCCTCCTTCACGAGCGTGCAGGGATGAAGACTGCCACGCGGAGTGGCGGTGCCCTTTAAGGTGACGTCTATCCTTTCACCCAGCAATTTTTCCTCCTCCTGCTTGGCTTGGAGTTGCGCGGATTTTTCGTCTATAAGTGCGTTAATCCTGTCACGCGCCTCGTTCACCAGCTTGCCCACGGCGGGGCGCTCTTCGGCGGGATAATCCTTCATGCCGCGCAGAAGTGCGGTGAGTTCGCCGCTTTTGCCCAAGTATTTAACCTTTAACGAATTGATCTCGTCCACGCTCGCGCAAGCGGCAACGCCCGCGGCGGCGGCGGAGATTATCTCGTCTATCCTTTCCTTTACAGCCATACAATACCTCTCTTATATTTTATAAAAAAAACGGACTCCCGACATAGGGCGTCCGCACGCTGTACCACCTATTTTTACGCAATATATGCGCCTTTTGCGGATATAACGGTCCTTCCCGGTCCTTCCTACTTATCAAAAGGACTGCTCCGGAGCGAATTCGCCCGCCCGCTCGCAATTTGCCCTTTCAGCCCACGGGGCAAAATCTCTGATACGGCTTGAGGTGAGCCACGTTCTCCTTCATAGCTTTTTATTTATTTTACCATTAAAACGCGCATTATGCAAGAAAATTTTGCCATCATTTCTCATTTATCCTTTATTTTTATCGCAAAAACTCAATTTTTCCGCGCGCGCGACATATTATTAAATATGCCCTATTACGTCGTTACGGAGAAAGAACCTAAAAAACGCTCGCGGCGTAAGCGCAAAAAAGTCATCGCCGCCCTGCTCATTATAGCCGTTTTGGCTGTGGGGCTCTTCTTCTTTTTCAACAAACAGGCGAACGAGATAATAGAACAACTCACGCGCACCACCATAAGCAACCGCCTTACGGTGAAGATGAACGCCGCCTTCGACGAGCTTATGGCGACATTTGACGACACCTACTCTTCTTATGTGCATATAGAGAGAAATTCTAGCGGCGACATAACCTTGATAACCGCCGATATGGTGAAGATAAACAAGCTGATGGCGCAATACTCCACCATAGTGCAAACGCACGTGAGCGAGATCGAGCAGGAGGAGATCTCTGTGCCCATGCTTGCCTTTACCGGCTGGCCGCTCATCTCCACCCTGGGCGCGGACGTGAATTTGGAAATAGTCGCGGTGGGCGACGCGCCGTGTTCTTACCGCAGTGAATTTAAGGAGATGGGAATAAACCAAACGCTGCACAGCATCTACATAGACGTGGAAGCGAGCGTGGAGATAATTTTGCCGATAGAAAATATAGTGGTGACTTGCCCTTCCAGCGCGCTCGTTTGCGAAAGCGTGATAGTGGGTAAGGTGCCTGAATTTTACTTGCAAAACGGAATGAACGCGAGCTCAAACTCTTGATTTTCTTATTGTTATAAAACGGCATATTTTATTCTATTTATTATGTAAATAGCGATAATTAAGAATAATATGGCATTTTATTTTCTGTTTTATAACAATAAAGAATTATGTTTTTAGCAATTTATTTTCTTAAATATCCCTCCCGGTTTGCTCTAAAAGCCTTTTTGAGCGATAGGCTAGCGCTTTGCATAAAGCGGGAATTACCCTCGATCTATATTGCATTTTCTCCCCTCCCCCATATGTTTTGGGCGCTTCTAACCCCTCCTTACAGCTTCTTCGGTTTTGACTTGAAGATGAGCGCGACTAGAAAGCCGAACACTATTGCGGCGGTAAGTCCGCCCGATACGCTCGCAAGCCCGAAGGTAACTGCGTGGAACAGGCTTATCTTGCTGCCGTTTATCGCGCCCTGCGCCAAGGACGAGCCGAAGCCCGTTATTGGAACGGTTATACCCGCCCCGCCCCACTCTTTTATATAGTGAAATACACCGACCGCTTCCAGCACCACTCCGAGCAGAAGGAATGTGACCAATATGCGGGCGGAAGTCATCTTCGTCCTGTTGATGAGTATTTGACCGATGAGGCAGACTGCGCCGCCCACCAGGAATACTTTGCCGTATTTTATCAGATATTCCCACCACTCCATATTATTCCCTCATCTCAAGCGCCACGGCGTGGGCGATCCCCGGGATACTCTCCCCCTGCAAGGACGAACCCTTTGAAAGCAGCGCGCCCGTGGGCACGAGCAGAACTTTTTTCATATTGCCCGCGCACATCTCCTTATAGATATAAGAGGCGAACACCACGGCGAGGCACCCCGCACCCGAACCGCCTTGCATATCCTTTTGTTCGTCGTTGTATATGAGCGCGCCGCAGTCGTTGAGGCATCCCGCCAAGTCGTACCCCTGCTTTTTGCACAGGTAGTAAAGCGTTTCTCTGCCGTATTTGCCCAAATCGCCCGTGAAGATATAGTCGTAATAATCCTCTCCGCGCCCGATGTCCTGCAAGTGAGTTATTATCGTATCCGCCGCCGCGGGAGCCATAGCCGCGCCCATGTTGTTGGCGTCGCAGATGTGGTAGTCCACTATCTTTCCCACCGTACATGCCGATATTATAGGCACGTTTTCCTTGCGCTTGGCGCTCAAAAGCGCGCTTCCCGCCGCCGTGACGGTGTATTGCGACGACGGCGCGGGCTGAGTGCCCAGCTCCAATGGGTAGCGGAACTGCCTTTCCACCGCCCCGAAGTGCGAACCCGTGCAGCACACCACGTTGTTCATGTTACCTCTGCCTATCAAAAAACTGCTTATCGCCAGCGCTTCACCGAAGGAAGCGCACGCGCTGTACACACCCAGGCAAGGTATTTCAAACTCGCGGGCGGCGAATGTGGACGCAACCAACTGATTGAGCAGATCTCCGCCCACTATGCAATCGACGTCGCTCCTGCCGAGCGCGCTCTTTTCTATCACCTGCTCGATGGCGAACTTGTGCATTTTTATCTCGGTCTTTTCATGCGTCTTGCAGTTCCAATCATAATCTTCCAGCACCATATCGTAGTAAGAAGAAAACCTGCCGCGCCCCTCGTTGGGTCCGGCAATGGAAGATGTGTTTATTATATAAATGCCCTCTTCGGGCGCATAGGTGTGCTTTCCTTTCCTCATTTTTACATTGATTGGGCGGCTGTTAATTGTTCTGCCGCGCTTTATACGATTGCGATAATGCGGTAAATTATCCCCACGATTACCGAAGATACCACGCCCGTGACTATGACGGGACCGGCAATTACAAACATCTTTGCCATAAGTCCGAAGATTATCCCTTCTTTCCTGAACTCCATGGCGGGCGACGCGATGGAATTTGCAAAGCCGGTGATGGGCACAATGCTTCCCGCGCCCGCAATGCTGCCTATCTTGTCGTAAATTCCGAACCCGGTGAGCAATGCGCCGATAAAAATCATCGTCATAGACGTGAGCGCGCCGAGCATACTCTCCTCCGCATCCGGCAATAAATAGGTGTATAGGTCAGTAAAGCCCTGACCTATCATGCATATCACACCGCCCACGCAGAACGCCGCGAGCAATGTTTTAAGTTCGCTCGTCCTGGGCGCTGTTTTAGACACATACTTACAATAATCGCCTCCGTCCATCATCGGCTCTCCTTGATGAGCGGCGGCTTATAGCGCTCTTCCCTGTCCTCGGGATTTTTGCCGCGCACGGCGGCGGGCTGAATATCCGTTTTTCTCATATCATTATTTTGAGCAAGCAATCGGTTTATATACAAACTTAACCTTACCCATCCTGTGAAGTATATTTTTTATTCCTTTATCACCCTGTGAAGCATATTCTTTATTCCTCGATGAACTTTTCCCGTATTGAAAAGCGAAGGAAGTTTTGACAGCCAAACTTCGTCCAATTTAATGTTGGATGTTAAATCGGTCGAAAATATGTGCTGTACACATATTTTGATTTTATCAAGCAAGGGAAATACGCCGCATTATTAACAGTACAAATATTGTGGCGCGAGGTACGTTTTCCGTACCTCGATTACTGCCGCCGAAGTAGTTCAAGTGAAATTATGTGCTGTACACATATTTTGATTTTATCAAGCAAGGGAAATATACCGCATTATTAAAGATATGGGAGTTGTGGCACGAGGTACGTTTTCCGTACCTCGATTACTGCCACCGAAGTAGTTCAAGTGAAATTATGTGCTGTACACATATTTTTATTTTATCAAGCAAGGGAAACACACCGCATTATTAAAAGACAAGTATTGTGGCGCTAGGTACGTTTTCCGTACCTCGATTGGTTTTTGTGCGCGAGGTGCGTTTTCCGTACTTCGATTATTATTTGTGCGTGAGGTACGTTTTCCGTACCTCGATTACTTGGAGCGACTCTTGCCGCTCGCCCCCTACTTTATCCCGCTTGGCTTGGAATCTGTCCACAAAAGCGGACATACCCTCTTTTTCTAAGTATCTTTTGGATACCTAACTATCTCTCTTTAGCTAAGTATCTTTTGAATACCTAGGTTGAGTTTTGCGGGCGAGGTACGTTTTCCGTACCTCGATTGGCACTGCTCTGCTTGTAAAAGGAATGAGATTACGCAACAATCTTGCTTCCATCCAATTTAACATTCAATATTAAATCAGCCGAAATTATGTGCTGTACACATAATTTTATCGTCGGCAAAACAATTGGAAGGAGCCTTTTTTAAGAATGATATGGGAATATTATTCGAGGTACATTTTCCGTACCTCTATAACTTTATAGGCGTAAGTAATATTGCGGTATGCGTAGTATATCTCGATTGGTTTTATAAAATGAGATATTATTGTTTGAGGTATCCGATGTATAATACCTCGTGAGATGTGATTAAAAATATTTATCAAAACATATTTTTTGCGCACCGATTAATTTTCAACAACACATATGGCATTTTTTTCGTTACATAGTGGGCGGTATCACGTGTTTTGAGGTATACATTGCGTCCCTCGATTTGCTTAATAAAATGCGCGGCACAATATTTGAGGTACGCGGCATATACCTCGATTGCGGTTGGGAAGTTATTGTGAGTGGCTATTTTTTGATTAGGGCGTGGCGGCGGGCGGAGGATTTTTCGAAGAGTTTGATTAGGCTTTCCTTGTCCTCCGATTGGATGGCGCTGCGGATGGCGGAGAGCTGATCGGTGAACATATCTATCGCCGCGAGCAGGTTTTCACGGTTGCCGAGGAAGAGTTCCTGCCAAAGGTCGGCATTGATTTCGGCGATGCGGGTGAGATCGCGGAAACTGTCGCCTATAAAGTCGCCCGTGTTTGAATCTTCTTCGTCGCTGTTGATGAGGGAAACGGCGAGAGCGTGGGGAAGCTGGGAAGTGTAAGCGATCACGCTGTCGTGCTCGTCGGGGGTGAGAGTGCGGATCTTGCCGAAGCCCATGTCCTCGGCGAGCTGTTTCACCTCACAAATGCCCTGCTCGGTGGAGCGGGCGATGGGGGTGATGATGAAGTTCGCGCCCTTCAAGACTTGAGCGGAGGCATAGTCCAAGCCGCGCTTTTCCCTGCCCGCCATGGGGTGAGCGGGGACGTAGTCGATGTAGTCGGGAAGGACGGCGGATATTTTTTGAGAATAGTAACGCTTGATGCCGAGCACGTCGGTGACGAGGCTGCCCTTCTTCATGAGCGAGCCCAGCTTGCGGGCGCAGTCCTCCGCACCGGTGGGATATACGGCGATGACGGCGATGTCGGCATTGCGGGCGAAGTCTTCCACATTGGTGCTGCCGCCCTTTATTATGCCGAGGCCGAGAGCCTTTTTTATCGAGCCCTCGCTCCTGTTCACGGCATATATGTTTTTGTAGCCCGCCCCGGTGAGCGCCATGGCGTATGAACCGCCCACGACGCCCAAGCCTATTATCAAGATGTTCTTATCCTTTATATCCATATCTTACCCCGATTGTATGTTTTTTGCACCTTAAGATTATGCGACCGTTATTGATTTTTGTATGTTTTTTGCACTAAAATATCTATTGCGTGCATATAGCCGTTAATTCCTTCGCCCGCTATGCGCGCAACGCAGGCGGGAGTTATGACGGAATTGCGGCGGAAGTCCTCGCGCTTGGTTATGTCCGATATGTGCACTTCCACCGTGGAGATGCTCACCGTTTTGAGCGCGTCGAATATGGCGTAGCTGTAATGGGTGTAGGCGGCGGGATTTATCACTATCCCGTCAACTTTTTCAAAGTAGCACTCGTGGATGCGGGTGATTATCTCCCCTTCGCAGTTGCTCTGGAAAAAGTGCGCGTCCACTCCCCTTTCCTTGCAATAGTCTTCTATCATGCCGCACAGGTCGGAATAGGTGGTGGTGCCGTATATGTTGGGTTCGCGAATGCCCAGCATATTCATGTTGGGTCCGTTGATTATCTCCAGCTTCATTTTAATATCTCCGTTATCTTCTTCAAGCCCTCTTGGGCGGTGGAGTTGTTATCTATTATAAAGTGCGCGCTGCCCTCGTACATAGCCTTTCTTTGCGCAAAGATGGTATGCAGCCTGTCCGCGCCGCCTGCCAAAAGGGGCCTGCCCGAGCAGTCCACATCCTTTATTATGTTCTCCACGCTGCGGTTGATGTAGATGACTACGCCGCTGTTACGCATGAGGTCGCAATTTATCTGCCTGGTGACGGCGCCGCCGCCCGCGGCTACGACGAGGTCGCGCTTTTGTGCAAGCTCCGCCATGGCGAGCGTTTCGCGCGTGCGGAAGTAGTCCTCGCCCTTTTTGAACATATCGGGAATGCTCTCCCCTGCCATATTTACTATGTAATCGTCCGCGTCTACAAATTGTTTGCCTAAGCTCTCCGCAAGCATCTTGCCTAAGGTGGATTTGCCGCAGGACATGATGCCGGTGAGGTAGATATTCCCGCCGTTTTCCTTGAAATAATCACGCAGAAGCGCGTTATAGATGGGGTCGATGTCCTGCGTTTGGATCTCCTCCCCGCGCCAGATGCTCTGCGAGCCTATGCCCTGCGCCACCAGCATATAAAGTCCGCTGAAGGCGTGACAGCCCGCGGCGAGCGCCCTGCGGATAAATTGAGTCATGACGGGATTGTATACCACGTCCGCCGCCGCCTGAAAGCGGGAAAGCGCGGCTTGCGACACGGCGCACCCCTCCACATGCGGATACATGCCCAAGGGGGTTGTGTTCACTATCAGATAGCCGCTGCCGCTCTCTTCCAGCTGCGGATAGGTGATATATTCGTAATCGGGCAACTCCTCGTCCACGTCGCGGCGCACATACTTCACTTGCGCGCCCATGGTCGTGAGCGCATACAGCACGGACTTAGCCGCGCCGCCGCTGCCCAGCACCACCGCCTGCTTGCCCTTGACGTCTACGCCGTTTTTCTTGAGCATGGCGGAAAAACCGTAAGGGTCGGTGTTGTAGCCGATGAGCTTGCCGCCCACGTTCTTTATGGTGTTCACCGCGCCGATATGGAGCGCTTCCTTGCTTATCTCGTCCAAAAGGGGCATGACCGTCTGCTTATAGGGAACGGTCACGTTTACGCCGTCGTATTTTTCAAGTTCGCCGCGCGCCTTAACTATCTCCTCGCGGGAAAATTCGCGCACGCCGTATTCGCCATGTATACCCATGCTCTTGAAGAACATGGAGTGTATTTGAGGGGACATGGTATGAGGCAGATGCTCGCCTATCACACAATACTTATTCATCTATTTCACTCCTCACGTATTCGCCCAACATCTTGTAATATCCGCAGTCGCAGCGCACGAGCGAGAGCGCGCTTTCCGCCTCCTTGGCGTTACCGGAGATGTCCACATAGAAGATGTATTCGCCCGGCTTATTCTTTTGCGGACGCGATTCCATCTTGGTCAAATTTATGTCGTTGAAGGCAAAGTGGCGCAGTACTCCGTAAAGGGTGCCGGGGGTGTTGCCCAGCGTGAACATTACGGATATCTTATCGCCGCCGCCTTGGCACATAAACTTGGATATTACGATAAAACGGGTGTAGTTGTCGTTTTGCGAATTTATGTCGCGGGCGATGATGTCCAGCCCGTAAAGTTTTGCCGCCGATTGCGAGCAGATAGCCGCCTTACTCTTGTCCTTGCAGGAAGACACATATGCCGCCGCCTTTGCCGTGTTGCCGAATGGAACGGCGGTTATATCGGGTCTGTCGGAAAAATATTCCGTGCATTGGCTTATGCCCTGCGGGTGGGAATATATCTCCTTTATGTCGCTCTCCTTAGTCCCCGGTATGGCGGCGAGATGCTGACGGATGCGCTCCCAGCGCTCCGCCACGATAAAGAAGTCGTATTCGCCGAGCAAATCGTAGACGTCACTTATCGATCCGGTGGAAGAATTTTCTATCGGCACCACGCCGAAGCGGATCTCCCCCGCTTTCAACTTTTCGAAGACGTCGCGGAAGGTGGGACAGGAGAGGCGCTTTTTTGCCTGAGGAAAGAATCTTTCGCAAGCTAAGTCGGAGTGAGAACCGCTATCGCCGAAAAAGCCGACGACGGCGGTCTTTTCCACCTCTCCGCGCGGATATTCCGCCTTTGAGGGGAAGAGGATGCGCTTTTGGAAATCCTTGTTGATGTCCATCACCGCGCCCATGAACTGCCTTACTTCCGCGCAAAAGCGCTTGTCCTTGAGCATATCTTCCGCGGCGGCGAGCACCTGCTTTTCCCGTTCGGGTCTGTATACGGTCGTATCGCCGGAAGCCGCCTTCGCGTGAGCCACAGCCTCTCCCGCGCGCATGCGCTCTTCAAAGAGGGGGACAAGCTGCTTGTCTATCTTATCAATTTGCTCTCTTGCCTTGCTTAATTCGTCCATATTATAAAATGCTATCCAAAATTGCTATCGACGCGGCGGCTTCTATCACCACTGCCGCGCGCACGGCGATGCATGGGTCGTGCCTGCCCTTTACTTGCAGTTTGGCGTTCTCCATCTTGCTCACGTCGATGGTGTCCTGCTCGATGAAGATGGATGAGGTGGGCTTGATCGCCACGTCGAATATGACGGGCATGCCCGTGGTGATGCCGCCCAAGATGCCGCCGTTGTTGTTTGAGGAAGTGACCACCTTATCACCCTGCATGCGGAAGGGATCGTTTGCTCCGCTGCCGTTCATCCTTGTGAGCGCGTAGCCCTTGCCGAATTGAATGCCCTTGACCGCGGGGACGGAGAACATCATGTGCGCAAGGCGCGATTCCAGGCTGTCGAAGAAGGGATCGCCCACGCCGGCGGGGACGCCCGTCACGGCGCATTCGATGACGCCGCCCACGCTGTCACCTTTTTTAGCCGCTTCCAGCACCTTATCGCGCATGGCTTCCCACGCCTGTTCGCTTACGGTGCCGTTCTTGCCCACCTCGTCTATTTGGGGAGCGATGGGATCAAAGCGCACGTCCTCGACGCCTGCTATGCTTGCGATATGCGTTCCCACTTTTATGCCCTTTTCGCTCAAAACCTGCTTGCAGATTGCGCCCGCGAACACGAGCGGAGCGGTGAGCCTGCCGGAAGAATGACCGCCGCCGCGGTAGTCGTTGAAGCCGCCCTCTTTCACAAAGTAACCCCAATCGCTGTGACCGGGGCGCATGAGGTAGCGCATACGCTCGTAGTCGGGCGAGTGCGTGTCCTTATTGCGGATGATTGCGGCAAGCGGAGTGCCCGTAGCCGCGCCGTTGAAAAAGCCGCTGACTATCTCGTACTCGTCGCCTTCCCTGCGTGCAGTGGCGATTTTCTCCTTGCCCTTGGCGCTGCGGCGCGCCATCATATCGTCCACTAAGGCAAAGTCCGGCTTGAAGCCGGCGGGAAGTCCGTCGATGACCACGCCGATGGCTGCCCCGTGCGATTCGCCGAAGATGGTGACTTTTAATTTTTCTCCCCAAGTAGCGCTCATATCACACCTCTTTATTCGAGAATTTCATACTTTCCGCCCAGCTTTTCAAAGTCGTTGAAGAAGGCGGGATAAGACTTGCTTACGCTCTCCGCACCCGTTATCACCACGGGCTTTTCGCACACGGTGGCGGCAACGGCAAAGGTCATCACCATGCGGTGATCGTGATAGTCGGGCAAAGTCACTCCGCCCGCAAGTTTTTTCACGCCGTCGAAGAACATATCTTCCTTGCCCTCTTTCACCTTTGCGCCCAAGGCGTTCATCCCCTGCACGGTGGCGGCGAGCCTGTCGCACTCCTTTATGCGCAGCCTGCCCGCGTTGATTATGTGGGTGCCGCCCATTCTGAGCGCGCACGCGAGCGAGAGCGCGGGGACGATGTCGGGCACGTTTTTCACGTCAAGGGTGAGCATGCGGTCGGGCGAAACCGCCTTGACCATGTTCAGCATGTCGGCGATGACTTTGTCACCTTGAACGGACATGCTGCTCACGCCCTTCACCTCTATATTATGACCGAGGGCGCGCGCCACATAGAAGAACGCCGCCTGCGACCAGTCCCCTTCCACCTTATAAGGAGTATCCTTATAGGGGGCAGAATTGAAGGTCTGCTCACCGTATATGGTGAACTTGCGCGCCGCGGAATCGTAATATGCCGTTACGCCGTACTTGCCCATCACGTCCATGGTGATGCGCACGTAATCCTTACTTTCAAGCGGCTTGGAGAGGGTTATGGTGCTGTCGTAGGCGAGCCGAGGAGCCGCGAGCAGAAGTCCGCTGATAAATTGCGAGCTTATGTTGCCCTCCAGCTCGAAATCGTCGGCGATGAGGTCGCCGCGCACTGTGAGATCCAACCCGTCCTTACCGCTGTTATTGCGGTAATATATGCCCTGGGAGTCGAATACAGAGAAGTATTCGCCCAGCGGGCGTTCGCCCAGCTTGCCCCCGCCCACAAAGCGCACGTATCCGTCGCAAAGGGTGAGCGCAACGGGGATCATAAAGCGCAAGGTGGAGCCCGATTCGCCGCAGTCGATGACGATATCCTCCTTCACCCTGCCGCTTACGCCGTTTATCGTAAGAACGCCGCCGGAGTACGTCACCCTTGCGCCGAGCGCCGTTACGGCGCGGACGGTGGCGCGGATGTCGTCGTTCATGTCCGCGCATTCCACCCGGCTTTCACCGCTTGAGAGTGCGGCGCAGATGAGCGCGCGGTGCGCGTAACTTTTTGAAGCGGGCACGATCGCCGTGCCGCTGAGTTTGCAGGGATAGACTTTTACCTTCATGCTCACCCCCGGAAGTAGTCCGCCGTGGTGCGGAAGGTGTAGGCTTCGCCTATCTTTTTAAGCAGCACGACGTCAAGACCGCCCTTGCCGCTTTTTTTGTCGTTCTTTACCGCGGAGATTATCCCCTCCACATCCTTTGAAGGCGATTCGTTCAAGCCGTAGGCGGCGCACACCTTGGCGATTCTCTCCGCCGTGCCGGGGAGCGTCTGCCCCCTTCTTTCGGAGATGCGGGTGATGTACTCCATGCCCACCGCCACAGCCGCGCCGTGCGACATTTCGAAGTTGTTCAGCTTTTCCAGCGCGTGCCCGTAGGTGTGACCGAAGTTGAGCAGCTTGCGCTCGCCGCTCTCGCGTTCGTCGTGCTCCACCACAAGGCGTTTTATGTTCACGCAGGTGTATATAATATCGTCTATATGTTCAAAAAGCCGAGTTTTGTCGCCGCCTATCTCTTCCAAAAGGTTGAAGAGTTTTTCATCCTTTATGCAGCCGTACTTGATGACTTCGCCCATGCCGTCCGCAAAAAAATGCGGAGAGAGCGTGGAGAGAGTGTTCGGGTCGATGAGCACGCACGAAGGCTGATGGAAGGCGCCCACCAGGTTTTTGCCTTGGGGAAGATCCACCCCCACTTTGCCGCCCACGGAGCTGTCCACCTGAGCGAGCAATGACGTGGGGATCTGCACGAACTTCACGCCGCGCATATACGTAGCCGCCATAAAGCCGCCCAGATCGCCTATCACTCCGCCGCCCAGCGTTACGACTGCGTCCGAGCGGGTGAGCCCGAACTCCAAGGCGAGCGAATAGAGCATGGGGAGAGTGTTGAATGATTTGGTCTTTTCACCGGCGGGGAGAGTGACCGATTTCACGCTCAAACCCGCCCCTTCCAGCGACTTCACCGCCGCGGCGAGGTAGTGCGGAGCCACATTGGAATCGGTTATCACAAAGACTTTGCCGCCCTTGGACGTGACAAATTCGCCCGCGCGCGCCAGCACTCCGCGCTCGATTACTATGTCGTAACTCCTCTCGCCGAGGTTTACGCGCAGCGTCTTCACTTGATCTCCCTGCCCACGACGGGAGCTATCGTGCGCAGATCGCGCACCACTTCGTCGAACATTTCGGGCTTGATGGATTGACTGCCGTCGCACAGGGCGTGCTCGGGATCGTTGTGCACCTCGATGATGAGACCGTCCGCACCCACGGCGATCGCCGCGCGGGCGAGAGCGGGCACCATCCACGCCTTGCCCGTAGCATGGGAAGGATCCACGATGATGGGCAGGTGCGATACCTTTTTGACCGCCACGATTGCGGAAAGATCTAGGGTGTTGCGGGTGTAAGTTTCGAAAGTCCTAATGCCTCTTTCGCACAAGATGACGTTGGGGTTGCCGCCAGAGAGGATGTATTCCGCGGACATGAGCCACTCTTCTATCGTGGCGGAAAGACCGCGCTTGAGCAGGATGGGCTTGTCCAGCTTGCCCAGCTCCTTGAGCAGTTCGAAGTTCTGCATATTGCGCGCGCCTATTTGAATGACGTCCACGTCCTTGACGAACCTGTCGATGTCATAGGGGGACATGAGCTCGGTGACGATGGGAAGTCCCGTTTCCGCCTTTGCCTCCTTAAGAAGTTCCAAGCCTTCGTATTTAAGACCTTGGAAGGAGTAAGGGGATGTGCGAGGCTTGAAAGCGCCGCCGCGCAGCATGGTCGCGCCCGATTTTTTCACCGCCTTGGCGATGGATACTATCTGCTTTTCACTCTCCACCGAGCAGGGACCGGCGATGAGCGTGAGCTGTTTTCCGCCCACTGCCGTGTCCCCCACCTTGACTATCGTGGGGTCGGGGTGGAATTTGCGGTTCGCCTTTTTGTAAGGCTCGGAAACGCGCATCACGCGCTCGACGTTCTCGTTGGCTTCCAGCACCTTCATGTCGACGTTGGAGGTGTCACCCACGATGCCCAAAATGGTGGCTTCACTGCCCACCACCTTGTTCACCTGCACGCCCATGGAAGATATGGACTTAGAGAGTTCTTCTATCGCTTTTTCAGGCGTATTTTGTTTGAATACAACTATCATTTGACTACCTCATAAAAAATATATAGTAATAATAAGATACAACAATTTCACCGCATTTTCAAGCGGATAGGACTATTTATTATAAAAAATTGCGAAGCAATTTGATTTTTTGCCTTAATTTTGCTGAAAATACGGAAATACGCCCTCGCCTTACGGGCGGAGCGGATATTTTAAGCGTAGTAATCGTTGGACGAGGTTATATCTATCTTGTCCTTGCCCGTGATTATCAAGCTCGCGTTGAGGCAGGTGGGCGATTTGAAGGGGTTGGGAGGCATGCGCTTTATCCTTGCAAAGTAGGTATAGACGATAAAGATTATGCCCACGCATCCGGCAAGCACCCAAGAAGCGGGCACCGCCCAATACATACCCTCTATTCCCCAAAAGTGGTCGAAGAGGTAGGAAAACGCCACGCGCCCCGCTATGGACGAAACGGTTGTGAGGAAGAAGCACTTCATCATGCCCACGCCCTTGAAAAACGCCTGGGAGAGCAAGATTATACCCACGAAGATGTAGCCGTAGGTGGTGATCTCCAAAAAGCGTGCGCCCACGTCCACCACCGGCTGCGATTCACCTTCCCCCACAAAGGCGAGGGAGAGCGGCGTGGAGAGAAATATGCCCACGATGAGGAATACCGCCGCGTTGACCACGGCGAGCCAGAGGCTGTCCTTAAAGCCGAGCTGTATGCGCATCTTCTTGCCCGCGCCCCAATTTTGCGCGTAGTAATTGGTGAGCGCGTTGGTGTATCCGCGCCAAGGGGTTTGCATGAGCGCGTCTAATCGGGTGGCGTTGTTCACGCCCGCCATGACATCCGTGCCGTAGGTGTTTACCAGCCCCTGCACGGCTATTCTGCCCGCGTAAACCACCACCTGCTGCAAGCCCACGGTCAAGCCGTAAGTCATGCAGGTGGAGAATAAGCGCTTGTCAAATACCCATTCTTTTCGACCTATATGCAATATTTCCACCCTCTTGCGCACATATATAACGCACATGATCACAGAAAGCGCCTGCGCCGCGATGGTGGCGATTGCAGCCCCTTCTATCCCCAGCGGAGTATAGACCACAAGGGCGATATCGAGCACCGCGTTGAGCACCACTCCCGCGCCCAAGAACACGAGCGGCGCCACGGAGTTGCCCACCGCGCGCATGGAAAACATATAGTAATTATACAAAAACGTGAACACGCCGCCGGCGAAGATTATCTTCAAATACGAAGCGGCGGGCGGAATGGCCTCCTGCGGAGTGCCCAGCCATATGAGGAAGTATTCAGAAAGCCCCACGCATATCGCGCTCGCCGCCACGGTGAATACGCCGCCCGATATCATGCCCGTGGTGAGCACCCTTTTCAAGGTGTAATGATCTCCCCTGCCGAAGTATTGCGAAAGGATGACTCCCGTACCCATGGCTAGCCCCATGAGGAAGTTCATAACTATGGACATTATGGGAGTGGCGACGCCTATGCCCGCGAGCGCGACGCTGCCCAGGTTCTGACCGATTATAATGCTGTCCACCGCGTTGTAGAGCTGTTGAAGAAAGTCGGACAGCATAAAAGGCAGGGCAAACTTTGCTATGGTTGCAAAATGTCTGCCCTGCGTAAGATCGGTTGTGCTGTGTTTTGAAGCCTTATACATTCTCCTATTTCAGCATATTATCGAGCGCGCTGACGAGTGCGTTGACCGAAGCCACGATTATGTCGCTGTGCACGCCCGCGCCCCAGATGAGCTTATCTTCGCCCTCCTTTTGCAGCGCCACATAGGACACCGCGAGCGATTTGGAAGTGCGCGTTAAGGCGTGCTCTTGGTATGTTTCGATGTGGTAATCGAAGGGGATTATGCCCTTGATTGCCTCGTTCACCGCATTGAGGCGCCCGTTGCCGAAGCCCTCCAGCTCCTTTACTTCGCCGTTGAATTGCACGGTGACGGTGGCGTCGATGTTGCCGTCCACCTGCTTGTAGTGATGCTCAAGCACTTTGAGGGGGGAAGTGAGGTTGACGTACTCTTTTTCGAATATCTCCTTCACCTCGTCCGGGAGCAGTTCCTTGTGCCTGTGGTCGGAGACCGATTTCACCTTATAGCCCAAATCTTCACGCATCTTGGCGGGCAGATTGATGCCGTAGCGCGTTTCGAGCAGGTAGCCTATGCCGCCCTTGCCCGACTGGCTGTTGATACGGATGACGTCGCCGTCGTACTGCCTGCCCACGTCCTTGGGGTCGATGGGCAGATAGGGCACGCTCCACCTGTCCTTTTCCTTTTCTTCGTGATATTTCATGCCCTTGGCGATCGCGTCCTGGTGAGAACCGGAGAACGCCGCGAACACGAGCGCGCCGCCGTAAGGCTGACGGGGATTTACCTTCATATCGGTGAATTTTTCGTACTCTTCCACAAGGTAAGGCATATTGGTGAAGTCCAGCCCGGGGTCCACACCCTGGGAGAACATGTTCAGCGCCAAGGTGACGATGTCCACGTTGCCCGTGCGCTCGCCGTTGCCGAACAGCGTGCCCTCTACCCTGTCCGCTCCCGCAAGCAGGGCGAATTCCGCGTCCGCCACCGCGCAGCCCCTGTCGTTGTGCGGGTGGGTGGAAACTATCACGTTTTCCCTGTATTTCATGTTCTTGCACATATATTCCACCTGCTGGGCGTAGACGTGCGGCATGCTCTCTTCCACCGTTACGGGCAGGTTGATTATCACCTTGCGCTCGGGGTTGGGCTTCCAGACGTCGAGCACGGCGTTGCATATTTCCAGCGCGAATTCAGGTTCCGTACCCGTGAAACTTTCGGGCGAGTATTCAAAGGTGAAGTTGCCCGGAGTTTCCTCCGCCTCCTTCATGAGCAGTTTTGCGCCCGTGACGGCGATGTCGATTATCTGCGGCTTTTCCTTGCGGAACACCTGCTTGCGCTGAGCCACGGACGTGGAATTATACAGGTGCACCACCGCCCTTTTTGCGCCCTTGAGCGCGGCAAACGTCTTTTTTATTATATGCTCGCGCGATTGCGTAAGTACCTGAATGGTGACGTCCTCCGGGATGAGGTTGCGCTCGATGAGCGCGCGGCAAAATTCGAACTCCGTTTCGCTCGCGGCGGGGAAGCCTATTTCTATCTCCTTAAATCCTATCTTGCAAAGTAGCGAGAAGAACTCCAATTTCTGCTCTAAGCTCATAGGCACGATAAGCGCCTGATTGCCGTCGCGCAAGTCCACGCTGCACCATATGGGCGCATGATCGACATAATCTTTCTTCACCCAATCAAAGCACGGCTGCGGCGGCAGGAAATACCTTTTGCCGTATTTTTCCACGTTCTTCATAGACTACCTCCTTGTTTTATTAGTATAAAAAAACTTCCGCCCCAAAGAGACGAAAGTAATTGCCGTGGTACCACTCTTATTCACACCCGCCCTAGTATTGCGCGGATGCCTTTTGGGGATATAACGCTCCCGACGTTGCGGATTACATATCACCCGCACGGCTCCCGGGCGAGGTTCTTGCGCGCCTTCGTCCGCCTTTCACCATACGGCGGCTCTCTGCTGCCCGACTTTCGCAATACTGCTCCCGTTCATAGCCTTTATATATGTTGTATCTATTATATAAAATGAATTTGCTTATGTCAAGTGTTTTTTGCAAAAGCCGAGCGGAAGGTAACTCACACATTATTAGGATAATATTTATTATAGTCCCTTTCAGTAAGCGGAGTGCCCCTTTCGATCGCCATCTTCACGAAGTTGCCGAACTTGCTGTCCTCCCCCGTAGACTGATACATGGGAATAGGCGGCATATGCCCGAACTTGCAGAAATACTCGACTTTTATCTCTTTCACCTGCTCTTCTGTAAGCTCTTCTTTTATTAAATCTTCATCCCTCTTTCCTTGCCTTTTTGCCATAATTTCCTCCTTACATTTTGCCGCTCTTTTTACTAAATCGGCAATAAAACTATTTGTTACAATAAAATTATATCCCCGCACAAGCAACGTGTCGATATCAAAATTCAATGATTTATAGCAATTTTCGCGACTGTGAAAATGCGCGGCGGGAAAACGAGCGCAATTGAAGGTTGAAATTTTTTCTTATATATTGTATAATGATAAAAATGGATAGACGGAGATATGAACAGAGATATTCGCAACAGAATTGAATATACCGTGATGTGCATCGGCGAGTTTTCGGACAAGCATTCCCTTGCCCTTCAAGAAGCATACTTTTATTTGAAAAAATACGGCGGTATAAGCTTTCTTAAAGACTGTTACGAAGCGGAGCATTTGCTTTCTATCGAAGACGCCGTTGATGACTTAACCATTATCTGCAAGCGTAACGGAGGAAAAATCGCATGATCTTATATCATGGAACAAATATGGACATTGAATATATCGATTTATCTAAATGCGCTCCGCATAAAGATTTCGGTAAAGGATTTTACACAACCACAAAATACGATCAAGCAAAAGCCATGGCTGTTAGGAAAAGCCTTATATTCGGCGGCAAACCTTGCGTCATTTCTTTCGAAGCACCGGATGATATACTTGATACTGCGGGGCTTAATGTTAAAATTTTCCCTCAAACAAGCGAGGAATGGGCTGTATTCGTAATAAATAACCGAAACCGCAACTTTAAAAATATCGCTTCAGCTGAATGCAATACCGATAATAAGTACGACATAGTATTCGGTCCTGTGGCGAACGATACGTTGACAACGCTCATCACACAATATCAGCGCGGGTATATTGACGGAAAAATTTTGCTTAAAGAAATGAAATATCATGCTCCGTCAAATCAATGCTCTTTTCATACATTGAAAGCGATAAACTATTTAAAAAAGACGGGTGTAAAATGGATAATGTGAAATTTTTAATCGAACAGAGCATTCAAAATATCGTTTGCTTTATTGTGGAAGACGAATGCGTAGACTACGATAAGGCGATAGATATGTTCTACTCTTCCCAAGTATTTGCCAAGCTGTGCGACCCCGCCACGGGGCTTTATTTTGATAGTCCCGCCTATGTTTATGAGCTCTATAAAAACGAAAAAAAGAATGGGAAACTTGTTCAAGAAGAGCAATGATAAGGTCTAATGTAGCGCCCGCTCTCAAAAATTTAATCTTTAACCGCTTTAATGCTGCGCTTCAAAAGCACTTCATAGATTCAATGCTAGGCTAGGAACGTGCCTGATTTTAAGGTTGAGCATACTATTTTAATAAAACACCTTGTTAACGCTACGCCACAAAAGCACTTCATAGAAGCCGTGTCAGACTAGGAAAGGTGCAAAAATCGGAAATGAGCGTACTCCCTGTACGTGATTTTTCGATTTTTGTGCCTTGACATTACTCGTCCCCGTGCGCAAGAGCACACTTTGAGCGCGGTCTTTTCGGCACCTTTCCGCAATGCGGCACATCGTGGTAGCGCTGCTACTACTTCGTGCCTCCTTGCGAAAATCTGCGCAAAAATCCCTGCGCTGAAAGCGCCCTCTTGCGCCCGTTGCCGAGTATATCTGCGGCTTATATGGAGCGCCCGCGAGCAGTAAAAATATTTTCTACTGCATTAATACATCCAGCAGCGAGTCCATGGCAACGTCGGCTACATCCGACGTAGTATTTAGGTGGCGGTAGACTTCGCGGTACTTGAAGACGAGGTGCATATCGTCTTGGTCAAAGAGTGCGGCGAGTGCGCGGTAATAGTGGTTGCCCACTTTGTTTTCCAGCCCCTTCACCTTGATGGCTTCGTCCTTGGCGATGGCGGGGTGATGTTCCATGTTCTCTACGGCGCGGGTGATGTGCTTGCAGATGTCCACGAGGATGCCGACCATATCCGTCATGGCTTCGTCGGGAAGGATGCGGAAGAGGCGCAGCTCGTCGATGGTGGCTTTGGCGTAGTCCAAAATCTCATCTATTTGGCGGGAGAGGTTGAATATATCCTTGCGCTCAATTGGGGTGATGAAGGTGCGGTTGAGTTCGTCGATGAGGATGCGGCGGCGCATGTCGCCGTCTTCTTCTATCTTCACCACTTGGTCGGCAAAGGATTCTTCCTTGGTCACGCAATAATTGTAAAGAGCGGTCAACCCTTCGGACATGCTCTCGCATTGAGAAGTGAGAAGATGATAAAAGTTGATGCTCTTGCGGAAAAATTTCATTACAATAGTCCTCCCGGTATTATCACGTTGAGCAGCGCGCAGATCGCCGCGCCCACGCCCATTGCCACGGGGAAAGTGATTATCCACCCCGTGAATATTTTTATCGCCCTAGTCCAACGCACGCCCCTTACGCGCTGAGCCATGCCCACGCCGATGATGCTGGACGTCATCACCTGCCCCGTGGAGATGGGGATGCCGAACACGGTGGAGAGCACGCTCACCGCCATGGACGAGGTCTGCGCCACATAAGATTGCATAAGGTTTAAGCTGAACAGCTTTTTGCCTATCGCATAGATGAGGCGGAAGCCGCCCGTGAGCAGTCCCAGGGCGATTGCGGCGCAAAAGATTATCACTATCCAAACGGGGAGTTCCCCCGCCGCCTGGGTGGTATTTGAAACGCCGCTGCCCGTGAGCACCACGGCGAGCAGGTATACGCCCAAGCCTTTTTGCGTGTTATTCAAGGAGATGGCGCCGGAGAGCACCATCATATTCACCACCTGCGCGCCCTTGAAGAGCGCTTCCGCCGAGCGGGTGAGATAGGAAGTGAGGCGCACCATTGCCTTTTCCAATAAAAAGCCCAAGCTCATGCAGATGACGGGCGCAAGGAACACCATCAAGATGACCTTTATGCCCACGGCATTCCAATCTATCGCGCCCAAGCCGAAGGTGACGGCGCCCGCCCCCACCAAGCCGCCCAGCAGAGTGTGGGAAGTGGAGTTGGGCACGTTGAAGATCGCCGAAACGCCCGACCACAGGAGCGCGGAGATCATGGTGGAGAGCAGGAAGATAAACCCGGCAAGTTCGCTTGAAACGTTGGCAAGCGCGGCGGAATCTATCAAGCTAGCCACGGTGACCGCAACGCCGTAGCTGTCGATGAGATAACAAAGGAGCAAGGGCGTTACGAATTTGCACACGGCGGACACGAATATAGCCGTATACGGTTTGAGCGAGTGCGAAGCCACACAGGTCGCCACGGCGTTAGATCCGTCTGAATAACCCATGTAAAAGGTGTAAGCCACCGCCATGACAAGTATAACTATCGCATATGTGCTCATGTCTTTTTATTCCATATTAATGCGTTTTATAAAAGATTGCAACGCGGTTATGGATAATAACGCAATTTGCGCAAAAATAATTATTATAATACATAAAATAAGAATATATTATGTACTTTTCGGCATATTGCTGCGCCTTGCGTTTTGTTGACAAAACGGATATTTATATGAATCGGCGCCGTTTTGTCCATATTTTACTCTTGTTATTCTTCACCTTTCGGCGGAGAGGTATCTTGCCCGCCTTCGCCCTCTTGATCGGCGCCCTCTTGCTCGCGAGTTTCTTCGCCCTGCTCGCCTTCGCCCTGCAAAGGCTCTTGCGCCTGCTCCGCTGCCGCTTGTTCCGCTTCTTCCCGAGGTTCCTCGCCCGCTTGAGCTTGCTCGCCTTGCGCTTCGCCCTCTTGAGCTTGTTCGCCTTGCGATTCATCCCCTTGTGCGGCGCCCGTTCTGCGATTCATCTGCGCTTGAGCTTCCTCTATCATATCGCGGTAGACGATGTTGAAGGCTTCGTTATACGCCTGCTTCAGCTTGGTGACGTCGTCGAAGTGCTTTTCGAACAGACGGGCGGCGTCCTCCCCTATCATGTATTTGCCGTTTTTATACAGCACTGTGAACTCCTGCGCCGCGCGGAAGGCGAGCGCCTGTTCCCAGGTGTATTGGGCGGGAGAGGTGGCGAGAACCGTCTGCCCGTTTTCGTCCTCGAAGCTGTAACGGACGTAGTATACGGGATTGCGGTCGCCGTGGTTGTTGCCGTGGCTGAGGTATTTGCCCTTGACCTTCACCCCTTGCGTTTGCAGCATCTTGATGTTGCGGTTATCGACAAGGAACATAAAGCCGCGCACCACCGAGAATATGCCCACGGGGATAAAGATGAGGTACATATACCACCTGGGTTCCATCTTGTCAAGCGCGTAGAGCACCGCCACAAGCACGACGGGGGCGACGATGAGGACCGCGCCCACGCCGAAGGCGACGGCAATGTGCCAGCGTTCGTGTTTTATCATACCTTATATACCAACCTGCCGCAGTTGGGGCATTCGCATATGCCGCTTGCCGCAAGTTTGCCCTTTTCACTTTCGGAGAGTTCCATCATGCAGCCGCCGCAGCCGCCGCTCGCCGTGTAGGGTACGAGCACGGGCATCTTCCTGTTATTCCTCACGCGCAAGTAGCGTTCCATAAGGGCGGGGTCTATGTTCGCCTTTAAAGGCTCCATCTGTTTCACGTAAGGATACGCCTCCTTTTGGATGGAGAGTTTGAGCGCGTCGTACTTCTTCTTGGCGGCGGCGTATTGCGCCTTTAATTGCTGTTGCTGCTGCTGTTCGCGGGAGATGGCGCCGGAGAGGGACTTTAAATCGTCGCCCGCAGCGATTATCTCCTTTTCCAGCCCTTCCAAGACCTTGTCTATCTCCGCAAGGCGCTTATCGTAAAAGTCCGCCTCCCTTAACTCTTCTATGTTGCCGCTTTCGGAGGTGAGCTCTTCCAGCTCGCGCACCGCGCGCTGATATTTTTCCTGCAAACGCGTCAAGGCGTCCAGCCTCTGCTGCGCCTTGCTGCTCAAACTCACAATGGCGTCCTGCGATTGCTTGAACGCCGCCTGAACCTTGTTGGCGTTTTTAAGCTCGTCGCTTTCGCGCAGCTTTTTTTCCAGCACAAAGTACTTCCTGTCGAGTTCTTGATATTCCAGCATATCTTTAAGTTCCATTTTCCTACTCCTTTTATTCGTTATAAGGGCTTTGCTCGCTTGCAAACAGGCAATCCACGCCCTTGCTGCCGAGCAGTCCCGCCAATATGTTCCTGGCGCATTTTTCGCTGTCGTAGTGGGTGAGCTCTATCACGCAAAGTCCCGCCGCGGCGCACGCGACCGCCACGTCGTGCTTGACTTCCGCCGTTATCACCACGTCCGCGCCGCCGTGCATGCACATGGAGAACATCTCCCTGTCGCCGCCGCCCGCGCCCGTGGATACGAGCGCCTCTGCCACCACTTTATCCTTGTTGCCGATGGTGCGCACCTTTGCGCCCACAGCGCGTTCTACGTTTGCGGCAAATTGACCGAAGGTAAGCGAGCCGTGCACCGTGCCTATGCGGTAGTATTCGCCCTCGCCCGCCCGCTCGATGTCCACGTCTATGCCGAGCGCGCCGGCGAGGAAGTCGTTGAGCCCGCCCAGCACGCAGTCGAGGTTGGTGTGCGCGCTGTAAATGCTCACGCGAGCCGCAGCCGCCTTTAAGATGATGTCGGAAATAAAGCCGCCGTCGACTATCTTCTTCACCGGGTGAAAGAGCACGGGGTGGTGAGAGATCACCATATTCGCGCCCTTTGAAACAGCCTCGTCTATCACCGCGGGGGTCACGTCCACGCACAGCAGAACGCCGCGCACGTCGTCTTCTTCAAAGCACACCTGCATGCCGCTGTTGTCGAATTCCGCCTGCAATTCAAGCGGAGCATAACCTTCCACAATTTTGATAATTTCCTTAATTTTCATTTACTCTCCTAAGCAGCTCGCAGGTGGTATGCAGATGTGCGAGCGGCACTACTATACGCGCGTCGCCCTCTTTTATGGACGAACATATTTTTTGCAGTACGGCGAGCCTTTGGCGCGCGTAAGCCACGCAATCTTCATCTTCCGCAGAGGTGCCGTACAAGCTCTCTTCCACGCTTATACGGTAGGGCTTGCCCGTTTTTTTGCACACTATCACGGGGTAAAACTTGCCGCCCGCCTTTACTATCCTGTCACTGCTCTTTTCATAGCCGCTTTGGGCGAGGTATTCGCGCAGGATGGGCGCGTCGTCGTGGGGGACGAGGATGAACTTGGCGTCCGTTTCGGGCGCTTGGGAGAGGATCTTTTTTATCTCCCTGGCGCCCATGCCCGCGATGACCACGTTGTCCGCTTCGTTTGCTTTGAGCACCTTCATGCCGTCGCCCACGCGGAATTCAATGCCCTCCGCGCCCGTTTCCGCCGCCAGAGCGCGCGCTTTTTTCAAGCTCTCTTCCGAGATGTCCGCCGCGATCGCCCTTTTGGCAAGTCCGCGCAAAACGGCATATACCGCCACTTTTCCGTGATCGCAGCCGATGTCGGCGAGCACGTTCGCGCTCACATGGCTCAAAATGCTCTCCAGCCGCTTGTCCATTACTTATTGATGAAATCTTTAAGTTTTTTGGTGCGGTTGGGGTGACGCAGCTTGCGCAGCGCCTTGGCTTCTATCTGCCTGATCCTTTCACGCGTGACGTCGAACTCCTTGCCCACTTCTTCCAGCGTCTTGGGGCGGGAATCGTCCAAACCGTAACGCTTGCGGATGACCTCGTTTTCACGGGGAGTGAGGGTGTCGAGCACTTGAAGGAGCTGTTCGCGCAGCATCTTCGCCTCTGCCCTGTCTGAAGGGGAAGCCGCCTTGTCGTCCTCCAAAAAGTCGCCCAAGTGGCTGTCCTCTTCCTCGCCGATAGGCGTTTCCAAGGACACGGGATCTTGCGCTATCTTTTGAATCTCGATGACCTTTTCCACGGGGATGCCCATCTCCGCGGCTATCTCGGCGGGGGAAGGCTCTCTGCCCAGCTTTTGCAGTAGCTGACGGGATACCCTGCCCGTCTTGTTGATCGTTTCCACCATATGTACGGGGATGCGGATGGTGCGAGCCTGGTCGGCTATGGCGCGGGTGATGGACTGCCTTATCCACCAAGTGGCGTAAGTGGAGAACTTGAAGCCCTTGGTGTAGTCGAACTTCTCCACCGCCTTCAAAAGTCCCATATTGCCCTCCTGGATGAGGTCGAGGAACTGCATGCCCCTGCCCACATACCTCTTGGCGATGGAAACGACGAGGCGCAGGTTGGCTTCGGAGAGCCTCTTTTTGGCGCTCTCGTCCCCTTCCGCCATTCTGCGGGCGAGGTCGCGCTCTTCGTCGGGAGTGAGCAGCGCCACGGTGCCGATGTCCTTCAAATACATCTTCACCGAATCGTCGGTGGCGGCTTCCAGCCCGTCGGAGATGTCGTAAACTTCGGCGGGAGAGCTCTGCTCGATGACGATGCCCATGTCTTCAAGAGCCTTGTATATGTCCGCAAGCTCCTGCACGGTGAGCCCGTACTTATCTATGGAAAGTCCGAACTTTTCCAGCTTGTCGTTGAGCTCGCTCTCCTTCATCTTCCCGTCCTTGGCGGACGCGGCGAGGCGGTTTATTTCCGCTTCTATCCTGGCTTTGCGCTTGCCTGCCTTCTCCTCGTCATCGTCGCCGTTTTGAGCGGCGGCGGGCTGAGGCTGTTCGTCCAGCCCCTGCAATATCCTGACTTCTTCGGGGATTTCGTTCATGTCTTTTTCTTCTTTCATAGCTCCTCCGATGTAATTATTTTTTATTTTTTGCCGTCAATTCCGCGTAATGCGCTAAGAGCAAATCGCGTTTTACGGGATCTTTTTCCTCGTCTATCTGCTTGGTTAGGGCGATTATCTCGCGCCTGTTCTTCTCCTTTTCCAACGAACGCATGCAGTCCGCAAACACCTGCGGCGCCTGCTCTTCCGTCACCCGCTTGCCCTCGCGGAAGATCTCCTCCACCTCCGGGTATTCCTCCGCCATGGCTTGCAGATCGTCCAAGGTAGGCTCCTTGATGGACTTTATGCGGCAGTACTCCACATATATCGCCTTGTGGTCTGCGTCGGTGATGTATTGGGAAAGGTCGGACACTTCCACCCCCTCTTGCCCGCCGAAGAGCGAATAGAGCACAAAACGCATGGCGTTATAGTACTTGCCCGTCTTCCTGGTAAGCTCCGGCTTGGGGATGGGGCGGGCTTCCGCCTCCGCGCCCTGAGCGTACTGCTTGACGAGCACGGGCTTGGGAATGTCCGCCTTGGCGGATATGTAATCCATATACGCTTCCACCTGCGCGGGGTTTTTCAGCTCATAGAGCACCTTTACCGCCTCCACGACGTATGCGCCCCTGTCTTCCGCCACATTTAGGTCGTAGCCTTCCGCCAGCTTGTCCAGCTTGTATTCAAAAAGCGGCTTTGCCTGCGAGAGCAAGTCCATATATCCGCGCTTGCCGAACTCGCGCACATACTCGTCCGGGTCCTTGCCGCCGGGGATGGACACCACCTTTACCGAGAGTCCCTCTCCGTATAGAATGTCCAGCCCGCGCATGGTGGCTTTTTGCCCGGCAAAGTCGCCGTCGTAGGAGATATACACCTTGTCCGCATACCTCTTGAGCAGGCGGGATTGCTGCACGGTGAGCGCCGTGCCCATGGAAGCCATGCAATTTTTTATCCCCGCTTGATAGAGGGAGATGACGTCCATGTACCCTTCCACCATGATGACGCTGTCCACCGCGCCTTCTATCATCGCCTTTTTTATCGTGTGCTGACCGAACAATTCCTTGGATTTGTCGAAGATGACAGTCTCCTTGGTGTTGCGGTATTTGGGCTGTTCGCCCTTTTCAAGCACCCTGCCGCCGAACGCGATGACCTGCTTCAAGTTGTTTATTATCGGCACGATCAGTCTGCCGCCGAGCACGTCGTAAAGCCTGCCCGATTTGCTCGTGCCCGCCACGCCGGCGTCGAGCATTTCGTCGTTGCTGTACCCCATCTCCCTCAGCCTGTCGATAAGTCCGCTGCCGGGCGCAAACCCCAAGCCGAAAGAAGTGAGCGTGGGGCGGGTGATCCCCCTGCCGTCGAGGTAGCCGCGCGCGGCTTTGCCCGCGTCGCTCATGAGCGCTTTGTGGTAAAAAGACGCCGCCTCGCGCATGAGATTATACAGCCTGTCCCTCTTCCTCTTGCTTATGCCGGCGCTGTCCCCTTTTTTGGAAAATTCGGGCACGGTCATGCCCGCCTTTGCCGCAAGGATAGACACCGCGCCCATAAAATCCGTGTGCTCGATGTCCTGCACGAAACTTATCACGTCGCCGCCCTTGTGGCAGCCGAAGCAATAGTACATGCCCGCTTCATCCACAGAAAACGAGGGCGTTTTTTCGTGATGGAAAGGACAGCACGCCCAATACTTGCCGCCCTTGCGGTTCAAGCTGACGTAACCTTCCACCACGTCCACGATGTTTACCCTGCTTTTTAACTCTTCCAGCCAATCTTTAAAATTATCCGCCATAAATTCCTTTGCCCTTGCAATTTTCCGTTCTAATAATAATATACGACGCTAAGGCGGAAAAACCCTTTACGAAATTGCTTTATTTTTTATACCTTTACCCAACCTCGCCCGAACACTTTAAGCGGGTGCCTTCCGCCCATTTTTGCACGAGATGTCGTTTGTTGTAGGAGGTACTACAACTGCGCGCCATCTCGCACAAAACTGAACGAAATCCACCTCGCTAAAAGCGAGCATTTTACAGGTAACTAGTAATACCGACAAAAAACATATATCAAATAAAATCAATTACATTTGTAAAATGTGTTCGGACGAGGTTGGGTAAAGGTATTTATATTTTTTATAACGATAGCTTGCGCTTTTTTGAAAATGGGTATTGTATTCAAGAAGAAAAACTGCTATAATATGTATATGGAATACAAAAACGCTTATTTACAGATTGTGGAAGAAGGATATTTGAGCAAGTACGCTCAGCACGTGAAGGACACCAAGGGCAGGATGACCCCCATTCCGCCCTGCCCTTTGCGCACGGAATATCAGCGCGACCGCGACAGGATAATTCATTGCAAGGCGTTCCGCCGCCTTAAACACAAAACGCAGGTGTTCCTCTCGCCCGAGGGCGACCATTACCGCACGCGCCTTACTCACACGCTGGAAGTGGCTCAGATAGCGCGCACAATGGCTCGCGCCCTGCGCCTGAACGAGGACCTCACCGAGGCGATGTGCCTGGGACACGATTTGGGGCATACCCCATTCGGCCATGCGGGCGAAGGAGTGCTGAACAACCTTATTAAAGGAGGATTTATCCACAGCCGCCATTCCCTGCGCGTGGTGGACCTGCTGGAAGGCGACGGCAAGGGACTGAACCTTACCTGGGAGGTGCGCGACGGCATAGCAAACCACCGCTATTTTGATACACCTGCCACCCTAGAAGGCAAACTTTTGATATATGCAGACAGATTCGCCTACATAAATCACGACATAGAGGACGCGGAATGCGCGGGCGTGCTTTCAGAATCCGACCTGCCCAAAGACTGCGTGGAAGTGCTGGGGCACAGCAAGGGCGTGCGCATAAACAACATGATATACGACCTGGTGGAAACGAGCTACGAGAAGGGTTATATCAAGCAATCCCCCCTCTTCGACGAGATGACCAACAAACTGCACGAGTTTATGTTCGTGAGCGTCTACACCAATCCCGA
>CALWKO010000010.1 GCA_944381275.1 uncultured Clostridia bacterium | reverse complement strand
ATACTCTGCTCGCCGTTTCCACCCTGCTTTTCGACAAGGCGCCCTTTAAGAACTGCGTGGTCTTGGGGCACGTGAACGACAAGAACGGCATAAAGATGAGCAAACACAAGGGCAACGTCGTCGACCCCTGGAGCGTGCTGGATAAGCAGGGCGCGGACGCGGTGAGGTGGTATTTCTACTCCTCCTCCGCACCTTGGCTGCCTTCGCGTTTCAGCGCGGACAACGTATCCGAATCGCAGAGGAAGTTCATGGGCACGCTGTGGAATACCTATGCTTTCTTCGTGCTCTACGCGGATATAGACGGCTATGACCCTTCAAAATACTCCCTCAAGGACTGCGCCCTCACGCAGATGGACCGCTGGCTGCTCTCCGGGCTGAACACTCTCGTTAAATACGTGGACGATTGCCTGGATAAGTACATGATAACGGAAAGCTCGCGCGCCATTCAGGACTTTGTGGACAACCTCTCCAATTGGTACGTGCGCCGCGGCAGGGAACGCTATTGGGGCAGCGAGATGACAGAGGACAAGAAGGCGGCTTACACCACCTTGTATCACACCCTGGTGACCCTCTCTAAGCTGTGCGCGCCTTTCGTGCCCTTCATGAGCGAGTGCATCTACCGCAATTTGGTCGCCAACTTTTTCAAGGACGCGCCGGAGAGCGTGCATCTTTGCGACTTCCCCGCGTGCGAAGAAGAGTATATCGACAAGGACTTGGAAGCGGACATGGACGTGGTGCTCCGCGCGGTGGCGCTGGGCAGGGCGGCGCGCAACAAGGTGAATATCAAAAACCGCCAGCCCCTCTCCAAGATGTATGTGATGACGGACAAACTGCCCGCGCATGCGGAGATCCTCTCGCTTGCGGCGGACGAGCTGAACGTGAAGAGCGCGCAGATAGTGCAAGACGATTCCGAATTCATCTCCTACGAAATCAAGCCTCAGCTCAAAACGCTGGGTCCCAAGTACGGCAAGCTGATCGGCGCCATCCGCACCTTCCTCACTTCCTGTGAAAAGCCGGAGGAGATAGTTGCGGCGGTAAGCGGCGGCGGCAGCTATACGGCAAGCATCGGCGGGCAGGACGTGACGTTTACGCAGGACGACCTGCTCATCACCCCCGTCAACAAGGGCGGCTACGCCATGGAAACTTACGGCGGCATGACCGTGGTGCTGGATACCAACCTCACGGAAGAGCTGATCGACGAGGGCGTGGCGCGCGAACTCGTTTCCAAGCTGCAGACGATGCGCAAGGAAGCGGGCTATAATGTGACCGACCGCATAAATATCGGCTACGTCGCAAGCGGCAGGGCGGCTAAGGTGCTCGCCGGCGGCGCGGTGAAAGCGGACGTGCTCTGCGACAAGGTGGAGAGCGGTGTGGAAGGCTGCGACTACGTCAAGGAATGGGACGTAAACGGCGAAAAAGTCACCCTCGGCGTGAAGAAGGCATAACATGGAGCAAATAATTTCCGCTTGCGCTGTGGCGGAAGGCTGGCGCGATTACGAGATCATCGCCACGGGCGGCGGCGAAAAGCTGGAGCGCTGGGGAAACCTCATCCTCCTGCGCCCCGACCCGCAGGCCATTTGGGCGCCGCCATTTGTATTGAAAGACTACAAGGGCATCAACGCGCGATACGTCCGTTCGCACAGCGGCGGCGGCAGGTGGGAATATAAGGGCGGCGTGCCGGAAGAGTTCGTGATAGGCAGGGGCGATTTAAAGTTCTGCTGCAAACTCATGGGCTTTAAGCACACGGGGCTTTTCCCCGAGCAGGCTTATAATTGGGACATCATGCGTTCGCTCATTCAGGGCGCGGGCAGGAAGATAAAGGTGCTCAATCTGTTCGCCTACACGGGCGGAGCCACCGTCGCCTGCGCAAAGTCGGGCGCGCACGTCACTCATGTGGACGCCGCCAAAGCCATGGTGGAGCGCGCCAAGCAGAACGCGCAGCTTTCGGGAGTGGAGCGCGAAAACACCCGCTATATAGTGGACGACTGCGCCGCTTTCGTGGCGCGTGAGATACGCCGCGGCAACCGCTACGACGCCGTGATAATGGACCCTCCCTCATACGGCAGGGGACCGAGCGGCGAGGTGTGGAGGACAGAAGACGACCTGTATTCATTTGTTAAGGAGGTGGCAAAGGTGCTCTCCGAGCGTCCGCTGTTCGTGCTCATCAACTCCTACACCACCGGGCTTCAGCCCACCGTGATAGCCAACATTCTCTCCCTGACCATGCCGGAGGGCGGAAAGGTGAGGGCATACGAACTTGCTCTGCCCACGGGCGATAAGCGCGTAAAGCTGCCGTGCGGATGCAGCGGAATTATTACCTATTGATATGACATACGAAGATATAAACATTATTTACGAAGATAACCACTTGCTCGCGGCGGTGAAACCCGTCGGCGTGCCCGCTCAGGCGGATGAAACGGGCGATGCTGATATGCTCACCATGTTAAAAGAGTACCTTAAGGTGAAGTACAACAAGCCGGGCGAGGCTTACTTGGGGCTCGTCCACAGGCTGGACAGACCCACCGGCGGAGTGATGGTATTTGCCAAAACTTCAAAAGCCGCCGCCCGCTTAACCCAGAGCATGAAGGACGGACTTTTTGAAAAAATATACCTCTGCGTGACCTGCGGCGTGCCCAAGGAGCGCAGCGGCGACCTTGTGCACTACCTCAAGAAGAACGAGCGCACCAATACCGTCTCCATCGTGCCCATGCTCACCCAGGGCGCAAAAAAAGCGGAACTGCATTACGACGTGCTGGACGACAAGCAGGGCTTTGCCCTTGTAAAAGTAAAGCTCTCCACGGGCAGATCGCACCAAATCCGCGTGCAGATGGCGTCACTCAAATGCCCCCTCTTCGGCGACAGGCGCTACGGCGGCGACCCCAAGACTTTCAAGCACGACCTCGCCCTGTGGGCAACCAAGCTCTCCGTCCCCCATCCCACGGAAGAAAAGCGCATGACCTTCGTAGTGTACCCGGACACATCCGTCGTCCCCTGGTCGGCATTCGACATCAACTACCACCTCAGCAACATCTAACCCCTTTGGCGAAAGAAAATCAAAACCATCGACTTCTCGCAGGCGGCACCCCCGCCTGCAATTTTTATTAACTGCGCTCTGCCGCTCCGCTGACTCATCTTATTTCCAATAAAAATAACTTGCCGCCGAACAATTTATCTTTGCAAACCCATTCATTAAAAAAATCACGCTGTCTATTACCAAAAATGACGCTGCTTTATCGAGGTACGTAATCCGTACCTCGCCACACAAGACGGCGTAGTATTTTGAATACAAGGCAAAGCAGTACAACCGAGGTACGGAATCCGTACCTCGCGCACAAGGTGGTGTTGCATTCCGAATACAGAGTAGTACAACCGAGGTACGGAATCTATACCTCGCTACACAAAGCGGCGCAGTATTTTGAATATAAAGTAGTACAACCGAGGTACGGAATCCGTACCTCGCCACACAAAACAATCGAGGTACGTAATCCGTACCTCGCTACATGGAGCAGTATAGTGTTCTGAATACAAAGCAGCACAATCAAGATACGTAATCCGTACCTCGCCACACAAGACGGCGTAGTGTTCCGAATACAAGGCAAAGTAGTACAACCGAGGTACGGAATCTGTACCTCGCTACACAAGGCGGAGTAGTGTTTTGAATATAAAGCAGCACAATCGAGGTACGTAATCCGTACCTCGATTTAATGGGGTGGTGGTGAGGTGCAGGAAAATGATTAGATAAGATATTGACAGATTTTGCATATTGGTGGTATTATTTGATTGAGATAAAAACAGAGGGGGATTATCATGAATCCGTTTTTAGCAACATTTTCATTTATTGATAACAAATGGAAGATTCACATACTTGGGGAATTGTTTACAAAAGGCGAAAGGCGATTTTACGAGTTATTCGCCGCAGTGGCTTGCATTGGTAAAACAATGCTTTCGCAGGAATTGCGATCTTTGTGCCATGACGGTCTTGTCAGCCGCAGAAGATTCGATGGCAGAAAGGTGGCGTATTCGCTTACGCCTTTCGGGCAATCGTTAAAACCTGTAATAGAGGCAATGAGGGCGTGGGGCGAAGAATATCTATCTAACTGCAATCCGTTGCCGCAAGACGACAAAAAGGCAGGCAATTGAGTCTTTAAATTTTGCATTCAAATCGAGGTATCCGCTGCATACCTCGATAATTTATTAATACGTGAAGAAAGGGTATTGGCTTTAAACAATCGAGGTATTTGTATTATACCTCGATTGCTGAAAGGTGTCGGGTTATTTGAATTTATCGGGGAAGAGCTTTTTTAATTTTGAGGGTCTGCCGCGCTTGGCGGGAGGGCGCCGAGCGAGCAGGTCGGCGATAACTTTGCCGGCGGACTCGTCGAAGCAGATGAAATTTTCCACAAAATCGCCTATCGGTTCGTATTTGTTTATGCGGATGACAAAGGCGCCGCAATCTCGGGCGAGAGTGCGGGTGATGACGTGCGCGTTGAAGCCGAAGTGGTCGTGCCTGCCGCATTCCAATTCGAAGATGAGCAGCCGCTTTTTCTTATATCGCGATACAAATGCGCCGTATTCGCGTATCTGCACAAGATATTCGCGGGCGCGGACGAAGTTGTCGTCGCCGTAAATATCCAAGTAGGGGCGCATGGCTCCGCCGCACACGGGGCAGACGGGAAAGGCTCCGTCCTTGGGCATGGGAATAAGATCGTCGTTGCAGGCTGAGGCGCATTGCAAAAGGTGAGGAAAGCCGGCTATATGCATGATCTTATCTGCGGGAACGCCCAAATTATCGTATATGCCGTCGGGATTGGTCTGCGCGATAAAGTAGGGCTTGCGGCGGATGAGCGAAAGCAAGGCTTTATGAACGGGACTTTTTGGCGGATTGAAATGAAAGACTTGCGCATAAAGACGGAAGAATTTTTCTCTGTCCTCGTGCGCTACAAGCGAAAAGCCGTCGTTGATATCCGCGAGCAGATATTTATCGGCAAAATAGCCGAACTTATCGTGCAGTAAGCTGCCGTAAGTATGCAATCCTGCGTTATATGCCATTCCCGCGCCCGAAAACACGAGAATGCCCTCGGCGCTGTCGAAAAGCCGCAATGCTTTGTTCAATTTTTCCTCATAATTTTGCATGGTGTTTGCCGCGGCGTCCGTGAAAAAGGGCGTGAAAAAGCAGGGCTCCGAGGCGGAACTTTTTCAAATTAACCGTGAATTTTCACAAAGACTGCCTTATGCGGCATACTCCTCGTCGAATTTACATTTCAAGTATAGCACCGCGAAATAAATAATTCAAGTATTTTGTACAAAAATTTTCAAAAATATTTCAATATTTTTCAAAAATCGCACAAACGAAACAAATAGGCGATATAAGGCGATTATTCCACTCCGCACAGCATGGGGCGAGTGTTGCCTTGGCGGGGTGTGACATTGAAGTTTTCCAACGTGAAGTTCTCCGCGTCGCGCACATAAAGCCCGTAGCAGGGCAGGTCGTAATACCTGCTCAGCGAGTGGGAGATGATGTATTTGTGCGAAACGCGCGTTATCTCCGGGTAGCCGTCCATGTTTGCTTCGAGCACGCTGTCGCCCTTGTAGATATTGATGTCTTCATAGCAATCGCGGTAAACGGCGGTCACGTTTTTAATCGTGACGTTTTGCACGCGGTATCGAGCGCCGTCGTATTCGCATCCCACCGCGGCAGAGGGCAGATCGATGTTGTTTGCGTCGATGTTTTCTATCGTAACGCCGTTTATCGAACCCATTTTGCCCGTGCTGCCTTTGTCCTTATCCAGCCGGCAGCCCAGCCATATGAGCAGGGCAGAGGTGACGTTGTCCATAACTACGTCGTGAACGTATATGTCGGAAAGGTCGGCTCCGTCGGCGGATTCTATCGCAATGCCCGAATAGCCGCCCGCGCACTCGGCGGTGAAGAAGTAGCAGTTGCCCACCTCCACGTTCTTTACGTCAAAGCCCGTTTCGGTGCCTATTTTAAAGTTGTTGGCGAGCGACATAATGCTGCAATCGTCCACAAATACGTTCTCTGCGACGTCAGAGGGAGATTTTATCACTATGCCGTCGTCGCCCGTGGCGATAAAGCAGTGGGAGATGTTTACGTTTTTGCTCGAAACTATGTCTATGCCGTCGCTGTTTGCAACGTGGATGTTGTTGTCGATCACCAAGTCAGTTATCGTTACGCCGTTGCAGCGCTCCAGCTTCACCGTCCAGGTGGAGGCTTCATACAGCACGAGGTTGCTCAGGGAAATATTGCGGCAATTAAAGGCGTAAATGATGTTGTATCCCACGCTCTTTCTTTCGCGTATTCTGTCGCGCGCGTCGAGCACCCTGTCTTTCAACGAGAACTCCTCGGGCGGGTAGTAGACGCTGCCGTCCTTTGCTTCGTTCGTATAATCCGTGCCCTGACCGTTCAGTTTGCCGGGACCGCATATGCTCCAATCGTTCACCGCGTTCGCCTTTATCAGGGCGGAGTCCATGATGTCCTCGTCCAAATCGTCATATGCGGGAACGGAGAGCTCCGCGCCCTCGTCGATGTAAAGAGTGACGTCCGAAAGCATCGTGACAGTGCCCGTATAGTAAGTGCCGCCGCTCACGATGACCGATCCGCCCAATCCGGAAGCCTGGGAAATCGCCGCGTTGATGGCGCGCTGATTTGCCTCGGGCGAAGCGGAAGTGCTTGCGCCGAAGGAGCGAATATCCAAAGCGTTGACTGCGGAGCAGGGGGAGAGATAGTCGTCGAAGTTAATATTGCCCACATGGTGCCCGCTTTCGTCCAGCACGTATTCGCACCTGTCAACATTGTTGAAGGTGTATTCGGGGCGGTCGTCGCATGCGCCCAGCAGGGCGGCGAGACAGACAATAACGAGCAAAAGCGGCACAAATTTCTTCATATAATTAGTATACTACATTTAATAAAAAGTGTAAATACCCATTTGCACCGCACGCTGTAATTGCGCGAGAGGGATGGTACATGAAGAAAACGGATTGCATAAAAAGCGAATAAATTTGCATAAATATAATATCGCGTAAATATTTATTGAATACCGCCGAGGGGGAAAGAGGGTGGTAAAGAAAAAGCGGGAGTAAAAATTTTAACACATAGCATATGTTTTGAAAAATTTGTGTTTATTTTGTGCACAAGAAATAAGCGCTGCTTGCAAGGTGTGTGAAAGGGGAGATTATACATTTAAATCATAATCAAATATTAAAAGCCATTTTACGTTATGTTCGCATTTTTACGCATATAAATGCCATATATTGGCAGTTATCGAGCGGTATAGTTTAGAAAAATACGAACAAATGTTCGAAAATTTTTGCAGTAAACCTTGCTATCGCGTAAAGCGGCGTGATACAATGAAACCGTGATGAGCAGGCGGAAAAAACCTCCCTCGGCAGGGCGGGCTTGAACGAACAAACCTTGCCGGGAATGAATGTCATTTTGCCGCCCGCTACTGAAAATATATGTTGCAAAGCGCCCGAAAGGGCATGGCAGTGCGCCGGATAATTTTATAAATATACATAATCAATGTATATTATATCGCGGCGAAAAGCGTTGAAATATGAGGAGTTTTTATGGATATTAAAGAAAGGTTGTGGGCAAAAACGCTTTTAACCGCCTATCCCTACTTGGGGCAGGCGGCGCTCGAAGCGGACAGAAGACTTTCCGACGAGGCGATATGCAGTTGGCGTTCGCCCCTTGCCGCCGAGAGCTTGTGCAAGAATTTGATGAAGATCATCGCCGCCAAGGAAGGGTATATAAACGCAAAAGTTATCACCGAGGACTGCCTTTCGCGCATTCCTCAAAAGCTGCAAAAGGTGATAAAATGCCGCTATTTCGAAAGGCTTTCCTATGCCGTTATAGCGCAAGTCGCCAAGGTGAGCGAACGCAGCGTATATAACCATGTGCGCCGCGCGGAAGAAGCCTTTGCCTCCGCCCTTATCAAGCGCGGCTATGACCCGGAACGCCTCAATGAACTTTTCGGAGAGAACAGCTTTTTGATGGGGGTGTATAGGAGGGTCAAATGATTTTTTCAAGTCGCAAAGTAATTGTTTGCGAAGCGATAGCGACTTGAAAAAATCGTGATATTTTTTACCTTCATATACAATAATTTAATACGCCGCTTTTATCAGAAGGTAAAAAGTGATATTTTTTGGCAGATAGACAATTCTTCGTGAACAACTCTTCGTGTGCCAAAAAGTGATATGCGCCCTCAAACCGCCAAGGCGACGAGAGGGCGCGTGATATTTTTGCGCGTACTGTTGCGAGCAACGCCGCGCAAAAGTTAAGGTGCCGCAGGCGCATTAAAATTATTAAATTGATAGAAACATAGCTTTAACGCTACGCCACGAAAGCACCGCTGAGAAGTGCCCTTATGCTAGGAAAGGCACAAAAATCGGAAATGAGCGTACTCAATTAATAAAACACCTTGTTAACGCTACGCCACGAACGCACTTCATAGAAGCCGTGTCAGACTAGGAAAGGTGCTCTTTTTGACAATGAGCGTACTCCTTGTACGTGATTTGCCAAAAAGAGTGCCTTGACAACGTATCACGCGGCTTATATGGAGTGCCCTAGGATTGAGATTTTTTACTTTTACGTCCGGGGCGGAAGATCAATAGCACCACCGCCACGCATAGTATTGCAATTATCACGCTCAATATTATGCGCTCCAAATTATTGTCGGGGGTCTCCGGGTCGGCGGTGGAGGCGCTGCCTTCCTCCTCCGTGGAGGGAGGGGTAGGTTTGGAAAGTTCTTCATCTATTGCCGCCTTGTCCTGTTCGTAGGGGTTGGCGGGAATGGCTGCGGGGGTTAAAGCGGAAAACTCCGCATTTGCGTTTACCGCAGGAAAATACATATTGTGATTTACCAAGCGATTTTCTATGCGAGCGGAAAAATACAATGCCGAATCAATTGTTACAAGACCATAGACTTTTACTATGTGATCTATCGTTGCGTTAGCAGATGTGGCTGTATCTATTGAGCCGTTTTCGTATGTGTAAAAAGTCAGCGATCCGGCAGGGAATACCTGCGTTTTGTCGAAGGTATAATATTTCTTCTCTTCGGGGACGGCGCCGTATTTTGCTTCGTCGTGAAGGGTTGTGTTGTTAGTCAAATCGTCGGGGGATACGTAGTAGTTTGCACCCGCGTAACTTACGGTATAATAACCGGAATTTATCGTTGTGCCGGAAAGGTGAACATAGTAAGTTGCGGGGACTTCGATAAGCGGCGGATTGCCTGCGTCCGAGATGTTTCTTAAAACAAGCGTGCTTCCGCTCTTCACCATATAATCGCCCGCGGCGAGGTCTTCCGCAGCTGCGGGAGCGGGGAAGAAGAGCGCGCCGAATATGGCGGCGAGCAAGAGGGCGATTGCGGCAAGCGCTATAAAACTATTACGGTATACGGCTTTCATTTCACATTTAATTATACACGCAAAAAGCGAGAAAATAAAGTAAAAATATAAAAATTTTGTCACAAGGTGTGGTATATGGACGAAAAACAACTTATAAGCCGCATTTTGGCAATTGAGCGTGAGCAAAAAAAGCGCGCGGTGAGCGGCAGATTGGCGGAATATAACACAGGGGAAAAAGTTCACGCAAAGCAGATGGCGTTCCACAGGTGCTTAAAGCGCAACCGTTGGGTATTCGGAGGAAACCGCAGCGGCAAGACGGAGTGCGGAGCGGTGGAAGCGGTGTGGGCGGCGCGCGGGATCCACCCCTTCAGGCAGAACAGAAAGAACAGCGAGGGGTGGATTGTGTCCCTGTCTTACGAAGTGCAGCGCGACGTGGCGCAAGCCAAAGTGCTCTCCTACTTAAAGCCGGAATGGATAGCCGACGTGGTGATGATCCAGGGCAGGAAGGGCGCGCCGGAGCAGGGCATAATCGACTATCTGCTCATAAAAAACGTGTTCGGCGGCATATCGCGCATCACCTTTAAAAGCTGCGATCAGGGCAGGGAAAAATTTCAAGGCACGTCCTTGGATTGGGTGTGGTTCGACGAAGAACCGCCCTATGACGTGTATGAAGAATGCCGCATGCGCGTGCTGGACAGGAAGGGGGACATATGGGGCACGATGACGCCGCTTAAAGGTCTTACTTGGGTGTACGACAAGATATTTTTGAACAGCGGCGCCGACCCGGAAGTGTGGCACATCCACATGGAGTGGGCGGATAATCCCTGGCTGGACAAGGAGGAGATAGATTCCCTCTCCTGCGCGCTGGACAAGGAGAGTTTGGAAAGCCGTCGCTTCGGCAGATTTGCGGAGGCGGAAGGGGCGGTATATCCCGAATTTGACCAAAACGTGCACGTCATTCCGCCTTTCGACGTGCCCGCCGAGTGGCAGGACAAGGTGAGTATAGACCCCGGACTGAACAACCCGCTCGCTTGCCTGTTCTTCGCCGTGGATTGGGACGGGAACGTGTACGTCACGGCGGAGTGGTACGCAAAGGGGCGGGACGTGGACTATCACGCGCGGCACATCCTGGACTTGGCGGACAAGCTCAATTGGCACCGCGACGGGAGCGGCAGATTGGAAGGGTATATCGACAGCGCCGCGAATCAGCGCACCCTTGCTAGCGAGAAGAACGTGACGGAACTGTTTTACGAGCGAAACTTGGCGCTCTCGCCCAAGGTGTGCAAGGACGTGTTCACGGGCATAGCGCGCGTAAAATCCTACTTGCTCACGGGGAGATTGAAGATATTTTCCACCTGCGTGAACCTGATACGTGAATTCAAGAGCTATTGGTGGGGAGAGGGGGACAATCCCGTGAAAAAGGACGACCACGCGCTGGACGCGCTGCGCTATTACATTATGTCCCGCCCCGAACCCAAGCAAAAGCCGGAGCGCAAGCGCACGGTGATAGAGATGGATAAGGAAAAATTGGCAAAGCGTCTGCTTCGCCGAAGGGGGCATTGATGGACAGAAATTTGATGGAAGCGCTCTACCGCAAGGCGCTGGGCGGCACGGTAGAGGAAGTTACGGAAGAATACGGCGGCGAGGAGGGCGACCTGCTCAGGCGCAAGGTGACGGGCAAGTACGTTCCGCCCGACGTGGGCGCGCTCAAAGCGTATATCGAACTCGCGGACGGGGACGACATTTTGAGCATGTCGGACGAGGAACTCGAAAGGGAAAAACTGCGGCTGCTGAACGAATTGAAGGCTGCCGAAGAAAATAAAAAGAAAGGAGGAGGCAATGAACATCACACGAATAAGTAACGGCATGCTATGCGACATGGGCGGATGCACGCGCAAGGCGGCATACGCCGTGGGCATGGAGGGCAAGCCCCTGTCAACGCGGCTGAACCTGTGCCCGCAGTGCGCAAAGCAACTGCAAGGACTTCTCAACAAGGAGCTGGGCAAGAAAGGAGAGGTGAGCAATGGGCAAGAAGCTGTACGCGGAAGAGATAGTTGAGGAAGTAAAGCGCGATTGGCAGGCGCGGCGCGAAAAGCGCAAGGCGCTGGAGCTGCAATGGCGGCTGAATATGAACTTCCTCTCCGGCGATCAATATTGCGAGATAACCCCCACGGGCGACATCGACGATTACGGCAAGCAATATTGGTGGCAGCAGAGGGAAGTTTACAATCAAATAGCTTCAGTGGTGGAAACGCGCCTTGCCAAGCTGGCAAGGGTGAAGACGGGCATCGCCGTCCGCCCCACGAGCGACGAAGACGGGGACGTCTATGCCGCAAAACTCTCCACTCAGGTGCTCAAAGCGGCGGAGGAGGGCGCGGATATGGTCAGGCTCATCAACGCAGCCTCCGCGTGGAGCGAAGCCGCGGGAACCTGCTTCATCAAGGTGGGGTGGGACGCCATGGCGGGCAAAGTCGTGGGCGTGGACAAAAAGGGCAAGAAGGTGCACGAGGGGGATTTGACCGTATCCGTCGTCCCGCCCTTCGAGATCTTCCCCGATAACCTGCTCGCGGGGGAGTTGGAAAACTGCCGCTCGATAATCCACGCCAAAGCGTATCACGTGGACGAGGTGCGCGACATATGGGGCGTGGACGTGCAGGGGGAGGACGTGAACGTGTTCTCGCTCGACTCCTCTCCGCTCCCGGACGGCAACGGCTACATTAACGGGGTGAAGGGGGTGAACTCCTCGCTCGCTCCCGACCATTGCGTGGTGCTGGAAAAGTACGAGCTGCCCACGCGCGAACAGCCCAACGGCAGATTGGTGATTGTGGCGGCGGATAAGCTGCTCTACGACGGGGAATTGCCCTATATCAACAAAAAGGACGGCACGCGCGGCTATCCCTTTGCCGTTATGCGCTGCCTTGACAAGGTGGGGTGCGTGTTCGGCGCGAGCGTGATAGAAAGGCTCATCCCACTCCAGCGCGCCTACAACGACGTGCGCAACCGCAAGCATGAGTATATGAACAGGCTCGCCATGGGCGTGCTCGCGGTGGAGGACGGCTCGGTGGACAGGGAGATCTTGGAAGAAGAAGGGCTCGCCCCCGGCAAGGTGCTTGTCTACCGCCAGGGGAGCGAGGCGCCGCGCATGCTCGACCCCGGGCGCATCCCCGCCGACTTCGTGAACGAAGAAGAGCGCTTGCTCTCCGAATTCATAACGGTGAGCGGCGTTTCCGAGCTGAGCAAGTATTCGCAGACGTACAGCTCCATGTCCGGCACGGCTATCTCCCTCTTGGTGGAGCAGGACAACACCCGCCTTGCCTCCACGAGCAACAGTTTGAGGGAGTGCGTAAAACAGGTGAGCTATCTCATCCTGCGCGCCTTCAAGCAGTTCGCCGGGGAAAAGCGCTTTATGCGCCTTGCCGGGGACAACGGAGCAATGCAGCTCAAATGCTTCTCCTCGTCCGATCTCACGGCGGAGGACCTCACGTTCGAAACGGATAACGAGCTCAACGACACCTTGGCGAGCCGCCGCAACATGGTGCTTCAGCTCGTGCAGCTGGGCATCTTGCAGGACAAGGACGGCGGCATAAGCGAGAGGAACAAGTCGCGCGTGCTCGAACTCTTGGGCTTCGGCAATTGGGAGAACGCCGCCGACCTTGCGGACTGCCAGCGCGACGCGGCAATACGCGAAAACGCGCAGGTTAAGGAGAGCGGAAAGTGCCCGGACATAACGGACGTGGATGACGATAAGCTGCACATAGAAGAGCACACCAAGGCGCTCTTGGCGCAGGGGCTTTCCCCCAAGGCGCAGCGGGCGCTTGGCGAGCATGTGAACAAGCACAGGCAGCGGCTGCTGCTTGCCGACGCAACCATGAACACGGAGGGAGAAAATGGACAAGAGTAAGGAAAAATACGCAGGATTTGCGAGTTTGCGCGATTTGAAAAACGCCTATCTGCTGCTCGCCCGCGATGAGGAGAGAAAAGCCGCCGAAGAAGAGCTTTCGGCGAAAAAGGCGGGAGCAGGGGCGGAAAAATCCGCACAAAGCGAACCTGCGGCAATGCAGGAAAAAGGAGAAAAAGCTATGCAAGAAGATCTCGAAGGCGAGGTGACCGTGCCGGAAGAAGGGCAGACGGGCGAGAGCGGCGAAGTGCCGGAAGAAGTGCAGGAAGAAGAGAAGGGAGAGCAGGCAAATGAAGCGGGCGAGATAATCTCCCGCCGCGTGCGCAAGTTCTTGCTCGACTATCCCGCCGCGCGCTTTTTGAAGAGGGAGATCCTCGCCGAACTCAGGGCGGATCCCGCCATTGAGGGCACCCCTTACTGCCTGGAAATCGCCCTGGGCAGGGCGGCGGGCAAGGCGTATGTGCCCAAAGAAGAGCTGATGGCGGACGAAAACTTCGTGCGCGATTATGTGCTCACCAACCAAGACGTAAAAGGACGGATAATAGAAGAATATCTGTCCGCAATCGCAGGCGGTATGCCGCCCGCGGTCATGGCTGCAAGCGGAAGAATGACCGCTCTGCCGCCCGAAAAGCCGACGAGCGTATCCGCCGCCGGCAGAATTTTGGAGCGTATGCTCAAAGAAAGGAGGATATAATATGGTAAATCTCACCAATGCGGAAAAGGCGCTCAAAACCGTCTATCTCGGCGTAGTCGCCAACCAGCTCAACACGGGAGTCAATCCCTTTATGGCAAAAATAGAACAGACCACCTCGGACGTGTGGGGCAAGCAGATAGTCAAAATGGTCCCCTACGGCTTGAACGGCGGCGTGGGCGCGGGTACGGAAACGGGCGCGCTCCCCATGGCGGCAGGCAACAATTACGAGCGCTTCACCCTCGACCTTAAAAACCTTTACGGCAGGATAGAGATATCCGACAAGGCGATGCGCGCCTCCCTCTCAAGTGAGGGCGCCTTCGTCAACCTGCTCAACGCGGAGATGGAAGGCTTGCTCAATGCCTCTAAGTTCAACCTGGGCAGGATGCTCTTCGGCGACGGCAGCGGCAACTTGACCACCCTGCCGGCGGACACCCTCGCTGCGGAAACGTCCTTCACCGTGGACGACACCCGCAACCTCACCGAGGGCATGGTGGTGGACGTCATCTCCAAGTCCTCCGGCACCCCCGTTTCCGGCATGAGCGCGCTGCGCATCCTCGCCGTGGACAGGGCAAACAAGACCATAACCGTAGATAAGTCGCTCACCGGCTCCATCACCGTGGGCGACTACCTCACCGTGCAGGGCAGCTACAAGAACGAAATAACCGGCTTGGGCGCGATCTTCGCCTCTAGCGGCACCTTGTACGGCTTGGATAAGTCTGCCCATAAGTGGCTCGTGCCCAAAACGCACACCGCAACCACCCTCTCGCTCGAGAAGATGCAGGAGGCGATAGACGACATCGACATCACCACCGGCGGGCAGGTGGACATGATCTTGTGCTCTTACGACGCAAGAAGGCATTATATCGATCTGTGCTCCTCGCTCAGGATGAACGTGGACTACATGGAACTTGACGGCGGCTATAAGACGATAACTTACAGCGGCATCCCCGTGGTGGCGGACAGGTTCGCGCCCAAAGGCACCATGTATATGCTCAACAGCAAGGACTTCAAGCTGCATCAGCTGTGCGACTGGCGCTGGATAGAGGGCAACGAGGGCAAGGTTCTGCACCAAAACGCGGATACCGCCACCTATAACGCCACCCTGGTCAAGTACGCCGACCTCATCTGCGACAGACCCATCGGTCAGGCGGTGATAAGCGGCATAACCGGTTAACGGGGGAGGGCAGGAGATGTGGCATTTAAGGGAGATAACGTCCGACGTATTCGACGTTGCGGACAGGCTGAAGGGGATAGACGAGCGCTATCGCCTTTTTTACAACACGCTCACCAAGAGGTATGAAGTTTACACCTTTACTCCGCACCCCGCTTTGCAAGTCGTCCTGCCCTTTTCTCCGCCGGACGCGCGCTGCGTGGAGCATGTGCGCAAGACGAGGGCGGAGCGCGCCGCTCAACTCCTCCGCGAATTGGAGAAGGAGAACGAGCGGACAGCGCGAGCAAGGAACAAGCAGATAATAGATCGCGCCTTAGAGTGCGCATTAAAGGAGGGAATATGACGTTAAAAGATGTGCTGTCCGCCGCGCTCACCTATGTGGGCATGGACGCGGACATTTTGGATGAAGAGGGCGCGAGCGCGGACGAGGATGTCAAACTCATGGTCAAGTGCACGGGCTTTGCCCTGGACGAGATAAGCTCGGAGTACCTGCCGATAGAGTGCGTGCAGCAGGTGACTTCGCAGGACAAAAAGGTGAATTATTCCGCCCTCTATCACCAGCCTTTAAGGGTGAAAAAGGTGAGCAGGGGCGGGAAAAGCGTGCCATTCAAGGCGCGCCCCGGCTATATCGAGGTGGAAGAGGACGGGACTTTCCTTGCGGAATACACCTGCCTTCCCGACCACCCCTCCGCCTTCACCGACGAGGTCACACTCGCCCTCCCCGTGCCGGTAAAAACGGTGGCTTTGGGCGCGGCTTCGCAATACTGCCTCATCACAGGCAGATACGAGCAATCTTCCGTGCTTTCACAGATGTTCGCGGAGGACATGCGCACCCAGGCGCGCCCATACAAGGGCTGTGAATGGAAGAGGTGAGATATGTATAATCCTAAAAAATCTTACGTCTGCGCCCGCCCCGCGCGCCGCACGATAGTGCTCTCCGGCTTTCGCGGAATAGATCCGGAGCAGAAGAGGGCGGCGCTTCCTTCCGACTATGCGGACTTCGCCGTAGGCTTCGGCTTTAAGGACGGCTGCCTCATATCCGGACCGGGGGTCAAGTACTTCAAGGGCGTAAAGGAAGACCACACTCAGGCGGAAACGCCCAACCTGCCCGTCACGAACGAAAATTGCAAATTGGGCGTCTACTTCACCGATGAAAAAGATGAGGGATATTGCCGTATAATGCTCATGTATGCAAACGGGGCGGCGGCTCTGCCCGTGGCGGATTTTGCCGGGTGGGAGGAGTACAGCTATCTCATCTTCTCCACCTTCGACGAGGGCATAAACGTGCTCGATCCTGACGGGGAGCCCGTGTTCGTGCTCGTGAGCAAGGGCGCGGGAGCGATGTGCCTGTGCACGCCCGAATATTTCAACGAGATCTCCTCCGCCGCAGGCACCGCCGCCACCATCTGCAAGCATTCCGAGCGCGTCTTTGCCGTGATGAGCAGCGATGAGTGCACCATTTTGTATTCAGACGCCTTCAACGTCTACAATTGGGACGTCTCCCTGGACGAGGGCGGATACATCACCTTCGACCGCGACCTGGGCAGAATACGCAAGCTCGTGTCCTTCGCCGACTACCTCTACGCATTTTGCGATTACGGAGTGTACCGCATATCCGCGCGCGGCGATCAGCTCTCCTTCTCGGTCAAGCGGCTTTACACCGCCTGCAGCCGCATCTTTCCCGAAACGATTGCGGAAGCGGGCGACAGGATAATCTTCTGCGCCGGCGACGGCATCTACTCCTTCGACGGTTATGACGTAACGCGCATCTCCACCCGCCTCAACAAGTACTTCACCGTGGGCGCGAGCGGTATGTGCGCGGCTTATTGCAAGCACAAGTATTACCTTGCCTTCCGCCTGTGCGAGGATGGCTGGACGGCGGGCGACAACAACGCTCTCGCCGTGCTCGATCTGGACACCAACGAGCTGTGCATTTCGCGCGGCTTTTACATTTACGATATGAAAACGCTCCCCACGAGCATGCAAAACACGGTGATAGCCACAGCAAAAAACGTTCCCAAACTCATGGAGCTCTCGCCCGAGCTGGGCAGCTATTTGGGCGCCGCCGTAGAAAAGGAGTGGCGGCTGGAGGGCGCGGACATGGGCAGCGCGGGGGACGTGAAGGTGATAACTTCGGCAGAGGCAAGTACAAAAACGCCCTTTACGCTCACCTTCACCAACGAGCGCGGAGTGTCGCGTTCCGTCGCCTTTGCAAGCGGAAAAAGCTCGCGCAGGGTGGGCATTTCCGGCAAGGTGTTCACAATTAAAATAACGAGTGAAGAAGAGGACGTGCTGATAAAGCCCGTTACCCTCACCGTGGACTTTTACGAAGGAGGGGAACATGCAGTATAACAAACTTTCCGCCCTGGCGCAGGACACCGCCTTAAAGGTGGAGGAATTGGAATATTCCTCCGCTGTCGCCTTTATAGCCGCAGGAGAGGAGAAGACGATATTTTCTTACGGCAACACCGTGCAGGCGGGCATTTTTGCCATGGGCAGTTACACCCTCACCGTCGACGGTCAGCAGGCGGCGAGCGGCAGTTCGTCGGGCGTGTATTCCGCATATTTGGCGGCGGGCAAGCACACGATCTCGCTCACTTGCTCCAACGGCTTGGCGGTGATAAGCGGAGGCAGATTAGTATGAAGATAAATATAGCCGCATTAAAGCGCGCCATCCTTCGTTATAATTACTACATGGCTTGGCGCGGCAAAACAGTGCGATGAGGAGAAGAATATGTATTTGAATTTTGACAAGCTGAACCATCTGTTCGGCGGCAGAGATACCGTAGAAAAAGCGGACGTATCGCAATATGAGCAGGCGCAAAACGAGTTGTTCGACAAGCTCGAGGGGATGAGCAACGCTTTTACCGAATCGCTCGACGATCAATACGAATCGGTGAAAAACTCCCTTCCGGAAGAGCCCGGCTATGAGTATGTATCTTACACGGGCCCCACCAAGGAGGAGATAATCGCCGATACCACCTCCGCCTATTACAACGCCTTCAAGCAGGAGGCGGAGAGGCTGGAGGGCGAATTTAACGCGGATAAAAACGCCCTCGTCCTTTCCAAAGGCGGCCTGAGCGAGCGGGCGGAAGAGAGCAAGGACGAAGCGCGGGCAAGCTCAAGCGAGGAGAAAAAGAAGATGCAAACAAGCCTGGCGGCAAACGGCATGGGCAGATCTTCCGTATACGAGCTCGCCTCGCAATCGTTTGACGACGCCCTTGCAAAAACGCTGGGCGAGATAGATTCCGCCTACCGCGCAGAGCTCGCTTCTACAGACGATAAAATCGCCAAATTGCAGAGCGAGTACGAAAGCGCCGTGAAGAAGGCGGATATACAAAACGCGTTAAAGCTATACACGCAAATAGAAAAACTCGACTCTCAGCGCAGGGACGAAGAGCAGGCGGTTGAGAAGTATAACAACGACATCACAAAAAAGACTCTCGATTACAAGCAAGACAGGCGCAAAGCCTTGGCGGACGAATTGGAAGCGATGGAAGAGAGAATCAACAAGGACAGGGAGTACGAAACCGCTCACAGCGACTATCGCGGTGACAAGAAGGAAAACTACACTCAGCGTCTCAACGCCGCCATCGACTTTTACAATTCGATAGAAGATTCCGCCGCCAGGGAAAAGCTCATCCGCAACAACAGCGGAAAACTGCAAAATTACCTGGGCTTTTACTTCCAAAAGCTGCTGGACAACTTCGGCATAGATCTTTTTTGATTTTCCCTGCGCAAATTCAATCGCCCGCCGCCTTGGCGGGCAAGGAGGCGCTATGAAAGAAAAACTCAAAGCAAAGTTGAAAAGTTACTCGTTCTGGGTGTCGCTCGCCAGCGCGGTTATGGTGTTCTTGAACACCCTCGGCTTGAAGGTGGACATCCCCTACCTCTCCCAGGTCACCACCGCCTTTTTGAGCATCTTGGTCATTGCCGGCATTCTCACCAAACCGGGCGAATCCGCGCAAACCGAAGAAGAACAAGAAGAGCAATCGGAATACCCCACCGACCAAGACCAATCGGAAGGAGAGGAAGACTTCGACCAAGAAGAATCCGAAGGAGAGGTAACTCCCGAGCAGGAAGAAGCCGATGTGACGGAAACCTCCGCCCAAGCGGAAGAAAATCCCGCCCAAGCGGAAACCTCCGCCGCCTCGCCGGATTCACCCGCGCAGCAGGACCCCCAAGAATAACATCAACACACCGCCTCACACGAGGGGAAGCGGAGCTTGTAACAAAGCTCCGCTTTCTTTTTTTTTATTATGCGCAGACGGGAGCACCGACCGATGAGAGGGGATTGTTTCAACAAGTCACAAAAGTGAATTTATAATATAAGAAAAAAGGAGTGATTATGGAATATAAGGAATGGATAGCCATATGGCTGGAAAACTATGTAAAAATATCCGTAAAACCGCGCACATACGAAAAATATAAAAGTATATGTGAAAGTAAAATAATTCCGCAACTGGGAAATATTCGTTTGAATGATCTAACGCCTCAACTTTTGCAAAAGCATATAGCGGCGTTAAGCGCTTGCCTTGCGCCGTCTACGGTAAATGTTGCGGTTACGGTAATGCAACTTTCTTTGAAAGCGGCTGTAAGGCAAGGACTTTTGCTGTCATCTCCGGCGACGTCAGTTCAACGCCCTAAGGCTGCGCAAAATAGGGTCAAATGCTTTTCATCACAAGAACAAAGCAAGATAGAAAGTTATATTCTTTCTCGTAAAAAGCCATATCTCTGCGGTATACTTATCAGTCTTTATACGGGTCTTAGGATAGGGGAATTGCTAGCCCTTGAATGGGGTGATATAGATTTGAAAAGAGGATTGCTCAGCGTAAACAAGACTTGCTATTACGGCAAAACCGCGCAGGGTGAATATGCTCGCATTGTCGGCGAACCCAAAACGGGCAGCGGCATGCGCATAATTCCGTTGCCCGCGCAAATTGTTATGCTTATGAAACAGATGAAGAAATCCGCTTTATCGATATATGTGATAGAATGGCACGGCAAGCCCGTCAAAATGCGCTCATATCAGGCATTATTTCACTCAATATTGCGGCAAATAGGTTTACCCGTGCGCGGCTTTCACACTTTGCGCCACACGTTTGCCACGCGAGCGATCGAGTGCGGAATGGATGTGCGCACCCTTGCGGATATATTAGGGCATAAAGATCCCAAAATAACCCTTCAAATATATGCCCATTCTTTGATGGGGCACAAGTGCGCGATGATGAATAAGCTAGTAAAGTATTGCGGATTGAATATAAGTGATGACTAAAAAAGTGCGCCTAATATATTGTATTGCGCACTTTTTATCTCTATAAATAATTATAGTAAAGTTTATAATAAAAGTCAATGCGAAAATTGTCATTTTATAAAGTGCGCCCAATAATATACAGCAATAATAGTCATATATAAAACTGCCCGTATCAATATATTCCACGCAAAAATAATCTCATAAAATTGCGCGAAAAAAAGGAAAATTATGGCAGATAACAAAAGTTTAATAGCAGCGGGCAAGGCGAAGAAGGACGAATTTTATACCCAACTTTCGGATATAGAAAACGAACTGCGCCATTATAAAGAGCAGTTGCGCGGCAAGATAATATTCTGCAACTGTGATGACCCTTACGAGAGTAATTTTTTCAGATATTTTGCAATAAATTTTAACTATTTGGGTTTGAAAAAGTTGATTGCCACTTGCTACGACCCTTCGCCGATAGCATACACCCAACTTTCGTTATTTGACGACGGCGAACCGATAAAAAACAAAAACCGCCACGCTTATAAAATAGAGATAACCAAAGTCCCCGACCTCAATCAAGACGGGGCGGTAGACCTTGCCGACGTGGAAACGCTGTTAAAAAGCAAAAATAACACCCTCACCCTGTTAAACGGTGATGGCGATTTTCGCTCCGTCGAGTGCGTGGAACTGCTCAAACAAGCGGATATTGTGGTTACAAATCCGCCGTTTTCGCTTTTCCGCGAATATGTGGAAATGCTAGTCTTATATAAAAAACATTTTATTATTATAGGAAATGTAAACGCAATTACATACAAAGAAATTTTTCCGTTAATAAAAAACAACCAGCTTTGGTTTGGCGCAAGTATTCATTCGGGCGATAGAGCATTTTATGTGCCGGACGATTATCCGTTGAATGCCGCAGGTTGCGGAATAGATTCAACCGGACGGCGATTTATTCGAGTTAAGGGCGTAAGATGGTATACAAATTTAGATATAGATCAACGCCACGAAGAACTGATTTTATTCAAACATTATACCCCGGAAGAATACCCGAAATACGATAATTACGATGCGATTGAGGTATCAAAAACTGTAAATATTCCATGCGATTACGATGGTTTAATGGGCGTGCCTATAACATTCCTCGATAAATACAATCCCGACCAATTTGAAATACTGGGCTTAGATGACCACAGGGTGGAATGGCGCGGCAGAGGTCCTGATCTCAACGGTAAAGCATTATATAGGAGAATCATAATCAGGAGGAAAATATGAATATACAGCTGCATGAAATCACAGTGCGTGAGATAGTAGAAGGCTATAAGGATATGGGCGAAGGCGGTGTAATAGGCTATGGCGGTAAATTAAATATTCGCCCCAAATATCAGCGAGAGTTTGTATATGATCAAAAAAAGCGCGATGCCGTTATAGATACGATAAATAAAGGGTTTCCGCTTAACGTCATGTATTGGGCGGTGAATGAGGACGGCACTTACGAGATCTTGGACGGTCAGCAGCGAACGATAAGTTTTTGCCAATATGTGAACGGCGATTTTTCCATAAATTCCCGCTATTTTCACAACCTTACATTGCCCGAACGCGAATTGATTTTGAATTATAAGGTGCTCATATATTTTTGCGAAGGCAGCGAAAAAGAAAAACTCGATTGGTTTAGAATAATAAATATTGCAGGCGAAAAACTCACCGATCAAGAATTGAGGAATGCCACCTACACGGGCGCTTGGCTTGCAAATGCAAAGACGATTTTCAGCAAAAGCAACTGCGCGGCTTACTTGCTTGCAAAAGATTATGTAACGGGTACTCCCATTCGGCAGGACTACTTAGAAACCGCCATAAGCTGGATAAGCGGCGGAAAAATAGAAGATTATATGGCTGTTCATCAGCACGACCCAAATGCCAACGAATTGTGGACTTATTTTCAAAATGTGATAAATTGGGTAAAACTCACATTCCCCAAATATCGCAAGGAAATGAAGGGCATAAATTGGGGCGAACTTTACGACGGCTATCATGCCAAGGTCTACGATACGGATAAGTTGGAAGAGCAAATAAAAGTCCTCATGCTTGACGATGACGTTTCTAACAAAAAGGGAATATATAAATATGTGATAACGGGCGACGAGCGCAGTTTGAATATTCGAGCGTTTTCAGAATCGCAAAAAAGAAAGGCGTACGAACGGCAGGGAGGCATATGCCCCATGTGCGAGCAGGAAGGGCGCGAACATATTCATTACGCCTTTGATGAGATGGAGGGCGATCATATCACCCCTTGGCGTGAAGGAGGAAAAACGGTCGATTGGAATTGCCAGATGCTATGCAAGGCGCACAATCGCATGAAGGGCGGTAAATAACCGCCTTATTTCACATAATACCGCCTAAGTTTCATATACTGTGTTTATGGCGACGATAGTTATAACAGGCGGCGGCACGGGCGGGCACATAATGCCGAATATTGCGTTGATACCCGCCCTAAGAAAGCGATTTAACAAGATTTACTACGTTGGTGTAAAGGGCGGAAGAGAGGAAGGCGCCGCAGCTTCCGCCCGCGTTCCCTTCCTTGCCGTGCCGGCGGTGAAGCTGGACAGGCAAAAGAAGGCGAGCAATTTGCTCATTCCCATAAAACTTTCCTATTGCGTGAAAAAAGCCAAGCGGCTGCTCGAGGGCATAGAGCCGGACGTGGTGTTTTGTAAGGGCGGATTCGTATCCCTCCCGTGCGCCTTGGCGGCGCATAAGTTGGGCATTCCCGTGGTCGCGCACGAGAGCGACATCACCCCGGGTGTGGCGAACAGGGTAATTTCGCGCTTTGCCTGCGCCGTCATAACTTCCTATCCGCAGACGAAGATAAAGGGCGGCATATATATCGGCAACCCGGTGAGGAAGGAGATATTTTCCCCGCACCGCCCGCCCGTGAAACTTGCGCCTCGCCCCACGGTGCTTTTTGTGGGCGGTTCGACCGGAGCGGCGGCGCTCAATAAGGCGGTGTGGGCGAATTTAAACGAGCTCTGCGCGCGCTATAACGTGCTGCACATCACGGGCACAAGCGATAATCCCGTCCATGAAAACTACTTTCCCGTGAAGTATGCGGAGAATATATTCGACTACTATGCGTGTGCGGACGCGGTGATCTCGCGCTGTGGAGCGAACGCCGCCTGCGAGCTGCTCGCCATGCACAAAAAGGTGGTGTTCGTGCCTTTGAACAACCGCGCCAGCCGCGGCGACCAGGTGGAAAACGCAAGATATTACAAGAGCATGGAGTGCGCCGCCATGTGCGATGAGGACGAACTTCTGCACGATATGGTGCACATAACAGACAGCGCTCTCGCCATGCCTCCGCCGCGCTATACTTACGATATAAATACGGACGAAAAAATAGCCGCCCTCTGTTTTCGGGCGGCGAAAAAGGATATTCGCGGGTGAAAAGCATATTTTTATTGCACTAATCCCTGTCTTCTATCTCGGTTAGGTTGAGTATTTCCACTTTCTTGTTCATCTTGTAGGCATACTTTATCGTGTAGGCGGTGCCGCCCTTTTGTTTGCCGTTCCACACGGCGAAGAGTATGTTGCACCTGTCTATCATGTAGCGGTTGCGCTCGTGATAGCATTGTTTGCTGTACTTGCTGCCGATTACCGTCACTTTGTCCGCGCGGGCGATTATGTCGTTATAGCGGATCTTCCAGGAATAAGGAAAGCCTTTTACTTGATCGGGGAAGGGTATTGCGCATTCCAAGCGCAGTTTTAAGTTGTATTCCTTCCTTATTTTTATCACCGTTTCCGCAATGTCCATATCCACGCCCATCGCCATGCCGCAGATGAAAGTGGTAACTCCCATATCCACCAAATCGAGCACTTTTTCGTAAAGCCGGCTTATATAGGGCGAATAAGTCAGCCCGTAGTAATTCCACGGGAAGTTGCCCGGGCGGGAACCCGCACATGCGCAAATAAGGTCTTCCACTAATCCGCCTCGCGCCCCACTATGTGGTCGATGGTGCAGCCGAACAATTCTGCCAGCTTTATCAAGCTATCTAAGGTTATCTCCGCCTTATCCTGCATCCACTCATATATGGAAGCGCGCGCAATGCCCGCCTGCGTGCTTATGCGGTGGGGATTGGTGTGGAATTCCTCCATCATCGCCTTTATCTGACCGGAAAATGCGGGGGGATCGTTGAAGAAAACCGCGTTGTTGCTGTCCGCTCTGCCCACCAAATAGTCGAGCGAGCAGTAGAACGCGTCCGCCAGCTTTAACGCCTTAGAAAGGGAAGGCATGGTCGTATCCGACCACCAGCGATAAAAATCCGTTCTGCCCACGCCGATGGTTTTGCAGAAATCTTCCACTCTCTTAATGCGATATTCCGCCACCAGCTCTTTCAGCCTTTCGCCCAAAGTCATAAAGCGCACCTCTTTTGTATATTATAGAAAAACGTCTATACTATAATTATGTATGCTCCCTGCACTAAAATCAAGTATTTTTAACAAAAAAAGCAAAAAATTTTTTGGTACCCAAGTAAAACTTGTGCATATTCCGCACATTTTACCAAACCGCGCCTTCAAGTGTATTTTTATTGCATTCAATCGGCTCTCTTACCCGCTCTTGCCCCGCAAAACGGCGCATAAAATTTTATAATATAAGCTGTTTGAGGGGCATAGTTGCGCTCGCCTTGCTTTTCAGGTATCGATAGATTTTAAGAGGAAAGCTGATTATTTGGTCGGGTATTGCCACATATCTCTATGCCGCGCAAAGAAATTTGTTTACCGCACTTTGTTTTAATGTCATAGTTATCAAAAGCAAATTTCCACGATTTTTTTCAGGTCGCTGACGTTCGCAATAATGCTATTGCGATCTGAAAAAATCATATATTGTTATTTTACTTGACAATAAACCAAACAATCTGTTATATTATTTACATAAACTTGAAATTTCGTTACTTTTTTGAGAAAAATCATAACAAATTGTTGATTTTTTTGAAAAAGGGTATATAATATAAGGTATGAGAATAAAGCAACTAAGATTGGAAAGAAAGCTCAGGCAGGCGGACGTGGCGCGCATTCTCAATGTCACGCCCGAGGCTTACTCTATGTGGGAAAAAGGGGTAAGGCAGATGAGCATTGCCAATCTTGCCGTGCTCGCCGAGTTTTACGGGGTCACCCTGGGGTACCTTGCGGGCACGTCGAACGAGCGGCTTTCGCAGGGCAGCTTGAGCGCGGAAGAGGAGAGCTTGCTCCTTTGGTATAAGAAGCTGGACGAAGCGGACAAGGGGCTGCTTGCCGCCATGGCAAGGAACCTAGCCGCCAATAAAAAATATGAAAAATAATAAAAATACGGGCAATATGCCGAAAAATATCAGAAGAAAAAAATAAAAGGGGTGTTATAATGAAACAAACAATGTTTGCGGGTTACAAAGATTACCCGATCAACCTCGCCGTATGGGATGAAGTAGAGGGCGAAGTAAAGGGCGTGGTGCAAATCCTGCACGGTATGGTGGAGCACATCGGCAGATACGACGAGTTTGCCAAGTTTTTGAATAAGCACGGCTATGTGGCGCTGGGCGACGATCATCGCGGTCACGGCGTTACGGCGCAGGGCAAGTTGGGCGTGGTGCCCGCGGGCGACTGCTTTGCGGACACCGTAGAGGACGAAATATTGATAGGGCGGTATGCGCGCGAAACGTATAACGCGCCCTTGCTCGTGTTCGGTCACAGCTACGGCTCTTTCCTCACCCAGCGCTATATTCAAAAGAGCAGCGAGATAGACGGGGTCATCTTGTGCGGCAGCGCGTGCATGGACATTCCCGACGTAAAGGCGGGACTTGCCGTGGCGAACATGCAAGCCAAGATATTCGGCAAGGACAAGCCGGCGAACCTCATCCGCAAGATGTCCTTCGGACCTTACAACGCGCAATTCAAGGCGGAAAAGAAGGAAAACGCCTGGCTCACGCGCGACGACGAACGCAGGGAAAAGTATAACGCCGACCCCATGTGCAATTACACCATGTGCATAGGCTTTTATACTTCCTTCTTCTCCGCGCTCGGCAAGCTGTACACGCCGGAAGCTCTCTCCGGCATCCCCAAGGAACTGCCCGTATTCATAATAAGCGGCGATAAAGATCCCGTGGGCGGAAGCGGCAAGCTGATAAATAAGTTGTATGAAGTATATAAGGACAACGGACTTTTGAATGTCTCCGTAAAGCTGTATCCCCAGGCGCGCCACGAGTTGCTCAACGAACTCAACAGGGACGAGGTCATGGCGGACGTGCTCAGCTTTTATGAGGGAGTTTTGAACAAGGAAAGGGAAAAAGAAGAATAAAAGTGCAAATAAAATACAGTACCTTGCGCTGCGGGTGAAGGCTGCAAGTGCACAAAAAATACAATGCAGGAAAGGAAGAGAATATGACGAAAGAAGATTTGGCTCAAAAGGAATATCGGGCAAAGGATATCCAGGTGCTGGAAGGATTAGAGCCCGTCCGTAAGCGCCCGGGCATGTATATTGGCACCACGGGCAGCAAGGGCATGCACCACATCTTGTGGGAGATAGTGGACAACAGCATCGACGAGGTGGCAAACGGCTACGGCGATGCCATCTCCATCGACATCTATCCCGATAATTCCATAAGTGTAAAGGATAACGGCAGGGGCATACCCGTGGACATTCACCCGGAAAAAAAGCGCCCCGCGGTGGAGCTGGTATTCACCGTATTGCATGCGGGCGGCAAGTTCAATGCGGAAAAATACAACTTCTCCGGCGGACTGCACGGCGTGGGCGCTTCGGTCGCCAACGCCCTCTCCGAATGGCTGAAAGTGGAGGTGTGGCGCGACGGCAAGAAGTATACGGAAGAGTTCCACTCGCCCGAAGTGAACGGCAAGGTGCAAAGCGGCGTGGTAAAAACGCCCCTGTGGTCGGAGCCGGACAAGACGGGCGAGCGGGGCACCAGGGTCACGTTTTTGCCCGACGTGCGCGTTTTCGGCAAGGAAAAATTCAGTTTCGACGTCATCTCGCGCCACATCCGCGAGCTTGCTTACCTCAACGCGGGCATGAAGATATCCGTCACCCGCCACTCAGGCGACGGCACCCCCGACCAGAAGAACGAATATTGTTACGCGGGCGGCATAAAGGACTTCGTCCTCTCGCTCAACGAGGACAAAAAACCCATTTATTCCGAGCCCGTATATGTGGAGAAAAAGACGAGCGAATGCCAAGTCATCCTCGCGTTTCAGCACACGGCGGAGTTTTTTGAAAACATATACAGCTTTGTGAACAACATTCAAACGAGCGAGGGCGGCACGCACGAAACGGGCTTTAAAGCCGCGCTCACCAAGGTGCTCAACGACTTTGGCAGGAGCAAGAACATCATCAAGGAAAAGCAGCCCAACTTCGAGGGCGAAGACTACCGCGAGGGTATGACGGCGGTGCTCTCCGTAAAGATGCACAACGTGCAATTCGAAGGGCAGACGAAAACGCGCCTGGGCAATCCCGAAGCCAAAAAGATGGTGGAGGACGCGCTCACCGAAACGCTGAAAGACGCGCTTTCAAAGGCAAAAAAAGAGGTGATCGACGGCATATACGAAAAGGCCGCCACCGCCGCAAAGGCGCGCGAGAGCGCCTCTAAAGCCAAGGAAGTGGCAAGGAAGATGAACGCCATGACCGGTTCCGCGCTCGTGGGCAAGCTGGCGGCGTGCACGGGCAAAAAGCCGGAGCTCAACGAGCTTTACATCGTGGAGGGCGACTCCGCAGGCGGCAGCGCCAAGCAGGGTCGTGACAGAAGGTTCCAAGCCATACTCCCGCTGCGCGGCAAGGTGCTCAACGCGGAAAAATCCAACATAAACAAGCTATTGGAAAACGAGGAACTGCACACCCTCATCAACGCGCTCGGCACGGGCGTGGGCAAGTCGTTCGACATAAGCAAATTAAAGTACAACAAGGTGATCATCCTTGCCGACGCGGACCAGGACGGCGCACACATACGCGCACTTTTGCTCTCGTTTTTCTTCCGCTACATGCGCGAGTTGGTGGTGGAAGGGCACGTCTATATCGGCATGCCGCCGCTCTACAAGATAGAGGACAAGAAGGGCGCGCGCTATGCCTACGACGACGAAGAACTCAAAAAGATGCTGCCGGAAGCGGGCAGGGGATACACCCTGCAAAGGTACAAGGGCTTGGGCGAGATGAACCCCGAGCAGCTGTGGGAAACCACCCTCTCGCCGCAGTCCAGGACGCTCATGCGCGTTACGGTGGACAGCGCCGCGGAGGCGGAGCAGATGGTCATCCTGCTCATGGGTACAGACAGCAAGAGCCGCAAGGATTACATCTTTGCTAACGCCAACTTCAACAAGACGGACAGCTTTAAGGAGATAAAGGGGTAAGATATGGCGAAAAAGAAAGAAGAACAGCTAGTAGATAACACCAAATATATCGAGCAGAATTTAGAAGACGTCATGCGCAATTCCATGATGCCCTACTCCGAGCACGTCATCATGGACAGGGCAATCCCGCGCGTGGAAGACGGCTTAAAGCCCGTGCAAAGAAGGATTTTATATAGCATGATGGAGATGGGCGTAACGCCCGACAAGCCGCACCGCAAATGCGCTCGCATCGTGGGCGATTGCTTGGGTAAATATCACCCCCACGGCGATTCGTCAGTATACGGCGCGCTCGTCAAATTGGCGCAGTCCTTCACCATGTCCGTTACTTTGGTGGACGGGCACGGCAACTTCGGCTCGATGGACGGCGACGGCGCCGCGGCTATGAGGTATACCGAAGCGCGCCTCACCCCGCTCGCCACCGAGCTTTTGCGCGACATAAACAAGGACACCGTCCCCATGTCCCTCAACTTCGACGACACGCTGGAAGAACCCGACGTACTCCCCGGGCGCTTCCCCAACCTGCTCGTCAACGGCGCCAGCGGCATAGCGGTGGGACTTACGACCAAGATTCCCCCTCACAACCTGGGCGAAACGATAGACGCGTGCATCGCGTACATCGAAAACAAGCGCATCACCCTGGACGAGATAATGAAGATAATCCCTGCGCCCGACTTCCCCACCGGCGGATATGTGGTGCAGGACGAAGGGGTGGTGAACGCCTACGCCACGGGCAAGGGCAGGATAACCCTGCGCGCCAACGCCTTTGTGGAAGAAGACGGCGATAAAAAATCCATCGTGATAACCGAATTCCCCTACGAGGTGAGGAAGGGCGAACTGCTCAGCGATATAATCAAGTTAAAAGATTCCAGCAAGGATAACTTCGGCGACATCACCGAGGTTATCGACGAATCCGACCGCACGGGCGTGAGGGCGGTGATAAAGCTGCGCAAGGACGCGGACGCCAAGAAGATATTGCAAAAACTCTTTGTAAAAACCCGCCTGCAAACCGCCATATCCGTGTATATGGTGGCGATAGCGGACGGCCGCCCGCAGGAGCTGGGCTTGCTCGACATAATCAAGTATTATGTGGAGTATCAGCGCCAGGTGGTGTACAGGCGCACGCAATACGACCTCACCGCCGCCAAAAAACGCGAACACATCCTGCAAGGCTTGCTCATCGCGGTGAACAACATCCGCGAGGTCATCGACATCATCCTTGCCGCGGCAAACTACACCGAGCAAAAGGAAAAGCTGAAGGAGCGCTTCAACTTGACGGAAAAACAAGCCGTAGCCGTGCTGGATATGCAATTAAAAAGGCTCTCTAAGCTGGATATAAGCAAACTCATCGAGGAAATCGCCCAGCTCAAGGAGATGATCAAGGAGTACGAATCCATCATGTCCTCCAAAGCGCGCCAGCTCACCGTGGTGAAAAAAGAGCTCGCCGAGGTCAAGAAGAAGTACGCCATCCCCCGCCGCACCAAGCTGCTGCATCCCGATAAGATGGAGATAGCCTCCGTCGACTTGAACGCCAAGGTGGAGCGCCGCGGCGTGCTCGTGCTCACGGAAGCGGGCTTTAAGTTTATGTCGCAAAAGTCCTTCAGCGCCGCAATAAAGGGCGCGGGCGAAAATGCACCCTCCGACCTTGCGATAAAGGCGGCAGCGGCGGACAATTTGAGCAACGTCGTCGCCTTTACGGACAAGGGCAACGCGTGCGTGTTCAGCATAGACCAATTGGAAGACGGCAAGTGGAAGGGCAAAGCCACCGCCCTCAACAAGATCTCTAAAATCGACAGCGACGAAAAGGTGATCACCTTCTTCACCGCAGGCGAGCTTGCGGGCAAGGCGCTCAACTTCTATACCCGCCTGGGCATGGTCAAGTGCACCGACGCGGCGGAATATTCGCTCGATAAAAAGAACGTCTACCCCGCGATCGTGCTGAAAGAAGGTGACAGCGTGCTGAGCGTGGACGTTAAGGGCGAAGAGCCGTACATCCTCTTTGTGAGCAAGAAGGGCATGGTGCTTAACGCGCAGAGCGACGACATCCCCGTGCAGGGCAGGAAGTCGCGCGGCGTGGGCAGCATGCAGCTTGCCGCGGGCGACGAGGTGGTCTTTGCCAAGGAAAACGGCAGCGAAGGGGAGATAGTGCTCGTGCAGGAGAACGGCTATGCCAAGCGCGTCATCCTGGCGGACATCGACCCGGGCAGGCGTTACCGCAAGGGCGTAAAGCTGTTCGACGAAAGCAATCCCGCAGTATATGTGGGCTTGGTCACCCTGCCTTACGACTTCGCCCTCATCGATTCGGAGGGTAAGACGTATTGCGTGAACACGGAATCTCTCCCCATCGACGACAGGGGCAACAAGGGCAAGAACATCTTAAAGCCGCTCAAATTCCCCGATAAAAAGGTGAGCGGAGCCAAGGACAATAATATAAACATATAAAGAGTAAAAATTACTCGGGCGGGCATTGCAAAATGCCCGCCCGTTTTCTTGCTTTTTGCTTACGCGCCGCGGCGCAAAAAAATTTTTGCCGCGATATGTCCCTGCTTTCTCGACATATATCGCATATTTATCCATTATCTTCATATAAAAAAATTCATCTGCACCGCCGCGGACAATAGTTTGCAATGGCGGGGCGACATATGATATAATTATCTTGCGTAATCTTATCCGCCGCAATCGGCGGAGGGAAATACCGCACGGGGATTTATAATATGGCACTTGAAATCGTAAAGGCAGTGCTCGTCACGCTGGGCGGATTGGGCGTCTTTCTCTTCGGAATGAAGATATTGGGCGACTATCTGCAAAACGCGGCGGGCGATCAGATCAAAACCCTGCTGGGCAAGGTGGGCAACAACCGCTTTGCCGCCGTGGGTATAGGCACGGTGGTCACCGCGGTCATTCAAAGTTCGTCCGCCACCACGGTCATGGTGGTGGGCTTTGTGAACGCCGGCATCATGACGCTGTTCCAAGCCACGGGCATAATAATGGGCGCGAACATCGGCACCACGATAACGGCGCAGATAGTGGCGCTGCAATTTTTGCCCGTCACGGAATTTTTCATCATGCTCACGGGCATAGGCTTTTTCATGACCATGATAAGCAAGCCCAAGGTGAAGACGGCGGGCATGATAATCGCCGGCTTCGGCATGATCTTTGCGGGACTTTACATAATGTCCGCGGCGATGAAGACGATAAGCGAGATGGATCAAATACGCAACCTATTCGTATCCGCAACCAATCCCTTTTTGCTCTTCTTTATCGGTCTGCTTATAACGGGCATAGTGCAGAGTTCTTCCGCCACCACGGGCATTTTGATAACCATGGCGGGGCAGGGGCTGGTCACGCTGGACGCGGCGCTCTTTGCCACGCTGGGCATAAACATCGGCACCTGCGTAACGGCGCTGCTCGCCGGCATAGGCGCGAACGCGAACGCAAAGCGCGCTTCGGTGATCCACCTGCTGTTCAACTGCTTCGGCTCGCTCGTGTTCTTCATCATCTGCTACTTAGCGCCCGTATCGACTTGGCTGCAGGCGGCTTTCCCGGAAATTCAAACGCAAATAGCCATGTTCCACACCATCTTCAACGTGGTGACGACTCTGCTCTTGATAGGCTTCATCAAGCCGCTGGTCAAGCTCGCCACCCTCATGGTGCCGGAAAGGAAGAAGAGCGAGGAAGAGAGCGACTTGAAGTACGCCGACGAACGCCTGCTCTCCTCGCCCGCCGTGGCTTTGGGGCAGGTGAGGCGGGAGCTCATGCGCATGCTTGACGACGCCTATGCCAACCTCACATTGAGCCTGAACGCCATCCGCGACGTGGACTTATCCGGTCAGGATGAATTTGACAAGCGCGACAAGGCAATAATGAGGAGCAAGGGCGCGCTCGTGCAATACCTCATCAAACTTTCCGACGGCGATCCGGGCGTGGAGGCGGAAACGGAGATAGCCACCTACCACAAGACCATCTCGGATATAGACAGGATCGCGGATCTTGCGCAAAACATAATGGAATTCACAGCCTCGCTCAAGCAAAACAACGCCAAGATCTCCCCCGCGGGCGTGGAAGAGCTCGCGCAAATGCGTGAGGCGCTGGACAGCTTAAAGGCGGGTGTGCAGGAGGAATTCGACCGCAAGGATATCTCCCTCTCTAGCGAAATAGAGGGGATGGAGCAGAAGGTGGACAAGCTTTATCTTGCCATGGAGGACGCCCACCTTGCGCGCATGAAGTCGGGCGAATGCACCGCCTTCACCGCGACCATATACATACCGCTCGTGAACAACTTGGAGCGCATCGGCGACCACCTGTTCAACATCTTCCGCGGTATGAAGACGTATGTAAAAGAGCCTGCCAAGGCACACGAAGAAGTAACCGCCGCCGAGTGATCGCGGCACAAGGGGAATGTTATGCAACTGCTTTTATTAGACAGCAACTCACTGCTCAACCGCGCCTATTACGCCATGCCCAACCTCACGGATAGGAGCGGCATGCACACGGGCGCCATCTTCGGCTACATGAACATGCTTATCAACGTGATAAACAAGTATAAGCCCACTCATGCCGTGGCTGTTTTCGACCGCAAAGCGCCCGTATTCCGTAAGGAGATCTACGCCGGGTACAAGGCGCAAAGAAAGCCCATGCCGCAAGAGCTCGCCGAGCAGCTGGAGCCGCTCAAAAGCATTCTCCGCGCCATGAACATCCCCGTTGCGGAGATGGACGGCTTCGAGGCGGACGACATCATCGGCTCCATCTCCAAGCAGTGGGAATACCCCGCCTTTATCGTCACCGGGGACAGGGACAGCCTGCAGCTTGTGTCCGACCGCGTGCACGTGCTCCTCACCAAAAGGGGAGTGAGCGACGTGGAGGACTACACCCCCGAGCGGCTGAAAGAGGACGGCTTGACCCCCTCGCAGGTGATAGACTTAAAAGCGCTCATGGGCGATGCTTCCGATAATATCCCTGGCGTTGCGGGCGTGGGCGAGAAGACGGCAAAGGACTTGCTCGCCAAATATTCCGATTTGGGCGGCGTATACGCCCACTTGGATGAGGTGAAGGGCAAGCTGAAAGAAAGGCTGGAAGAGGGCAAGGAAAGCGCTTACATGTCCTACACCCTCGCCACCATCAAATGCGACATCCCTCTGCCGCTCACCGTGGAGCAGGCGGAGCTGAAAATGCCCTTCGAGCAGGGCGCCAAGGAAGAACTGCTCAAGTACGGGCTCATCAAAATAGCCGACCGCCTGCCCGTGAAGGAGGGCGCTTCAAAGCCGCTCGACTACGGTTACGAGGTGACGGAGATAAGTTCTGAAGAGGGGATGAATTCCTTCCTCACCGCCGTAAAATCGGCGGGACGTATGTCCCTTTCCCTCGAGGGCGGCTTGTTTTTGGCGTATGACGTCAAGCACGGCGCCAAGCTCATGCCCGCGCAGACGCTCTTTGACGAAGGCTTGGAATATTCCCGCGCCCTGGAGATGATGAAGGACGTTTTGCAAGACGAAACCGTTAAAAAGATGGTGTACGACCAAAAGACCCTTATGCACACGCTTGCGGGGCATAACATCGCCCTGCGCGGCGTGGAGGACGACGTGCTCATCCTCGCCTGGCTGGACGACGCCAACCGCACATACAAGACGCAATCGGACGCCTTCACATCCTTCGGCATAGACCCTTCCAACCCCGCGTGCGCGGCTTTTGCTTTGAAAGAAGCCGCCGAGCAGGGGGTAAAGGACAAGGGCATGTATAAGATATACACGGATATGGAACTCCCCCTCGTCCCCGTGCTGTACGGCATGGAAGAAGCCGGTTTCCGCGTGGACAAGCAGGGGCTGACCGAGCTCAACGAGGAATTTGACCGCATCTTGGGCGACCTCACGAGCGGCATATACGAGCTCACGGGCGAGGAATTCAACATAAATTCCCCCCAGCAGCTCGCGCACATTCTCTTTGAAAAGCTCGGTTTGAAGAGCGGCAAAAAGAACAAGCGCGGCTATTCCACCAACGTGGAAGTGCTCTCCGAGCTGGAGGACGAACATCCCGTCATCCCCCTCATCCTGCGCTACCGCGAGATAGCCAAGCTGCGCTCCACCTATGTGTTCGGCATGCTCCCGCTCGTGGACGAAAACGATAAGTTGCACACCGTGTTCAAGCAGACGGCGACATCTACCGGCAGGCTCTCCTCCGCCGAACCCAACTTGCAGAACATCCCGGTGAGGAAGGCGGAGGGCGCGCTCATAAGAAAGCTGTTCATCGCCTCGCCCGGCAACGTGCTCGTCACCGCCGACTATTCGCAAATAGAGCTTAGGCTCATGGCGCATTTCAGCGGGGATGAGGCGATGTGCGCGGCGTTCAACGCGGGGCGGGACATACACACCGCCACCGCCGCCAAGGTGTTCCGCGTGCCGGAGGACATGGTCACTCCGCAAATGCGCAGGCACGCCAAAGCGGTGAATTTCGGCATCATCTACGGCATAAGCGAATACGGGCTTGCCAAGGATTTGGGCATTTCTAGGGCGCGTGCCAAGGAGTTTATGCAGGGGTATTTCGCCACCTATCCCCGAGTAAAAGCATATATGAACGAAGCCATAGAAGAGGCAAAGGAAAAGGGTTACGCGCAAACGCTGTTCGGCAGGCGCAGGGAAGTGCCCGAACTCAAAGCCTCGAACGCCAATCAGCGCGGCTTCGGCGAACGCGTCGCGCTCAACATGCCCCTGCAAGGCACGGCGAGCGACATAATAAAGATAGCCATGCTAAAAGTGGCGCGCGGCTTGCAAGAGGGCGGATACAAATCGCGCCTCATCATGCAAGTGCACGACGAACTCATCATCGACGCCTTGCCTGAAGAGGCGGAAAAAGTGCAAAAACTTTTGCGCGAAAGCATGGAAAACGTGATACAATTAAAAGTGAAGCTGGTTGTGAGCGTCGGCAAAGGCGGCAATTGGCTGGAGGCTAAATAAATGTATGTGGCAATATACGGCAAGATAGGCAGCGGCAAGTCGTCCGTAATGGAGCTGCTCCGCAAAAAGGGCAAGCGCACTTGCAGCTGCGACGAGATATACAAAAACGTGGTGGTGCACAGCCCCGACTATATCGAGGCGATCGACATCAATTTTCCCGGCGTGGTCAAGGACGGGGAGATAGACTTGCCCGCGCTCGCCAAGGTGGTGTATAACGACAAAGTGCAGCTCGCCAAGCTCAACTCCATCGCGCACCCGCAGATCCGCGCCTGCCTAAGGCGCATCCTGGACGGCTTCCCGGAAGCGTACGCGGAAGTGCCTCTGCTTGTGGAGAGCAATTGGCAGGACATGTTCGACAAATGCGTCTACGTCAAGGCGGACCCTTCCGTCCGCGCCGAGAGGGTGAAGGAGCGTGACGGCAAGACGGAAGAGCAGGTGGCGCAAGTGGATTCCCACCGCGCGAACGACGCGCTTTTGGAGATAAACGCCGATTACATATTGGAAAACAACGGCACCCTCGCCGATCTCGCCCTTGCGGTGGACGACATGCTCGCCGCTTTGAAGAAGGACGAAGAGGACGAAATAAAGGCGGAAAAGAAGAAAAAACGTCAAGAAAGGCAAGCCGCCAAGCAAGCCATGCAGGAGCTTAGCGAGCGAATGGAAGAGGGCGAAGAAGAACAACAAGAAGAATCGCAAGCCGATGAAGGCGGCGAAGGAGGAGAGCAATGAATCTGTTAAGCGCGATCACGTTCAGCGAGATATTGGATATCGTATGGCAATGGCTGACCACCGAGGGCTTAAAGGTGGTCATCGGCGGCATAGTCCTCTTTATCGTATGCAAGCTCACCAACGTGCTCATCCGCAAGCTGAACAAGCGGCTGGAAAAGAAGAATGTAGACAAAACCCTGCGCGTGGTCTTAACCCCCTGGCTGGGCAGGATAATCAAATTTATCGCCGTATGCGTCTATATCGGCTACCTCGGCTTTGAAACTTCCTCTATCTCCGCAGCCATCGCTTCCCTGGGCGTAACGGTCGGCCTCGCCCTGCAAGGCAGCCTTTCCAACCTCGCTGCGGGCATAGTAATTTTGATCACCCGCCCCTTCAAAATAGGGGATAAAATATCCAGTGAAAGCGCCACCGGCGTGGTGGAAAACATCACCATCATGTATACCTACCTGGTCACTTCCACCAACGAAACGGTGTGTATCCCCAACTCCGACCTCACCACGGACAAGGTGACCAACTACAACTCCAAACCCACCCGCCGCATAGATCTTTCCTTCGGCGTGGCGTACACCAAGGACTACAAGCGCGCCAAGGACATCATCATGCAATGCGTGGCGGATAACGGTCAATGCCTGGAAGAGCCCGCCCCCTCCATAACCCTGAGCGAGCAAGCCGCCAGCAGCCTGGTCTTCACCTTAAAGGTGTGGACGCTCACGGAAAACTACGACGACGTCAAGGCGGACCTCATGGAGCGCGTCACCGACGCCCTCATCGCCAACAACGTGGAGATCCCCTATAATCAACTTGACGTTCATATCAAGAATTAAGAGAATTGAAGCAAGAAGAAAGGCGGAGCATTTCCGCCTTTTTTCTTTCCTCAATTGAGCAAAAAATCAAAAATATTTACTATTTGCACGCCGTTTTCATCGCCCAAGCCGAATGAATCGGCTGTGATAAGCGTTTTGGGGTAATTGTCGTTGATTTTGGCAAAGGGGTTCAGCTCCGCCGCCCGTTTATTGTCGTCGGCGAGCGTTGCGCAAACTTGATAGTAGTGCAAGCCGCCGTCGCCTTCCGCCACAAAGTCCACTTCGCCCGTATCCATCTTGCCCACGCTCACGCGGCGGTACCTGCGCAGCAATTCAAAATATACCACGCTTTCCAATACGTGCCCTATATTGCTCGCCTTGTTGGCAAGCAATATATTTCTTATCCCCGTATCCACGCAATAATATTTGCTCAATGTTTTAAGGTGCTGCTTCCCCTTGATGTCATAGCGCGCCGCTTCGTATATCAAAAAGCATTCTTTCAAATATCCTATATATTTTTCCACCGTGTTATATGTGGTCTTTCTGCCGGAAGAAGTAAGGCTTTCCGCTATTTTGTGCGGCGAGATTAAGCTGCCCGCAGAGTGCAGTAAAAAGCGGAAAATTCCCTCCAATACGTTTATATCCGCGGTAGGGTAGCGGTGGAGGATATCCCCCGCCATTATCGTGGAATAAATGCCTTGCAAGTAGATGTTTTTTGCTTCGCCGCCCTGCAAAGCGACGGTATACGGCATGCCGCCGTAGGCGAGATATTCCGCAAAAGCCGCCTGCACGTCCTTACCGCAAGCGGAGAAAAACTCTTTAAAGGAGAGGGGCAGCATCTTGATTTCCGCATATCTGCCGGTCAGCAAAGTCGCCAGCTCGCCGGAGAGCAGCTTGGAATTGCTCCCCGTGATGTAAATATCCGTGTTATCCAGGATAAACAAGCTGTCCACCGCCTTTTGAAAGTTCTCCACCTGCTGAATTTCATCCAGGAAGATATAGTTCATCTTATCCGGCGCCAGCTTGGAGTAAATATAATCGTAAGCCGCCCTATAATTGAGCAAATGCTCGTTTTGCAAGTCCTCGAAGTTGATAAATATGATATTGCACCTCGGGTCAGGATTCTTAGAAAATTCCCCGCCGTTCAACTCCTCGGCAAAAACTTTAAGCAGGGTGGACTTGCCGCACCTTCTTATGCCCGTAACCACCTTGATGAGCTGCTTATTCTTAAAAAGCCGCAGCTTTTTCAAATATTCTTCTCTTGCAATCATAAAATCACCTCGCCCATATTATACCCCTTTCGCGCGAAAAATACAAGAAGTTTTTTCACTCAAATGAAAAAACTTCCTAAAATCACCCACTTTTTTCACTCAAATGAAAAAACTTTTAACCGCGCCACCCCGGTGAAAAATACAGGAAATAAAAAAACAGGACACCGGAAAAGCGATGTCCGTTTTTGATATAAGTTTGTTCGAAGACGAACCGGGCTTACAGCGATTGCTTGCAATCGCGTGCAGCGGATGACGAGATTTTTCAAAATCTCGTATCCGAGGCAAGTCCCCCGGTAACCGCACCACCCGAGGAAAAATACAGGAAATAAAAAAACAGGACACCGGAAAAGCGATGCCTTTTTTTTAATATGAGTTTGTTCGAAGACGAACCGGGACTTGCCTTACAGCGATTGGTGGCACCTAATGCCGTATAATAAAAACAAAGTTTGGATGCCCAATCGCGTGCAGCGAATGACGAGATTTTTCAAAATCTCGTATCCAAGGCAAGTCCCCCGGTAACCGCACCACCCAAAGAGGGGCATCCTCTCACCGTAAATGTAGGTTAGGAGCGCAACGAGTTGCGCTCGCTAACCCCCACCAGGCTTATGTCTTCGAACAAATTGGCAAAAAAATAAGAGGGGATGCCCCTCTTTGGGTGGTGCGGTTACCGGGACTTGAACCCGGATGGTTGCCCATACGCCCCTCAAACGTACGCGTCTGCCTGTTCCGCCATAACCGCATATGCTTACGACAGCTTTATTATAATAGTATAATTACTTCCGCCTTGTCAACAACTTTTGGCAAAAAAGTTAAAATAAAAAGCTAAATCACGCTTTTATCCAAAAGGAAGTCGGTTACCGATATATTCAGCACGCCGTCATCGTTATAAAAGCGTTTACCTATATCTCCGCGCACTATGATTTTTGGGAAATTGTCGTTCACAAGAGAGAAGGGGCGCAATTCCGCACGCGCCTTATTTTCATCTTGCGCGGAAAAGGCGGATTGGATATAGGTGATTTTGCCGTTTGCCCTTACCACAAAATCTATCTCGCAAGGGATTCTGCGGTCGTTTTGGCGGGAGTACACAATGCCCACGTCCGGCTGAAATCCGCGCACGCGCAGCTCGTTATATATGATATTTTCCAATATATGCGGCATTTCCTGCTGCCTGAACCCCAAGCGAGCGTTGCGCAAGCCCACGTCCTCGCAATAAAATTTGCTGGGGGAGTCGATATATTCCCGTCCCTTAACGTCGAATCGCTTGCTTTCGGAAAACAAGAATGCGTCCAAAAGGTAGTTCAAATAATTTCTCACCGTATTCACGCAAATTTTCAGCTTGTAATTAGAAAGCAACGTATTGTTTATTTTTACGGGATTGGTGAGCGAACCTATCGCGCTGCACAGCACGTCCGTGATGAGTGAAAGGGCGCCCGGGTAGTCGATATTATTGCGCTCCAAAATATCTTTTAAAAACACCTCGTCGAAAAGGCTTTGCAAATAATCGCGCTTGGAGCGTTCGTTGGGGCGTGAGAGCAAAAAGGGCATACCGCCGAAATATGCATACTCATCAAAAGCCTCGTGTTTTTCTTTGCCGCAAGCGGCATAATATTCCGCAAAGCTCAGCGGATGCATGCGCACTTCGTCCGATCTGCCGCGGAAGTGGGTGAGTATATCGCCGGAGAGCATTTTGGAATTACTGCCCGTCACATATATGTCCAAATTATTCAAGGAGCGCAAATCATTCAGCGCGTCATAAAAAGTTATTTTTGCGCCTTGGGGATTGTAAGGGTTGTCCACAACGTCGCTCATCTGGATTTCATCCACAAAAAGATAAAGCTCCCTATGGGAAGAAAGCGCCTTTTCGCGCGCAAATTTTGCAAGCTCCAAAGGGTTGCGGTATTTAATATCCCGCGCCAAGTCCAAGGAAACTTCCAATATGTCTTTTTCTTGCACTCCGTCCGCGAGCAAGTAGTCCTTATAAAGTTTTTTTAGCAAAAAAGATTTACCGCTGCGGCGCAAGCCGGTTATTACCTTTACTTGCCCGTTTAAGCGGTAATCCGCCAACTGCTTAACATATTCTTCCCTTTTAATGACCATACGCACCTTATTGAACGATTTTGCCGTTTACGGCATTTTTGTTCATTATAACACAAGCGCGCCGTTTCGTCAATACCCAAATGAACGATTTTGCCGCTTACGGCATTTTCGTTCAACAGGGGCAATATCAGCGTACGGCTCTTGCGAAGATATACGGACAAAAAAATTGCCCGCACACGAGGACGGCGGGGCGGTTTTAGCGGGGATAATTTCGTTTGATTTCGGGTGAGATGGCGCGGAAACGCGGGGCGTTTCATCCCTTTATGGCACTTGCGAAGAAAAACCGTATTCTTACTTATATCTTTCATCAAGGCGGTTAAGGGTGCAGCGGCTCGCTGCCTACGAGTCGGCATATCGTGCAAAAGCGGATGGAAGGCACCCGCTAAAATTGTCCCGCCGTGGTCGGGAGCGGGTGTAATAAAAACTTGATGATATTTTGGTGGATTATTCCGTTGCGTGAAAAATCGGGCAAATCGCCTGAAATCACATACTTAGGGTAGTTGTCGTCTATTTTTTTCAAGTTGCCGAACTCCCTGTTTATTGTTTCGGGTGCGGCGAGCAGATAGCAAACTTGCACATAAATTCTTTCGCCGCCCTTGTAAGCCACAAAATCTATTTCGTAGTTATCGGTTTTGCCCACCTTCACGTCCCAGCCGCGCGCGAGCAATTCCAAATACACTATATTTTCATAAAGTTTATTGTAATCTATCTCGTCGCTCGATTTTACCGCGTTGCGCAGTCCCGTATCCACGGCGTAATATTTCTCACCGCCGGCGAGCAATTTTTTTCCTTTTATGTCATAGCGCCCCACGCAGCTCATGATCATTGCGTTTTTGATGTAGCCGATATAAGTCAGCACTGTATCGGCGGAAGTCTTTATTCCGCTTGCGGCGAGCGCCGCCGCTATCGAGCGGGCAGAGAAGGGATTGCCGATATTGTCCATCAAAAAGGTTAAGAGCAAATTCAGCAAACTTTCGTCGTTTAGGTTATTGCGCCTTAAAATGTCTTTTATCACGATTGCGTCATAGGTATCGGAAAGATATGCTTCCACGCTCTCATCTTCCAAATAAAAGCGTTGGGGCAAGCCGCCGAAGCGCAGATAATCTAAAAAAAGCTGCTCGTCGGATGAATATTTTCCGTTCTGCAAACTTATTTCTTTGGCTTCTTTCAAAGTAAAGGGGTAAACATGTATTTGAATATACCTGCCGGCGATCAAAGTCGCCAGCTCGCCGGAGAGCAATTTGGAATTGGAACCGGTAATATATATGTCGCAATCCAAATCCACCAAAAGTGAAGAAACCACTTCTTCCCACTTGTCAACCGCTTGAATTTCGTCTAGGAAGATATAAATTTTGCCGCTCGCATTTTTGCCTGCGTTCAAAAGATATTTATAAAGCGCTTCGCCGTTTTTCAAGTCCGCATTCAATTTAGATTCAAAATTGATATACGCAATGTCACTCTTCGCCTTTCCGTTTTCCAATAAATACTCTTGAATTTGTTGCAAAAGCACGGTCTTACCGCTGCGGCGCACCCCGGTGATGACCTTTATCAGATTTTTGTCGATGAGCGGAATAATTCTGCTCAAATAATTTGTCCTCTTTATCATAGCCCTTTGCGCTCCTTTTCCTTGATTATATCCCTAAAATCACAAAAAGTCAAGGTTTTTGTCAGCCGTCAGTCGACAAAAACCAAAAAATCACAAAATTGTCGGTCGCCAGTCGACAAAAATCGAAAAATCGCAAAACTGTCCGTAGTCAGTCGACAAAAATCGGGAAAATCACAAAATTGGGAAAATCAGGGAAAATGTTACGTTGGAATTACTGCCGTTTAGTCATTAGAAGACAGGGATTTTGCCAAATCTTTCGTGTTGGTGAAGGGGCCATGAATATCATTGCCTTCCTCTGCGTCCTTGAGCGCCTTTGCTGTCACTTCGTTCGGCGTATCGAGGGTGAGGGGAAAGGGGATACCATGGGAGCGGATCACTTGGCGCAAAAAGATATTGAATGCCGCGGTGGTGGAAATTCCCAACTCATCGAAGATAAGTTCGGCTTGGGCTTTCACGTCCTTGGGCGTTCTTATATTCAAATTCGTATACTCCATAGCATGCACCTCCTAGTTTTTCAACTATATTCTAGCACATAATATGTGCAAAATCAATATAAAATGCACATTTTTTACGAATATTTCCGAATTTTTACAAAAGCGCAACTTGGCGCCCGGCACTTCATTGTTTTTATACTCAATTTGATGTCAGTCACTTCAAGACGGGAGCGCGGGGCGCTCCACCCCTTATGGGCGTTGAAGCAAGTAGTACATATATTATACTGTTTTTCTCCGCAAAACCAAATTGTATTTCTCGGCAAATACAAAATTAGGAAAATCGGGGAAAATGTTAAGTTGCAACTCAATTCTTATCACTTCAAGGCGGTTAAGGGTGCAGCGGCTCGCTGCCTACGAGTCGGCATATCGTGCAAAAGAATAATATATGATTAGCCGGGGCGGAGAGGTAAGGGCAGAAAAATTGCCCCGCGCACGACCGCGGCGGGGCGGTTTTAGCGAGGTGGATTTCGTTCGATTTTGTGCAAGATGCCGCGAAGTTGTAGCAGCGCTACTACGAGTCGGCAGCTTGCGCAAAAGCGGATGGAAGGCGCCCGCTTAAATCGTCCCGCCGTGCTCGTGTGCGGGCATAACAAAAAAATTGTAAAATCTTATGGAAAGTATTGACTTTTTCGTAAAATAGGTGTAAAGTAAGATTGTATCAATATGGTGAATCCGCACGCGTGCGTATAAAAAAGCGGCGGGGGAGCCGAATTTTGGAGGGAGATTTTTATGAGTAAGAGTTTGCAAAAGGGCATACTTTTTGCGGTATGTATTTTGCTCGTATGCGCGCTCGGCGTAACGCTCTTTCTTGCAGACGGCACGGGAATGGTGCCTTCGGTGCAGGAAGGGCAGGCGTCGGCTGTGGCGCAGAATACGGCTACATACACGCACGGCAGCAATATAGGAAGGACATTGCCTTCTGATTATACTTCCGTTTCCAACGGAACACAGCTCAAGGCTGCAATAGAAGCCAACAATAAGGACATTGTTCTTACCAATGACGTAACCTTACAAACAATAGATGCGTTTTGGGCTAATAATTATCTATGGAATGACAACAGCCAATGCTTTGATTCGGATGGTAACGGTAATACCGACTTA